>JAIPKB010000143.1 GCA_021733795.1 Akkermansiaceae bacterium | reverse complement strand
CCTCGATGGCGAGTTCGGCGGACTCGATGTCGCGAACTTCGCCCATCAGGATGATATCGGGGTCGGAGCGCATGAAAGAGGCGATCATCGGTTTGAACTCCTTGGCGCTTTTGAGGTCGCAGTGGGTGATGCCGGGGACCTCGTCCTCCACCGGGTTTTCCAGGGTGAGGATGTTGACTTCCGGGCGGTTGAGTTCGCGGAGGATGGCGTTGAGGGTGGTGGACTTGCCGGAACCGGTGGGGCCTGACATGACGATGATCCCGGCGGGGATTTTCATCACCTTGTTGAGGGCGAACATCGTCTCGTCATCGAAGGCCAGCGTGCCCTTGCCGAGGGTGACATTGATGTTGGACTTGTCGAGCAGCCGCATGGTGACGTGGTAGCCGCGGTAGGTGCGGTGGCGTTCGTAGCGGATGTCGATCGGGCGGTGGAAATAGGCGATGGTAAAGCGGCCGGAGATACCGGGGGCGGTGTTGCGGATCTCGGTGGGCAGCTTCATCAGGTTGAGGAGGAACGCATCCAGGCGGTCCTTGAGCTTCATCGGAATCTCGACCTTGGGGCCGATGTCGCCATCGACGCGGAAGGCGTAGTAGAAGCTATCCTTTTCAACCTTGAAATGGATGTCGGAGGCGCGGGTTCTGACCGCGTCGGACATGATGGTGGCGACCAACTGCGCCATCGGCTCGCTGTAGTCGGTGGTGACATCAAAGTCGTGGATGCCGTCATCGAGGTCCTCCACGTCGATCGCTTCGAGTTCCGAGCGGGAGGGACCGTTGTTGGTGGCGACGGATTCGATCGCCCGGTTGATTTCCGAGGAGAGGGTGATGATTTTGACGATCTCGAGATCCGGGAACCGCGGGGCCAGGTATTCCTCTGCCAGGGGGGCTCCAGGGGTTGGCGATGGCGACGATGAGCTTGTTTCCCGCAGAGATGCAGAGCGGAGCGAAGACGCCGCGGGACATGACGGCGGCATCGCAGCTGGCATGCAGTGCCTCATCGCAGAACTCGGCGACCTTGGGGAAGAACGGCAGGCCGTTGATCTTGGCCAGGGCAGACATGAAGCTGTAGCGGGTGATCCGGTTGGGGACCTGATCCTGGGACAGCTCCGCGTTGGACGGATCGTGCTGTACCAGCTCGGCCATGATCCGGCGGCTGATCAAGTCGTTGAAGGAAATACCGTCGAATTCGATCATAGCTCAAAGTGTTTGCGGCAGAGGAAGGTCCAGGATTCGTAGTCGAGCCTAACGATAGTTAGAAAAGGCCTGATACCGAAGCGGCGGCCGACGGAGTCCTGGATGGCGGTGGAGAGCAGGTTGGCGGCGATCGGATTGAGAGACGCCACGCCGATCGAGTCGGTGTCTTCGGCGAAGATGACCGGAGTGAGCAGCGCGCGGGCGAGTGTGTGGAGGTGCTCGAAGGACTCGTAGAATGCGGAGGGCGCGATCAGTTTGCCGGCGAACGGGACCAGCGGAGGCACGGGATTGAGGGTGCTGGCGATTTTGTCGGCGAGGGTCATGACCGCGCCGGCGAGATGTTCCTCATGATGGCCCTGGGAGCGTGCGACGGCCTCTACCAGATCGACTGGGAAATGCTCGGCCGCGGCCTTGCGGACGAGGTCCAGGGCGTGGGAAACCTCCACTTGGGAAGCCGCGCGGGTGGTTAGCAAGGCCTCGGTGGTGAGGTCAAGGCAGCTTTCCACCGTCCCGGCCGGATTGTCGGATTGGGGTGGTGCTTGGCTCTGCTGTTTGAGAGCAACTGCGGACGCTACGGACATGGGTGGAGGGTGGGGCGCTGGTTCCGGGATGAAGGAGCGGGGACTATCTGTGGGAGTTGGCGAAAGGGTATTTCGATTTGGTGGACGGCGGGGCGGCCGGCCTGGGGGCGGGAGCGGGGGCGGGAGCAGGGGCGGCTTGTTCGCCCGGCAGTGGGTAGTAGGGGGCGGGTTGTGGCTTCATGCCCCGGAGGGTGCGGCACATGTTGGGTTCGTGGGCGGGACCGGGGTTGCTGTCATCGATCCAGTCGTAGTCGTTGCCAAGCTGGGCACCGTAGTGGACGCGGTCGCCTGCCCGGTTGTTTGCCTGGCCGCTGGTGGGGTCGTAGGACTTCGGGGTGACCACGAAGACCAGACTGGTCCGCTCTTTGGTGGATCCACTGCTTTTGAAGAAGAAGTTGAGAATGGGAATGTCTCCCAGGAACGGGACTTTGGTGTCCTTGTCGGTCTTGGTTTCGCCGTAGAAGCCGCCGACAATCAGCGAATACCCGTTGGGCACGCGGGCGAGGACTTCGAGCATGGCCTCGGTGACGCGCGGGTATTTGTTGCCGGGGCGGCCATCGATGCCGACGCCGGTGACCTCGCCGACGATTTGAGCCGAGCGGGGGCGCATTTTCATTCGGACGGTGCCGTCCGGCAGCAGGGTGGGGGTGACCACCAGCGAGATGCCGATTTCACGGTGTTTGTCGGGGGACTCGTCGATCGACTTGTCATCCGGGCCGATTTTGTAGCGGACTTCCTCGGTGGTTTCGGGGACCACGCCGCCGCCGCCGCCGGTGGTGGTGGCAGTGATGATGGGGACGCGGTCGATGATGGAAATGGTGGCCTGTTCGTTGTCTTCGGTGATGAGGGTGGGGTTGGAGACCTGGCTGGCGATGCCGCCCTCGGCGAGGGCGCGCAGCACGCCGGTGAGTTGGATGGGGCTGAGCACGAGGTTGGTGCCGTCGCTGTCCGGGATGGTGGTGGCGGGAGAGGTCGGCAGGCCGAAGATGGATGCCAGGTCAAAGGCTACTTTCATGGAGGTGCCGTCCTTGCCCAGGGATCCGGACCAGTCGATGCCGGTGTTTTCGCCGACCACGCTGTTGATCCTCAGGATTTTGGTTTCGACGATGATCTGGCCCTTGGCCCGATCGATGCTGTGGAGGAACTCGCGGGCTTGTTCGATGCGGTGGGCGGTATCGATGATGATGACGGTATTGGTTTTGCTCTCGAAGTTGACGATGCCGGTGCCCGGGCTGAGCATGGGTTTGATCAACTCGATGATTTGCTTGATATCGGTGGGGCGGAGGTATCTGAGTTGATAGTGGAACTCCATGCCGGGGAGTTGGGCGAGCTGGGTCTGGGTGAGGGCGTAGATGGTGCCGCCCTTGGTGTGCAGGGCAAGCCCATACATGAATGCCAGTTCCTCCATTTGGTGGAGCGGGTCGCCGTCATTGAGGTGGCCGGTGACGTTGAAATCCGGACCGACGATCTTGTTGTTATGGAAGTATTGGCGACCGGCGGACTTGGCGAGGAACTGCAGGACCTCGTTGATGGGGGCATCCTTGAGCACATAGCCTTCGGCAGAAGCCTCCATCAGGCCGACCTGTTGGCTGGTCGCGGCATCCTGCCCCGCAGGATCGGCGGCGCTTCCGGCCAGTGGCACCGCGTCGGGAATCGGCTCAACGGGAGGTGTCGGCTGGAGCGTCTCGGTTGGCTGGGTGGGCGAAGGGAAGGTTTCGGCGGGCAGGTCGGCGGGATCTGCTTGGGCTGGTTGCGCGCCGTTGGCGAGGTTCGAAGCCGGTTGGGCAGGGTCGGGCTCTGCGGGAGCGGGCTCTGCGGGAGCGGGCTCTGCGGGAGCGGGCTCTGCGGGAGCGGGCTCTGCGGGAGCGGCGGCGGCAGGGTCTATGGCCGGGTCCACACCCACGACCTGGGCGAGACCGAGTAATGGGGCTAGGGCAACTGCAAATAGCAACAGGGTTGGGAGCGTTCTCATGGGATAGTAGGTGGGGTTATGGAGTGATCGAGCCGACGGATTGGGAGAGCGGTGAACCGACTTCGAGCGGGGCGTCGGGGTCGGTGGGGGACATGCCCGGAGCGATGATGCTGGCGGTCCCCTTGGTCATGCCCGAAGGCAGCATGTCCAGCTTGAGGATGCCGATTTCGTTGGTTTCGGTGTTCTTGAAAACGATTCGCGCGGCGCTGACCTCGGTGATTTGGGTGAGGATCTGCTTGTTGCGGTAGTTGATGGGGATTTTGTCGCCCACTCCGAGGGCGCGGTCGCTGATGAGGAAACGCCGGGCCTTGGGCATGACGGTGGTCACCTTGATTTGGCTGACGATCTCCGACAGCGGGGCGGGGGGCTCGGCTTTGAAGCTGCGACGGGTGGTTTTGGCGAGGGTGGGTTTGACCACGGGTTTGGCATCCGGGTCCTGGGGTTGGCCGAAGGGATCATGGGCGCGGCTGAGAATGGCCATCCGCTTGGCAAGTGCCGCCGCGTAGGTGGTCGGGTCGGCCCCGGCGTAGCGGGACGGAGTCGCCGCCGCATCCGGAGTGGCTGGTGCCGGGGTGTGGTTCGGGGTGTGGTTCGGGGTGGCCGGAGGCTGTGCGGCCGCGGCGAGGGTGGGGATGAGCCAGAGCAGGATGAAGGTTAGTTTTCCCATGCCAGATAGGTTACTTGGTAGTTGAGGAGCGTGGACGGGTTTTGCTGATTCAAATTGGGGGTGATGCGCAACTCCTGCAATTGGAGTTGGGGCATCCGGGTTTCCAGTTCGAGGAAGGCGCGTTGCATGGTGCGGAAGGTGCCGCGGAAGGAAATCTTGAGTTGCGAGGAATTTTGGGCAGTGGCCGAACCCAAGCCGCCGGAGCCAGCGGTGCGTTCGAAGCCGCCTTTCTGGAATTCCTTGGCGGGCAGCCCCTCGGCGATGGTCCGCAGGTTGCTGTTCATGGCGCTCAAGGCGTCCTCGGACATCAAGGCTGACCAACGCTCCAGATGAACGCGTTGTTTGGTAATGCTTTCCTCGATCTTGATGGCCGCCATCCGGTTGGTTTGGTAGCTCTTGAAAAGATCCTCGTTGCGGTCGAAAGAAGCGACTATCCGTCCTTTCATGGCAATGCCCAGCCCCAGCACCAATGCCAGGATGAGGATTGGCACCACGATGCCGAACAGGGCGATGGATTGGCGGTAAAGATTCATGGATCAGGGGATGCGGGTGACATTGACGGCCATCGGGTCGGTGGCCTCATACCGCTGGGTGATGGTCAGGTCGAAAGAAAAGCCATAGGTGGATTCGTCGAGGTTGCTGAATTCATCCAGCGGCCCGGGCCGGAAGCCGTTGTTTTCCTGGATGCGGGCGTTGACCGCGATGCTGCGGTTGTCCACCTGGGGGTCGAATGCGGCGTTGCCGGTGATTTTAGCGATTTTGGCGAAACGGGTGGAGATTCCCTCCTGGGTATTGAGCTCGTTGAGCAGTTGGAGCGCCTCTTCCCGGGCGAAGCCGGTGATTCTCCACTCCTTGACGAAGCCGACTTTGGCTTGGCCCGGGATAGTGTCGGGTTTGGAGGTGTGGAGGAAGTTTTTGACCAGCATCCCGGTGTCTTCCGGGAACAGGCGGCTGAGCAGTTCCATGGTGCACCAGGCCTTGGAGCGGTCTTCGAGCAGATTGTCCCAATGGAGGGTCTTCGAGCGCTCGTTGGTGAGTTTGGTGAGCCGGGACTTGACCATGGTGGCCTCGTCCGGATTGAAGCTCCACTCCTCACGGCGCATGATGTCGATCACGCCGAGGGCAAGCCAGCCGAGTACAAGCACCCCTGCGGCGGCGAGGCCGATCCAGGACAGGCGGGCGGCACGCAGCAGCACCATGTCCCGTCGGGTGGGGAAAATTTCCAGAACTTCGTTTGGGGTGGGCAGGAAATTCTGCACGCCCCATTTGTCGTCGCGCAGGGTTTCGAAGGTGTGGCTGGTGATGGCGTCCGGCTTGACCAATTGGGCGGTGGCGATCAGCGGTTCCAGGCAATGGCCCTGGATGCCATCCGGGATGGTCGGGTCTGCCGCGCACACCCGACTGGCTGGGAAGGACTGGGTGATATCGGCGAGCAGGCTGCCATCCGCCGCCTGGCCGAAATCCAGAATGAAAATATCCGGGTCCACCAGTTCGAGCGAGGCGTTGGTGGTGGCCAAGGCGTGGCGAAGGTTGGCGGCGCGGTGCTGGAAGCGGTGTTGGAGGGTGCGGATGAGCATGAGGTCGGCATGCTCGTTGCAGAATACCAAGGCGGTGAACCAGGGGTATTGGAGGACGGTGACAAACGACTTGCCGGGCTCGATCGGCAGCAGTTGCGGCAGGCCCATGGTCAGCACCAGCGGTGAACTGAGGGCGCAGGTAACAATCGGGAAATTGTGCGCATCGCCGGTTTGGCGGAGGCTTTCGAGGAAGGGTGAGAACTGGCGGCTCAGGGTGATGGTGGTGCCGATGGACTCGCCGCCCTGGCCAGGATAGGGCAGTACCCGCCACACGGCTTGCTCGGGAGCGATGGCGGAGCCGTCCAGGATGGAGGCCGGGTCGTTGGCGGCCGCGAACCGGAGGTCCGGGAGGGCGGCCGGATTGTCGAGTTCCGGCTTAAGTTCGGCAGTGGCGAATTCATCGGCCAGGTGGAGAATCACGCCCAGTGCGGAGGCCTGGTGGGATTGGGCGAGCTTGAGGATGGCCAGCGCGGTTTCGGCCATCCGGGCGGGTTCCCGCAGGCAGGGCTCGTCGAGCACCGGGCCGTTGACCCACTGGCCGGTGCTGCGGGTGAAGAGGAAAGTGGAGAGAGTGAGGCCGTCCATCCGGAGGTGGAGTTGGACGTCCAGGTCGAGCGCATCCTGATACCATGCCGGATTGGTGGCGCGCGTGGTCTGGCGCAGCACCGAGCAGGCTTGGGTAAACTGCCGGAACTTGTTCAGCGACGAAGGATGGACGAAAGTGGCCAAGGGGATTGGGTGGGTATTAGTGGTTGGAAGTGGAACCGGTGGACGGCCCGCCCGCAAGGAGCGGGCCGTCGGATCGGAATCCCCTCAATGGGGGATCATGGTGGAGTTACCAGCCAGCGATGACGTTGGGGACATGCTGGAGGGTGGTGGCTGCGGTACAGGGGTATGCCAGTGTGCCGAGGGCCGGATAAACTCCGTCAATCGTGGCCGGATAGCCGCCGGTGGCAGACGGGCATACAGGTTGCGTCTGGATGTAGCCATCGGTGCCGATGATGGCAGCAGTAAGCAGACCTGGATCTCCGGGGTTTGCGCCGGACATGTTCTGGTGGCCGCGGACTGCTTGCTGAACATTGCGTTGGTTCATAATGCAGGCTGCACGATCCGATCCCTTCTTCCATGCGGCGGCGCCGACGAAGAGGATGGCGATCAGGGAGAGCAAGACGAGGATGACGACCGTCAATTCGATGAGGGTCATACCGGACTTGCGTTTCATGTTTTGGGTGTTAGTCAGTTTCATAGGTGTATCAGCTTAGTGTTTTGTCTTGTTTGTTTTGTTTTGTCTTGTCTTGTTTTTTGCTTTCGCGGAGTGAACCCGTTGGGTGGAGCGGTGGGACACCGTTCCGCCCGGCCGGGCTCGGAGAGTGGTGGTCAGTCGTCTTCGTTGCGGTTCATTTTGGCGTTGTGGAACGCTTCGTGGGTGATGAGACCCTGTTTGAGGAGACGGCGGAGGTTGGAGTCCCAGGCGATGTTGCCGGAGCGGTGCATGATGTCCTCCAGCGAGCCGGCTCCACCGTCGTAGTTGGCGATGGCGCTGGCGACCGAATCGTCATTGTTGTGGAGGAACTCGTAGGTGAGGACCCGGCGTTGGATGCCGTTGAGCAGTCCCTGGGAATGGATGAAAATGAGCGTTTCGGACAGGCGGCTGAGCACCGAGGTATGGTTTTCCTTCGGGTAGAGTTCGAGGATGCGACCGATGGTCTTGACGGCACCTGTGGTATGCAGGGTGGAGAGCACCAGATGGCCGGTCTGGGCGGCTTCCATGCAGGTTTCCATGGCCTCGCGATCACGGATTTCTCCCAGCAGGATGATGTGGGGTGCCTTGCGGAGCACGTCCTTGAGCCCTTGACGGTAGGAGTGGACATCGCGGCCTACCTCCTGCTGGGTGACCACGCTGGGCGCGGGGATCTGCCGGCCGGGAGTCTGGGGGTCGTCCATGGAGTCCGGATACTGATATTCGATGGGATCCTCGACGGTGACGATGTGCTTGGGGTGGTTTTGGCGCAGCCAGTCGATGAGAGAGGCGAGGGTGGTGGATTTGCCGGAGCCGGTGGGGCCGGTGACGAGGCACAGGCCGGCGCGCTTGAGGACGCCGTAACGAAGGGTTTCGGTGGTGTCCGGATCGATGCCCAAGGTGTCGAGAACCGGGATGAAGTCGCTGAGGATACGGCAGGTGATGCCCAGGCCGGAGGCGCTGAGATGGGCCTGGATGCGGAGGCGGCCGGAAAGTTCGCCGGAATCACCGAGCGGAATGCCGTCGCAGGAGAAATCCGCCACCCGGCGCTCGGCGAAATCGGCGATGGCCAGCCGGATTTTTTCATCGACGCGTTGCCCGATGGACTGGTCCTGACCGAAGCCATGGCTGCCACTTTCGCGGTTGCTGATGAGTTCCTTGAGGATTTCATCCATGTTGGCCGGGGAGAGGAGGCCGAGGAAATCGAGCACCTCCATGCCCTTGTTGGTATGGATATAGACCGGCCGGCCGGCGCGCATCTGGATATCGGAGACCCGCAGCTGGCCACAGATGCGGAAGATCGTGCCTAACAATTCCTGGCCGGTGGCGCCGGTGCCAAAACGCGCGGCGGTGACCGGCGGGAGAGCTCCCGGCAGTGGCGGCGGTTGGATGTTGGAACTGATGACGGACATGACGGATGAATCGTTAGCTGATTATTTGGAGACTTGTTGGGTTCCGGGGAGTTGGTCCAGTTTGTCGATGGCGGTGGCTTGGGCGTCGCGCATTTTGCAGATGAAATGGATGCGCTCCTTGATTTCGTTGAGCCTGAACTCGGAGAGCCGGTTCCAATTGCCGGAGGCATCCCAGCGGGCGGCAATTTCGTTGAAACGGCCGATGCAGTGGTTGACCAGAGCAAGATTCTGCCGCATTTGGGCGATGCTGTGGAGATGGGTGCCGCTGCGAGAGTCGGTGATCATCGTTTCCAGGATATTTTCCGCAGCGGAGGCGGCGGTGAGGGCGGGGCGGGGGTCGTCCTGCTGGCTGAGGCAGTAGTCGATCGTCGACTGGGCCAGTTGGACGGCCGAGGAAGTGAGCTCCGGGCGGGTGCCGACCATGGGCTGGGTGAGGAAGAAGTAGTAGCTGTTGAAGTTGCTGTAGTGGGCGGGGTCCAGGTGGTAGGCGAAGCGGAGCTTGTCCTCGGTCTGGCGACGCATGTAAAACTGGTGTGCCGGGGTGGTCGGTTTCGGGTTGTTGCGGGCGTTGAGGCCGCGGTCCATTTCCGAGAGGAAGGTGACCAGGCGGCTCTTGAGCGGGGGCGGTGCGCTGGCAACTGCCGGCGTGACCGCGTCCTTATCATGGTCGTGGTCGCAGGCCGGACCGCACTCGTGTTCATCTTCGTGTTCCTCCACTCCAGCTCCGTGCCAATAGGCATCGATGGGGCTTTGCATGGCCATGGCGAGGACCTCGCCGTAGGGGCTGCGGTTGATGCCGAGCGGGTTGAGCGGCGTGGCCAGCTCCGGTTGGGTGACGAGCTGTCGGGCGGACAACGCCCATGCGAATGCTCCGGCCCCGATGAGGGTCGCGGTGATTGCGGTGGATGGGAGTTTGTTCATGATGGATGGATGGGGAAGCCGGGATTCCGGAAGTTCAAGCACGCTTGGTGCGGAAGCAGAGGCGGGACAGGCCGGTATAGACGGCGAGGATGCCGGTGAAATAGAGGGCGATCTGCCAGAAGACACCAGTCGGCAGGGCACCGAGTTTGAAGTGGAGGCGTTGGGTCAGATCCGCCAGCCGGTATTGGGGCGAGAACAGCCAGAGGCTTTGCAGGGCGGGGTTTTCCTCGAGTTTGAGCATGTTGTCGAGGTAGCCGACTCCCCACAGCCCGTAAAGGGTGAGTCCGAGCGAGATGGAAAACCCGGTGATGCTGCCGAAGCGCGAGGCGAGGGCGATCGCAAACGCCAGCAGCGGAGCGATGACCAGCAGGAAGAGGCAGACGTATTGCAGATTGAGGATCCACCAGGCGGCGTGTTCCACCGGATCAGCCGGGGCCGCGCCAAACTGGCAGATGGCGGCGGCGAGCAGGGTGATCGGCACGATGTAGCAGAAGATGGCCAGCCAGATTTCAAACAACTGGCGGGTGGCGCTGACGCCGGTGGTGAGAAAATACTCGCCGAGTCCGGAGCGGGCGTTGTCCTCACCCTGGCGGGCGGCGGTAAAGAAGCCCCAGAGCAGGGTGCCGATCCACAGGGTGTTCCAAGCGGCAAGAATCCGGGCCGGTTGAACGAGGATGGGTTTTTCAGTGGCGCTGGAGATCATCGGCAGCGCGAAAGGCAGCAACACGACCGCCAGGGCGAACACGGCCCACGCCTTGCGGCGGAAGATGGTGGCGAGTGTGAGTTGAAAAAGTCTCATGGCAAAGCAGAAGGTTTGGGAGGCTTAGTTGAGTTGTTGTTTGAGAGTGCTCCAGTTGAGATCCTGCTGGTGGATGTGTTTGAGCTTACCATTGGTGATCAGCAAGGTGCTGGGCATCGGCATATCGTCGTAGTCCGGATGGCAGCTCACCAGGCGCAGAACCTTGTCGCCGGATAAACGCCACAGGTTTTCGAACGCCTGGCGGGCAAAGGCGTCCAAGCCGCTGAAGGGCTCGTCCAGCAGGAGGATGCTGCCGGCCTTGTTCTGGACCGAAAACTCGGCCAGGATCAGACTGGTCTTGCGGCGGTTGCCAGTGGAAAGCCGACCGTAGGGTTTGGCCACATCGAGTTCGATCTGCTCCGCTAGAGCAAGGGCCGCCTTGCGGGTCTTGCTTGGCAACATCGAGCGGAAGATCGTTTTGGCCGGGATCTCGGGGTCGAAACGCAGGTCCTCGGGCAGATACTGGAGATAGCCCTGGGTGCGGAAGGTGCCGGACAGCTGCTTGAGCGTGCGGGCCAGGGTACGCAACAGGGTGGTTTTGCCCCGGCCATTGCGGGCCACCAGGAAATGGGTGCCGCCACTCAACCGGAGCTCCCGGTCAAGACCCGCCAAGGGTGTGCCGTAGCCAATTTGGAAACCGCTGCCGAGTTCGATGCTGGGTGCTGGAAGGCTCATTGTTAGTGGTTGGAAATTTGGTGAGTTTTACGGATATTCAAGGTCTCCTAATAGACTGTCGCGCTGTGATTTCCTCGAAAGTAGATAATTTCGCCAACTTGGCAATAAAAAAATTCATAAATTTGAAAAATGTTCAAATTTTTCTCAAATTTTTACAAAAACATTGAATCTACGGGCATTTTTCACACCCTCCTTGAAGTGCCTGAAACCGGCCAGGGTTGAAATTTGATGTTTTTTGGGCGTGACTGTGAAGAATACGCTGCTAAAAATGGGTCCACGACCTATGGCGGGAAACTTGACATACCAGCAGGCAGGGGTGGACACGCGTAAGGCGGCCGCCCTGGTGGGAGATATTGGAACTTACGCACGGCGCACCCAGCAGCAGCGCAAATTGTGGGGGGCCTTCGGGCTGTTTGCGGCGTGTTATGACCTGAGCGACTACGCCGAGCCGGTGATCATGACCGGCTGCGACGGGGTGGGGACGAAACTGGAACTGCTGTTGGAGCAGGATTTGTTGGAGACGGCCGGCCAGGACCTGGTGGCGATGAGCGTCAATGACATCCTCACCACTGGCGGGGATCCGCTGCTGTTTCTGGACTATATAGGGATTTCAGTACTGGATGAGGGGCGGATCACCCGGTTGATCGCGGGGATGTCCGAGTATCTGGAAGCCTGCAACTGCATTCTGGCCGGCGGTGAAACGGCGGAAATGCCGGGCATCGTCCCGCCCGGGATCATCGAACTCTCGGGTTTCTGCATCGGTTGCGCGGAGAAGTCCGCGCTGGTGGACCCGACCACGGTGGCGGTGGGCGACGTACTGGTGGGTTATCCGTCCGCCAGCATCCATGCCAATGGCTGGTCGCTGGTGCGGCGGGTGTTGCGGGATCACTCCGACGAGGTGGGCGAGGCCGAACTGGCCGCCTGGCTGCGGCCGACCCGGCTTTATCATGATGTGGTGGGCGATCTGCGGGCGGCGGGGGTGAAGCCCAAGGCGATGGCGCACATCACCGGCGGCGGACTGCCGGAGAATCTGGAGCGCTTGTTCCGTGGAATGGGTGCGGATCTGGTGATTCCGCCATGGGAATTGGAGGGAATCGGCAAGCTGCTGGCCCACGTTGACAGCGAGGACCGGTTCCACACCTTCAACATGGGCATCGGCTGGGTGGTGATTGCGGCGGAGGCGCAGGTCGAGGCCGCCCTCAAGGCCGGGCCTGGAGGGGTGGTCATCGGGCGGATGGTTCCCCAGGAAGGAGTCCGCGTAAAAGTTCAAGGCGAATAACCCCACCTGCGAGACCCCACCCCATGAGCGATTTTCTGAAACATGAATGTGGGATCGCCGCGGTGCGGCTCCGCAAACCGCTGGCCTACTTTCAAGACCGGTACAACTCCCCGCTATGGGGGTTCAACAAGTTGTTGCTGTTGATGGAAAAGCAGCACAACCGCGGTCACGACGGCACCGGGATCGGCTGTGTGAAACTCGGGATGCCCATCGGCCAGCCTTATGTGGAGCGCCGCCGCAGCATCGAAAAGGACGGTCTGGCCCAGATTTTCCGCAAGGAAATGAAGGACTTCGCCAAGCTCTCGCGCAAGGGGGTGATGAACCCCAAGGATCCGGAGAGCGTCAAGACCCACTTCGATTTCGGGGGCGAGGTGCTCATCGGGCACCTGCGCTACGGCACGTCCGGCGAGTTCAACGCGGGTTCCTGCCACCCGTATCTGCGCCGCAGCAACTGGCCCACCCGCACCCTGATGGTGATGGGGAATTTCAACATGACCAACGCGGCGGAGCTGAACAAGGTGCTCATCGAGCGCGGCCAGCATCCGGTGTTCGGCACGGACACCCAGACGGTGCTCGAGGAGATCGGCTACCATTTGGACGAAGCCCATACCGACCTCTATCGGCGCTTCCGCGACGAGGAGAGGGAGCATGGCAACGAGATGCCGGACCGGATTTCGGCGGGTTTGGACATCCCGGCGATCATTTCGGCGTCGGCGGCCGCCTGGGACGGTGGCTATGCGATTAGCGGGGTGATCGGTAACGGCGACATGTTCGTGATGCGGGATCCCGGGGGCATCCGGCCCTGTTTCATGCTGGTGACCGACGAAGTGATCGCCTTTGCCTCCGAACGGGTGCCGCTGATGACGGTGTTCGAGGTGGACGAGGAGGAGGTGCAGGCGGTGGAGCCCGGCACGGTGGTGACGATCAAGGCGGACGGCTCGATGAGTGCCACCCGCTTCGCCCCGGAGCGGCCCTACACGCCCTGCTCATTCGAGCGGATCTACTTTTCCCGTGGCAATGACCCGCAAATCTATCGTGAGCGCAAGGCGATGGGGGCGACCTTGGTTCCCCAAGTGCTGGAGGCAATTGGCGGAGCGCTGGACCGTACGGTGTTTTCGTTCATCCCCAACACGGCGGAAACCGCCTATTACGGGTTGATGGACGGGTTGCGGCTGCACCGGCGCCAGCAGGTGAGGGACGTACTGGTGACCGCATCCGACGCCGGGACCCTGACGCCCGACCTGATCGACGACCTGATCCTGCGCAATTGGCCGTGCGGCGAGAAGGTGGCCAACAAGGACATCAAGATGCGGACCTTCATCACCCAGGACAAGAACCGCGACCAGATGGTTTCATTGGTCTATGATATCACCTACGGGGTGGTGGAAGTGGGGGGGAATCTGGTGGTGCTGGACGACTCGATTGTCCGCGGTACCACCCTGAAGAAATCGATTCTCAAGATCCTCACCCGGACCCGGCCCGGAAAAATCGTCATCTGCTCCACCGCACCGCAGATCCGCTACCCGGATTGTTACGGCATCGACATGTCCGAACTAGGGCGCTTCATCGCGTTTCAGGCGGCGGTCGGACTGCTCAAGTGTTCCGGCCGGGCAAGTCTGCTGGAACGGGTCTATCAGGACTGCCAGGCGGAGTTGTGCAAGCCTGCCGCCGAGCGGGTCAACCGCGTCAAGGACCTCTACGCTCCGTTCACCGACGAGGACATCTCCGTGGAGATCAGCCGCATGGTCTATCCGGAGGATACGGAGTGGAAGGGTGAGGTGGAAGTCTTGTTCCAGACGATTGCCAACCTCCACCGGTCGATCGACGGCGAGGCCGGCGACTGGTATTTCACGGGCGACTATCCGACCTTGGGGGGTGTCGGCATGGTCAACACGGCCTACGTCCGCTGGTATGAGGGTCTGGATGGGCGGGCCTACGATCTACCGTTGTAGGGGAACGCGGGACCTGAAACCGCGGATATTTCGACTTTCCTAATCCGGCTGGAGTGTTATACTGTTCGCTCATTCAACCCCCTGCCAAACTGTAGCGATCATGAAATCCCCATTCCTTATTCCACTTTCCACTGTCGCGTTGTTGGCGACGGTCGTGGCTCAGTCTCCCGTCGCCCTTCCTCCCGTCGCGCAGGCTCCCGCCGCCTCGCCGGTGTTCGAGCAAGGGGTGACGCTTCACGCCTCAGAGTTGCTCCCTGCCGAGTTGCTGCAAGGCGCCTCATACCGGGTGCGTGACCAAGTGACGACCGACGGTTTCATGGCCACTTTCGAAATTGATTCGGATTTCGGCTTGTTCACTGCCACGGGAGTGTCGCAGGCCCACCAGCGGTTGAGGGAGATCGGAGCCATCCGCAAGCTGGTGGATACCAGCAAGAGCGACCTATTCGCCGAGGGGCTGAAGCGCTCGATCGAGCAGCCGATTGATGCCGTGAAAAACATTGTTGCTCATCCGGTTGATGCGGTGAAACAAGCACCAGCGACCGTCGGGCATTTTTTCAGCAAGATCGGTTCCTCGATCAGCCGCGGTGCAGAGAAGATCCAAAAGAAGGCCGCCGGGGCGAAGGAAAACAACACCGATGCCGGCGCCGTCGCCATGGAGACCGGCAAAGAGGTTGGCAACGCCGCGAAGAATGTCGCCGGCTTTGACAAGGCGAAGCTCGATACCGCCCGGCAACTCGGGGTGGATCCCTACTCTGACAATCCGCGCCTTCAGGAAGAGATGGATAAAGTCACCTGGGCATTCTTCGCCGGCGGTCTGCCGCTGCGCATCGGCGCGGCTGTGGCCTCTGCCGGGGTCGCCGTCGCCGCCACCAACATGATCGGGATTCCGGAGGATACCTATGCCCTCACGCAGTCCGAACTGGCTCTTCGCGATGAGCAATCGCTCATTGCGATGAAAGTGACCGGGGAGGATATCAAGGCATTCCAGAGCAATGAGGCATTGAGCACGACGCGCCGCCATCGGATGGTCACTTCGCTCGCGGCGATGCCCAAAACCGCGGGGCGTGGCAACGTGATTCGGTTGGCGAACTCCTGCACCACCGCCGCGCAGGCGGATTTCCTGATCAATGCCATGGCCATCCTCGCGGAACGCCAGCGCGCGGGATTTGCTGACTACGCCTCGCTCAAGGTTCTCGGTCGCCTGCCGGGTGCCACCACCGCCAGCGGAACCCTGGAAGTTCCTGCTCCTGTCGATTACGTGAGCTGGACCGAGCAAGTCGCCGGTTTTGCCCAACGTGACGATCTGGGCGACGCCCCCAAGGCGATGGTGCATACCGGCACCCTCTCGCCGGCAGCTACCGCCGGGTTTACC
>JAIPKB010000001.1 GCA_021733795.1 Akkermansiaceae bacterium | reverse complement strand
ATAGATCTCCTTGCCCCCCACGCTCAACGCCAGGCTCAGCTCGCCCTCCTGCCGCGCGGCGACGGAAGGCATCGCGATCTCCTCGTCGAACTTCTCTGCGGTTCCCGGCGCGACGTTGTGGGTGGTGGTCCTCGCGTAGGCCTCCCTGCCGTCGATCGTGAGCCGGCGGGTGAAGGTGATCGGCTCCGCGTACGGCGTGTCGTTGAAGACGCCGAAGGTGCGCTTCACATTCTGCGCGGCACCGAACGTCCAGTCCCACTGCCGCACCAGCGCGGCGCGCGGATCGTTCGCGCCCCACTGCGCGGGCCCGCCTTCGCTGCCGATCCACAAGTGCCACGCCGCGTAGTGGCCCCCCCAGCGGTAGCCCTCGGTGAGCATCCGGTAACACAGGGCCATCGCGTCGCGGGTGGCGGCCTTGCCCTGGAAGGCTACCTCGCCGCCCCACATCGCGAAATCGGCCGGGTTCATGCCGGTGGCATAGTAATCCTCGCCGATGAATCGCGGCCGCTGCTGGTCCCACTTCCACCGCCCGCGCCCGCCGCCCTCGACGAACGGGTCGTAGGCCAGATCGGGATACCGCGCATCGAGCGTGGCGACGTAGTGGTCGCCGGCCACGCCCAGCGTGTTGTCCTTCATCGCACCGCCGCCGTCGGTCATCGCCGAGCGCGTCGGGTCCGCCTCCATCACGGCGTCGTGGGTCTTGGTGATCTCCGCCTCGTATTGGTCCATGTTTGGCGAGTTGCCGAGCAGGTTGATCAGGTTGATGTAGGAGAACTCGTTCTCGATCGACCAGATCTGGATCGATGGATGGTTGCGTTCGCCTCTGACCTGCGCCACGCACTGGTCGCGCCAGTTCCTCATCAGGGCCAGCTTGAGTTCCGATCCGCCCTGTTGCTTGCGCGTCTCCGGATCACTCTCGCTAAACTGGTAGCCGATGGTTTCGCCGTCGATCGTGGTGTTGCGGCGCACGACCACGCCGTTGCGGTCGCAGAATTCCAGCGCCGCCTCCGGCTCCAACCCGAGCCAGCGCGACTCGTGGCCGGCCTGGCCGGCGGTGCACAGGCGCATGGTGCGTTGGTTCGTGCGCTGGTAGGCCGCCAGCCATTTCTGCGGTGAACGGTTCTCGCCGATGAGGTCGGCCCACATGTGCCAGACCACGCCGTTGAGGGTGAACTGGGTCCCTTCCCGGCGCCATTCGCGGAAGCCGAACAGCGTTTCCTTCACGTCGCAGGGGTTGCCGTCGACGACGACGGTCGTGCGCAGGCGGTAGAGGTGCGGCGTGTCCGGCCACCACAGCTTGGCATTGGTCCAGGCGTCGGAGAGCGGGAGGGTCAGCTGCTGGCCCGCAGCGACCTTGAACGGCTGCGCCTTGAAGGTGTGTGCCACCTGGCCTGACTGGTCATCCACCGCCTGCCAGCGGATCTCGCCGGTGGCTTCGCCCGCCGTGGCGTTGTTCAACGTGGCTTCCGCCTCGAGCCTCTTCCGCGCGACCGACGGCTTGACGAATAGGTCCGCGGCATACACGCCGCCGCCCGCCGCCACGAAGGTCGGGGTGGCGAGGATGCCCGCCTGCGGGCAGTTCCACACCGGGTAGTCCATGTCCTGGAAGCCTTGGCTGAAGAGACCGATGGGATAGTTGAACGTCTTGCGCAGCTTCATGGGCCGCTGCGGGTCGGCGGAGCGGCCGTACCACGAGTCACGGAGGCCCACCCAAACCTCGTTCACCTGCCCGGCCTTGATGCCCTTGGTTACGTCCACCTGGAGCGGGGCGAACGGATTTTTGCCGAAGCCACAGTAGACGCCGTTCACATAGACCGTCGTGTTGAGGTTGTTGTAGGGAAAATCGACGTAGAATGCCCTGCCCGCCATTGAGGCCGGCACCGCGAGGCGCGTGCGATACCAGAGACGATGGGCGAAGATCAGGTCTTCGCGGACCTTGTTCTTGTCGCCGGGCACCGGGATGGCGCGCCAGACCGGGTTCTGCGGCAGCTCCTTGATCGGCTCGGCGACCGCTCCCGGGAGCTGTTCGTCGTCGCGCGCAATTTCCCAGACCCCATCGAGACTCACGCTGGCGCGTTCGGACGGCTTTGCCTCGGGAAGCTGGAACACCACTTTCGCGGCCGCCTCGTCGGCCGCGTCGCGTCCGGACTCGCCGGGTTTGAATCCTGAGTTCGGGTGGAATGGCCCCTGGTGGAGGCAGATTGCGTCGGAGGCGTACAGCACCCGCTGCCATTTCCCTTGCTCATCCTTGGTTTTCCGGAGGCGGATCTGGAGCCGATGCTCGCCCGCCTGCAAATCCTCCTCGCCCATTCTCAGCCACGCTACCTCGCACCAGAACCCCATTTCCATCAGGTCCGTGGTAAGGTCTTCCGGCGAGGCCACCCGCCACGGTTGCTCGTCGAGACGCCACTCGAAGGGCGACCGTACGAACTCGAACCCGACGCGGTTCCAGACCTCGTAACGGCCCGCCTTCGAGGTCGGGAAGGCATAATCCAGCAGGATGCCGCCCTCCGGCACCTCCTGCTCTACCTTGCCCTCCTCCACGCTGATGTGGAGCCAGTTGCCGCCGGACAAGAACTGCGGCCGCCCCCAGTCGCCGATGCTGGTCTTGAACGCGGTCTCGGCCGCCTCGCCTTCGAGCCAGGCAAACGCCGGTGCGGCGGCGCGGACGGATGAGTTCAGGCTGGCGGCCAGGGCCAGCCCGAGGACGGCATGATGCAACGAGGGTCGGGTCATGTTGATTCTACTTCATCGCCAATCCCTTTCTGCCATGAATCATTCCCACGCCCGTTGCGCCGGTCAAGGCAGTGCGCTCGGCTTGCCGGGGGTGACGGTGACCAAGCCGACGTCGATATATTGTCCGTTGACCGTCTGGTGGCAGTGCACGGCGATCGTGTTCCGGCCGGGTTTCAAGGCGGCGCGACCGGCCGTTGACATCGGAATCGCCTGATAATCGTCGATCCAACCGGTGGTGCTGAGTGCCAGCACGCCGTTCACATGGACCTCGGCGGCTTCGTCATATTTCATCCAGAACTGAAGCTCGCCCTGCGGCAGGGATGGTACTTCGATTTCACGACGCAGCCAGATGTCGGGAGTATTCCAAACCGTGCCGATCACCGCGCCTGGAGTTCCCTGGGTGCCGAATCCGGACGGGCCGGATTTCCAGCCCGAGTCATCGAACTGAGGGGCCGCCCAAGCCGTCGCCGGCTGGCGGGTGGTGTAACGCCAGGTGGCGGCCTTGGTGTCTGCGGCGGGCACGACCACGGTGATCTTCGGAGGGGTCGGCATGGGAGCCCAGCCGGCCGCCTTGGTAGTGTCCTGTGCGGCCCACTTTTTCCAAACCCCTTTGTTGTAGAGCATCTGGGCAAACACGCCGCCGACCACCGGGCGGGCGGTGAATCCGACCTTTTTGGCGTCTTTCGTTTGATACCAGTCGGTCATCGGCGAGCGATCCCCGGTTTCATTGAGGAAGCGGAACACGGGATCCACCAGGGCCTCGAAGTCGGCCCGATCCTGGGTCAGGGTGGCCGTCCACAGGATCCAGTCCAACTTGGTATAGGGCTGGCGGTTGTCCAACGGCAATCCGTATTTGTTCTGGATCTTCTTATAGTAATCCATCTCCTTGCGTGCGACCTCGAGCGGGAACAGCTTCAGGTCGAGAATCCGGTCCCACATCAGGTTGTATTTCTGGCTCCAGGTGCCGGAGCGGTCGAACGCGAGACGGAATTTCTCACCGTCGTCGGCCTCCTTTACCCAGCGCGCGGCGAATTCGCGGGCGAGCTTGAAGTAGGCCTCGGCGTGCGTCTTGTCGCCGCGCATTTCACAGAGTTTGGCGAACGACCCGAGACCGCAGATCGCCTTGACGCTGAGGTTCACATTGTGTGCGAGATGTCCGGCAAAATCATCGGTACAAAGCTGGTTTTCCGGATCAAACCCCTTCTCCTTCAGGTATGCGGCCCATTGTTCGAGTTGTTTCCAATACCGGCCGGCGAAATCGGCATTGCCTTCCATTTCCGCGACGGCGGCCATGAGGATCAGCAGGTTGCCGCTTTCCTCGACCGGCATCTGGTTGTTCACACCGCGTTCGCCATCGCCATAGACCTGGCCGTTGGCGTGCGGATAGGTGCCGATGTCGTGCGGTGCAAACGGAAATTTCCAGCGCGAGCTTGCCGCATAATTCATGAACGGGACGATGAACGACTTGGCCACGGACGGCCCGAACAACAGGAACTGGGGTGCCATCGGATAGAACACGTCGGACGTGCCGATACATCCGTTCGAGTGGTTCTCCTTGCAGAAGGAAATCGGCTGGCCGTTGGTATCCGCGACGAACTTGCCCGCCGCGAAACACTGGCGATACGCCAGCGCCGAGATCTTCGCATATTTTTCGCCACCCGCCTTGGTGAGATCCGCCATCAACCCGGTGTCAAACGCCACGCAGCGCATTTGTAGCGATGCGTATTCCATGGCTGCGGCCTTTAGGAGATCGTCGGCATCCCAGCCATTTCGGCGCCAATACGGCCGCAGGTTCTTCTTCATATATTGGATCGAATACTCGTCGTCATACGCCAGCATCAACATCCGCGAAACCGGCTTGCCGGCTAGTTGGAAGCTGCTGAAGGCAAGCGACGCCACCGCGGTGTCACCGGCCGCGCCCTGCGGCGCCGTGTTTGCCGGGTTTTGGCCCCGCAGGTGGTAACTTGGCTTTGCCACGGCCTCGGACGCGGCGAGATAGAGGTGCCCCCAGTCAATCCGGATGTCGTCACCCTTTTTCGCCAGCACCTGCTGGTCGACCGAGCCGACTTTCACTCCGACCAGTCTCCCTGCCTGGGTGTTTAGCTGGATGAGCGAGCCATCGACCTTCTGCTCCCCCTGGTTGACGGTGAGTTCCGCGGAGGCGTCGAAGTTGAAATCCAGTTTGTGGCTGGCCCCATCGGTGGCGGCGAATTCATAGGTCAGATAGGTGAGCGGACGGGACAGCAGATCGATATCGCCGGGCAGTGCCGGCGTGAGAAACGTCAGCTTCAGCGCCACCCCCGATCCTTCGAAGGAGTAAATTGTCCGGGTCGGTAAAACCACCACGCCGGTTTGCGGCAGCGCGGGGGTATCGGAGGGCTCGGCGCCGATCACTCGGAATGGCTTGCCGTCGATGCTCACGATGCTGTTGAGCCGGTGCGGCTTGCCGGTCCAGTGGGTGGTGTCGACATCCGTCAACTTGTCACCGGGGGACCAAATGCTGAAATACGGATCGTGCGCCACCAGCGGCACGGACGGTGGACGCAGCAGTGCGTCGGAGTCCGCCTGGGCCCGCAGACCAGGACTGATCACGGTCAGGGCCACCGCCCCGATTCCGAGCACCTTGCACAGTCCGGATGGCTTGGACATGGATGCGGACGGTTCATCTCTATCAATAAATCGCAACCGGGGATTCGCGGTTGGGGGGTGTTGGTTCATTTTCATAAGTTGCATAAATGGTTCGGTTTTCAGGGGGTTTCGCGGCGGAGGGTCTTGGCACCGAACAGGCCGCCGGCCCAGGCACCGGGCTGTGCCTGCAACCTGACCGTGACCGCGGACCGGCCCCGGGTCAATTCGGTTGGCAGCGGATAGATGACATCGAAAAACTCCCCGGGTTTATCTTGCTGGAGCCTCTGGCTGGCGATTTTCCGGCCGTCCACCAGAATGTCGAAATTCCGGTTGCCGGTTTCACCGCCCCAGTAGGTCAGCTGCAGTTCGCCGGGCATGGCGGGGTCCACCTTCATCTCGAACGAGAACCAACCGCCATCGGTGGCGTGACGCCACTTGCGGCCGCCGGAATCGCCGGAACCGGTGTGTTCGCCCTGGAGATTATGATCCTTTTCGGGTTGTTGCTCGCCAGTGCGCAGCACATCGACGGTGCGGGCTTTAAGTCGCGCCTCGCGTTCGCGGTCGGCTAGAATTCCGGCTTCACGCCGCATCCAGTCCGCCGCGGTGAAGACATCCAGAAAAACCGTGTAGCGCCGGTCATGAATCGCAAAAAACGGCGCCAATTCCACATCGTGAGGTCTGCCAACCCCGCTGGTCTTGAAGTTCAATTTGGAAATCGCGACCGGCTTGACCCACTGGCTGACGGGTTTGCCATCCACCACCACCACCGGCACCTCACCTGACTTGGCGGTGGCGGATTCGTCCGCTGCGCCGAGCTTGGCGGCGAGCAGGGTCGGCCCGTAGAAGATGCCGATGCGCTTGGGATTATCCGGCATGGCCTCGGTTCGCAGCGACATTGGGAATTTCATTTCCACCCGGTCGCCGGATTTCCAGGTGCGGCGGATTTCCACATAACTGGATGGCTTGCTGTCGCCTGGCACCACCTCGCCATTGACTGTCACCCGGACCCCGTTCACGGCCCACTGCGGGTGCCGCAGCCGCAGGGTGAACTCCTGGGGCGTTGCCGAGGAAAAGGCCAGCGTAGTGGTATCCCCCATCGGCCATTTCGTCTCCTGACGAACCCGCAATCCGCGTTCCTTCCAATTGAGTTCGGAGGGCATGAACAGATTCACCCACAGGCCGTCCGCATCATGGAAATAGATTGCCTCACCGTATTTCACATGGTTTTCCATGCCGGTGCCGACGCAGCAGGTGAACGAGTCGTAGAGCGATTGGTAGTGTTTCTCTCCGCCGGGCTTCAGGGTCAGATTGTAAACCACCCGTCCGTCCGGGTGCTGGCTGCCGCGGATGTGATTCAGCAAGGCACGCTCGTAGAAGTCCGCCACCGCCGCATCCGGGTTCCATCCGAATACGTGTTCGGTCAGTTTGAGCATGTTGTAGACATTGCAGGTCTCGGTGGTGTCATCGCTGAGCCGGTCGTTCAATTTGTCCGGCTCGCCGAAATGCTCGTGATCGCAATGACCGCCGGTTAGATAGCTGTGGTGATTGACCACCCTGTCCCAGAAGAAGCCGGCAGCCGCGCGATCATCCGGGTTACCGGCGATTTCGTAGAGTCTGGCCAGGCCGACGAGCTTCGGGATCTGGGTGTTGGCATGTTTGCCCGGCAGGATTTCCTCGCCGCGCGTGAGCGGATCGAGGATGGCCTGGTGGTGGAAGCGCCGGGCCAGCTTGAGGTAGCGTTCCTCGCCGGTATCGGCGTAGAGATCCGCGAATGTCTCGTTCAGTCCGCCGTGTTCGCAGGCGAGGATCCTCTGCATCTGCTCTTCGGATAGATTTGCGTGGATCTTCCCGAACCAATCGGCCAAGCCCCTGGCGACTTCGAGCGCCTGCTTGCTGTCACAGTGACGGTAGGCATCCCGCAGCCCGGCAAAGATTTTGTGCATGGTGTAGTTGGGCACCCAGCAACCGTTCAGGCTGAACCCTTCGGAGCGGATGTTGCCGGCGGCGATCTCGGCGTAGACGCGCTTGCCATCGGGAATGCCGGCCACATAGCCGGTGCCGTTGGCCCGCTGGCATTCGGCAAGCTCGGAAACAAAGTAGTTCACCCGCTCGAGGAAGCGTTTGTCGCCGGTGGACGCGTAGGCGAGCGAGCAGGCGCTGAGATAATGCCCACCGTTGTGTCCGCAGACTCCCATCGACTCCCAGCCACCATATTGTTTTGCCTTCGGCACCAGGCCGGCGTCCCTGCGGAAATCGGCGAGAAAACGGTTAGGCTCCAGGCTGAGCAGGTATTTCACCGCAATGTCCTGTCCATCCTTGAACGGACCGTCGAGCAGGCGAACATCGCCCAGGGCGAATGGTGCCGCGAGCGGACTGACGGCGACGGGCGGCACCCCGGCACCGTGGACCGGCGAACCGGCCAGCAGGGTGGCGAGCAAAGCGGCGGCGGCATTGTTGTGAGATCGTGGTGAGGTCATTTTCCGGATGGGGGAGGGGATTGGTGTGCCGGGCGCTGGAGGACTACCGAAGTCGGAAGATCCATCATCGCGTCGGAGGAATGTCGTGGCTGGATTCCACTTCATGACCGCAATCAATTGGCCGGAGCCCCGGTGTTAGCCACGTCCGGCGTGTTGAGCAACATCTCGGACAGGGGCTTGAGCCAGGCGGGATCGACCTTGTTCACCCGGTCGTAAGTCCGCAGGCCGTTGATCTCCACCTCGACGTCGGTAGTCTGGGTGTAAATCCCGGCGGAAATCCCGCGCTTGCGCAGGTCGGCGAGGATCTGGATCGAGCGGGTGTAGCGCTGTTTCCATTCATTGAGGTCTTTCGGCAAGCCGCCGTAGCCCCAGTTCGGGCTGTTCTTGTTCCACAAGTGACCCTCGACCGGCATGCCGTGGCCACCGAATTCACCGACAACCTTGATGTAGGCGTCGAAACGCTGGTCGTCAAACGGGAAGCCGGGTTCTGGATATTGGTGGGAGTCGGCGATGTCGCCGACCGGCCAGAAATTTCCGCCGCTGGCGATGTTGACGGGGCGGGTCTTGTCACAGGCGACCGCCATGTTGCCGATTTCCAGCGTGCGGTGCTGGCCCCAGGCTTCGTTGAACGGCGACCAGACGGCGACGCAGGGGACGTCGCGCAGGTGATCGACCATCCGCACGTATTCGGTGACGAATTGGTCGTGCGCGGCGTCGGGCCAAACGCCATCCTTGGGGTTCCGATCCATCCGGGTCCATGGCGGATTCGAGTCTTTCGGCTCGGATTGGGGACCATACCCCATGCTGACCTGATCCTGCCAGATCAACATCCCGATTTTGTCGCAATGATGGTAGTAGCGCCGCGGTTCCACCTTGATGTGCTTGCGGATCATGTTGAATCCGGCGGCCTTGAGGAAATCAATGTCGGAGATCATCGCTGCCTCCGACGGAGGTGTTAGAAGCCCGTCGGGCCACCAACCCTGGTCGAGCGGGCCCCAATGGAAGATGCTCTCGCCATTGAGGGTGAAGCGCCAGTTGCCGTCCTTGTCTTTGACCTTGCCGAACTCGCGCATGGCCACATAGGAGTTCACCTGATCGACGACGTTTCCTTTGCCGTCTAGCAACTCGACTTTCAAATCGTAGAGATTCGGCTCCTTCGGCGACCACCGTTTGGCACCCGGAATCTTCAGGTTAACGGCCGAACTTCCCGTGCTTGCGGCGGTTGCCTTGCCGCCGATCGACGCGGTGACGCGGACGTTCTCGCCGGCGAGGGCCTTGCCGGAGAGTTTCGGCCTGACCTGCAGCCTGCCACCGTTGATATCGGTGGTGAAATCCAGATCGCGGATGAAGCGCGGGCTGACGTTTTCCAGCCACACCGTCTGCCAGATGCCGGTCACCCGGGTGTACCAGATCCCGCCGGGCTTGAGCTTCTGCTTGCCGTGGAGTTGGAAGCCCTCGGTCGCGTCGTCCACCCGCACCAGCAATTCATTGTCGGCCGCCTTGAGCGCCGGGGTGATGTCGAACGAAAACGGAGTGAAACCACCGGTGTGGCTGCCGATCATTTTGCCGTTGACCCAGACCGTGGTGGTATAATCCACCGCCTCGAAGTTGAGCAGCGTGCGTTTCCCCGGCTGCGGTGCGGGGAGCGGGCGCTGGTACCAAAGCGCCTCATTCGGCTCGATCAGGCGTCCGACGCCCGACAAGGCCGACTCCGGGCAAAACGGCACCAGAATCCGCCCCGCCCATGAATCCGGTGCCTTGGCCTCCTTGGCGGTCACCGCGTATTCCCACAGGCCGTTGAGATTCGTCCAATCCGCCCGTTCCAGCTGGGGCCGTGGATATTCCTGCCATGCCGTATCCGCCTTCAGTTGGCGACCCCACTCGGTCATCATGCCGCCCGCCACCGGTTGCCACTCCGCATGGGCGGACAACCCGCCCAGCGAGAGGCACAACAGGCATTTCCAGAGTTTTCCACCCGGCGGGTGTTGGATTGATGTGGGTGGTGGCGTCGGGAATTTCATGGGCTTGCTGGGGACAGGGATGTTTGGATTGGCGATCGGACATTCGTTGCATGGGTTCCCCTACCCGGGGCTGGACGCGGCCAGATTCACGGCGCAAGCGCCATCCTACCGCCGAGGACGGAGCATTTTGGTGTCTCATTAAGAAGCGCGTTTCCCAGGCAATACCCGACAGAGAATCATCGAAAATCTTTCCGTGCGGGCGCGTCCAACGGGGATTTTCGTGCGCATAAGCCACCGGAGATCCTGGCGTTCCGACTTGTTTGAGCTTCAAACAGGTTCGCGAGGAGTCGAAACGATGGTGTGTTTTCGAAGTCATTCGCCTTTTTGCGTTTCAAGCCTCCCCTGTCGCTAGGGCTTATCGTGCGGGTCCCCAGTCGCGGACCGGTGGCCAATGAGCTCCTCGGCCTCGCGCAGCAGGATCCGGGCGATCAGCCAATCGAACCACCATGCGCTGCCGGCGTAGTCAATCCTCAGCTCCTGGCCGAAGGTGGTTGCGACCGCCGCACAGGCGGGTGCGAGCTCCGAGCGGGCCTCCCCGACCCGCCCCTGCTGGTGAAGGGCGAGCGCCAGTAGGATCCGGGCGGTCGCCTCACGTGACGAATTGTCTTTGGAAAATTCCAGGCATGCCCGGGACCATGCTTCGGCGCGGTCGAAGCGCCCCCTCCGGTATTCGCCCAGCGCGACCGAGTCCATCCGCCAAATCTCGAGATGGTCGACATTGCCGGTGACCGGCTGCTGGTCGAGTCCGCTCAATGAGTCCACGGAGACGTCGATAAGCGGGTCGAGGGCCTGCATTAAATCCTCGCCTGCGGGGACCAGCAGAGCGACTTTGACGGTGCGCTCGGCGGAAAGCACGCCCGGCATCTTGGCGAAGCGGGCGACCATCGCTCGCCGGAAACGCTCGAACCCCGCCAAATCTCCGGACTCGATCAAGACCGGCCCGGCCCGCAAGTGGTCGAGCGATGGGGTGTCGCTGCCGTCGAGGTAGTTGACCTTGATCAGGTAGGAGAATCGCGCCGCCGCATCCTCCCAGCGGCCGTGGACGGCATGCCAATCGCCCAGGCGGCGGAATACCTCGGCTCCCTCCGGCGTGGGCCGGATCAGCGAGGCCCCGGCGACCAGCGCATCAGCCGCCGGGAAATCCCCGTCGCGCAACAACACCACCGCCTGGGTGATCCTTTCGCGGGTTTCGGCAATGAGCTGGAGGGCCTCCGCTTGCACCCGTCTGCGCTCGGCCTCCTGGTGCAGCGAGGTCTGCACCAGTTTGGCGCGGACGAGGCCCAGCCGGGCATCGCGCTCCCGCAGGTAGAGGTGGGTGGACACCCCGGTGGCGATGATCAGAATCGCCACCATGACCATGGCCGAGGCAAACACCACCCGGTTACGACGGATCAATTTCCGCAACCGGTAGCGGCGGGTCGGCGGGTGGGCCACGACCGGTTCGTGGGCCAGATGTCTCTCGATGTCTGCGGCGAAGCCGTGGGCGGACTCATAGCGCCGCGGGCAATCCTTGTCCATCGCCTTGGAGACGATCCAATTGAGATCGCCGCGGACTGCGGAGAGCAGGCCGAACGGATCGGTGCCGCGGCTGCGGGCCAATGCGGTGAGCTGATTGGGTGGCAGTTTGCAAAGTGCCATTGCCGGCAGCGGCGGGTCGACTTCCCGCAAGGTGCGGAGAAGCTCGCTGATGCCGGAGCGGGCCAGCTCCTTGGGGTCGAACGGCGGACTGCCGGTGAGCAATTGGTAAAGCACCACCCCGAGGCTGTAGATGTCGCTGCGGGTATCGATTTCCTGGCCACCGCGTTCGGCTTGTTCCGGGCTCATGTAGGCCGGAGTGCCGATCATCCGGAGATCGTCGGTCAGCAGGGTGTTTTCAGTGAGCGGGATATCGGTGGCCTTGGCGATCCCGAAATCGATGACCTTGGGAACCGGCTTGCCGTCCTGAAGGGTGATGAGGATGTTGGAGGGCTTGATGTCACGGTGGATCACCCCCTTTTGATGGGCGTGCTGGATGGCATGACAGACCTGCACGAACAGGCCCAAGCGCCCGGCGATGGACACGTTGTGGTCGTCACAGTAGCGGGTGATGCTGGAACCGGGCACCAATTCCATTACGAAAAACGGCAACCCGGCGGCGGTGCTCCCGGCATCAAGCACGTGGGCGATATTCGGGTGATCCATTAGCGCCAGCGCCTGCCGCTCCGCCTCGAAACGAGCAATAACCGCGTCGGTGTCCATCCCGAGTCGGATGATTTTCAGAGCCACCCGCCTGCGGATCGGCTGGGTTTGCTCCGCCACGAAGACCGACCCGCAACCGCCTTCATCGATGAGTTCGACGATTTGGTAGGGGCCGATACTGGTCCCGATCGCCGGATTCACGCCCGCTGCGGGCTCTTCCGGAGTCTGCGAGGAGACCAACTGAACGAGGGTCAGGGTACCACCATCAAAAAAATCCGCGGCATCGGCATCAGCCGCGAGCAAGGAGGCAAGCGAGTTGCGCAGCGCGGAATCGCCAGCGCACGCGGCCTCGAGAAACGCATCCCTCGCCGACCCGGGGGGCGTCTCCAAGGCTTCGTCGAAAAGCCGCTGTTCGCGTTGGTAGGGGGTCTGGGTCATGCAGCGGATCAGCGGTTGCCGCAGCCTCAGCGTTGTTGATTCACCTCGCGGAACAACCAAGCCTTGGCGAAGGCCCAGTAGCGCTCGACGCTGCGTTCAGTGACCCCCAACTCCGCCGCCACTTCCTTGTTCGACAAGTCACCGAAAAACTTGAGAATGACCACCCGGGCACGGACTGGATCGATCTGCTCGAGGCGTCCAAGCGCCTCATCAATGAGCAGCAACTGGTCCACGGGCTCGGGCGATGCGGCATCGGCAGTGGGCAGCCCGACGCGGATCCGATCGCCGCCGCGTTTGTCCCTTGATTTCCGGCGCGCGCGGTCGATCAAAACCCGCCGCATGGTCCGCGCGGCAGTGGCGAGAAAATGCTGGGGGCTCTGCCATGCGTCGTTGCCATAAAGCCGGATCCATGCCTCATGGACCAACTCGGTGGCTTGGATCGTCTGGCCGGCGGATTCGCTTGCCATCTGGGACGCAGCGAGCCGGCGCAATTCCCGGTAGAGCGGCGGGTGCAAGCCGCCGGTGAGCATCTGGCCTGTCGATGAACCCAATGATTCAGACATGACTTGATCCGATGTTACTCTACTGCTCACTTCCTCCGGAGGGTAAGCTCCCTGCTTGGGATGTCAACGGCAAAATCGGATCAAAAAGCCACCGCGCTGCCCCGGAGCCACAGCTGACTCATAGCCGGGATGGAGGTCTCGGAAATCCCTTCACACGGCGCGGTTTCTGAGGCAACCGGGCGGGCGGAGTTTCTGGAATCAAACACGTTTCACAGATCCGCTGTCGGATTCGGCCCCGCCATGGCGCTTAATAGGTAAGAGCACTTGCGATGGCCCGGCCAACCCGATCTTCCCCAACCCTACCGACAAAGGGGGCGCTCATCGGGCGGCCCACAAAACGACTCGGCAAGCCGGGTTTCCGCTAATATTCCGCAAGCAACGCGCGTAGACGGAGCCCCACCCCACTGAACGATGACCCAAACACACCTTACCTGTTGGCTGGCCAGTCTGGCCCTGAGCGCGACCACCCTGCATGCTGGAATCACCGTCGTCGAGCGTCCCGACACCACCCAAACCAACCGCAACTACGTCAGCAACCGCACCCCGCTGAAGCCGAGCCAATTCATCGGCCTGCCGGTGGGCTCGGTCGAACCCGCCGGCTGGCTGCGCGAGTTTCTCAAGCGCCAGCAGGAAGGACTGACCGGCAATCTCGGTGAGATCAGCGCCTGGTTGCAAAAGGACGACAACGCCTGGCTCAGCAAGGATGGCAAAGGCCGATACGGCTGGGAGGAGCTGCCGTATTGGTTCAAAGGCTACATCGAACTCGCTTACATCTTCAAGGATCCGAAGATGCTGGCCGAGGTCCACACCTGGGTGGAGGGGGCACTCGCCAGCCAGCGTCCGGACGGGGATTTCGGTCCGGACCAGCATTTTGAAGACGGCTCCCGCGATTACTGGGCCAACATGATCATGTTGTTCTGCCTGGAATCGTATTACGATCAAGCCAACGACCCACGCGTGCTTGAGTTGATGTCGCGGTATTTCAAATACCAACTGACGGTTCCGGACGACCAGATGCTCACCCACTATTGGCAGAAAATGCGCGGTGGGGACAACCTTTACAGCATCCACTGGCTCTACAACCGCAACGGCGACCCGGAATTGCTCAAGCTGGCGGAAAAAATCCACCGTTGCACCGCCGATTGGACCCAGCAGGGCACCCTGCCGAACTGGCACAACGTGAACATCGCCCAATGCTTCCGCGAACCGGCCCAGTTCTACCTCCAATCCCACAACCCTGCCGACCTCAAGGCGACCTACGACGATTTCCTCGAGGTGCGCAAGCGGTACGGCCAGGTGCCGGGCGGCATGTTCGGTGGCGACGAAAACTGCCGCCCCGGCTACGCCGACCCCCGCCAGGCGGTGGAAACCTGCGGCATGGTCGAGCAAATGCTGTCCGACGAAATGCTGATGCAAATCACCGGCGATCCTTTCTGGGGCGACCACTGCGAGGAAGTCGCGTTCAACAGCTACCCGGCGGCGGTGATGCCGGATTTCAAGTCCCTCCGCTACCTCACCGCCCCTAACATGGTCGTCAGCGATAGCAAGAACCACGCGCCGGGAGTCCAGAACAGCGGCCCGTTCATGACCATGAATCCCTTCAGCTCGCGCTGCTGCCAGCACAACCACTCACACGGCTGGCCGTATTTCAGCAAGAGCCTGTGGATGGCCACTCCCGACAACGGCGTCTGCGCCGCCATCTACAGCGCCAGCTCCGTGAACGTGAAAGTGGCCGGGGGAATCGAGGTCGGCTTCACGGAGAAAACCAACTATCCGTTCGAGGATACCATCGATTTCAGCTTTTCCTCCCCCACTCCGGTGGAATTCCCGCTCTACCTGCGCATCCCGGCGTGGTGCCAGGCCCCGCAAATCACCATCAACGGCGAGGTGGTGCCGGTCGAAGCGGCGTCCGGCAGGTTCGTCCGGATCGACCGCGAGTGGAAATCCGGCGATACGGTCTCGCTGAAGCTGCCGATGGAGGTTGCCCTCAAGACCTGGGATGAGAACCATGGCTGTGTGAGCGTCAACTACGGGCCGCTGACATTCTCGCTCAAGATCGGCGAGCGCTACGACATCCAGGACAGCACCCAAACCGCCATCGGGGACTCCAGTTGGCAGCAGGGTGCCGACCCGTCAAAGTGGCCGTCCTACGAAATCCATCCAACCACCCCGTGGAACTACGGCCTGGTGCTCAACCCGCAAAACCCGGCCGATTCCTTCACCGTGAAACCCGGCAAGTGGCCGGCTGACAACTTCCCGTTCAAGACCGACTCGGCCCCGATCATTATCGAAGCCAAGGCGAAGAAGATTCCCGCCTGGTCGCTAGATCGCCACGGCCTGTGCGCGGTGCTTCAGGACAGCCCGGTGGTGTCCGGCGAGCCGCTGGAAACCGTCACCCTCATCCCGATGGGCGCGGCCCGCCTGCGGATCTCCGCCTTCCCGGTCATCGGCGAGGGCGCTGGCGCCCATGAATGGGTGGCTCCGCCGAAACCCAACCCGTCGAATTTCAAGGTGAGCGCCTCCCACTGCTTCTCCGAGGACTCCGTCGATGCACCCGCCGACGGCTTGGTGCCGGCGTCCTCGAACGATCATTCCGTGCCGCGGCTCACCTGGTGGGACCACCGCGGCACCACCGAATGGGTTCAATTTGACTTCGACCACGCCAGGCAGGTGTCGTCGGTCGCCGTGTATTGGTTCGACGACACCGGCGAGGGCCAGTGCCGCGTACCCAAGTCCTGGCGCCTGCTCTATCGAACGGCCGCCGAATGGAAGCCCGTCCCCGGTGCCAACTCTTCAAAGGCGGAGAAAGACCAGTGGAACCAGTTGAAATTCAAGCCGCTGAACACATCCGCACTCAGACTCGAAGTGGAACTCCAACCGGGCTTTTCCGGCGGCATCCTCGAGTGGAGCGTGAAATGACACCACCGGCACCAAGCGCTGACCTTTTCCTCACCCATCATGAAACCTCAATCCTTACTTCCGCTGGCCGTCCTGGCCGCAATCACTCAAGCGGGCGCGGCGGGCGGACCGGCGGCGTTCGCGGCCGACCCGGCGCAATCCCTGGAGCGAACCTGTTTTCAAACCGGCGCGCCGTGGGGTGAGAAATACAACCTGCGTTCGGACGTCGCGATCGTCTATGGCATCGACCCGCAGCTGCCGGAGCGGATCAAGACCTGGCGCGACCACGGCTACCGCATTCACGTGATGACCGGCGTGTCGTGGGGAAACTATCAGGACTACCTCTACGGTCGCTTCGATGGCATCAACCACGAGGACGAGGCGCAGACCGTCAGTGACGGCCGCAAGAGCAGCCATGGCGGCGATGTTTATTACATGTGCCCCGGGGTGAATTTCGGGAAATTCCTCTCGGTCGGCGTCCAACGCGCGCTGGATGCGGGGGCCGAGGCGATCCATCTGGAGGAGCCGGAATTCTGGGTCAACGCGGGATACTCGGATGGTTTCAAACGTGAATGGCAAGCGTACTACGGCGAGCCCTGGCAGGCCCCGCAGAGCTCGGTCAACGCCCAGTGGCGGGCCTCCAAGCTGAAGTATTTCCTCTATCGCCGGGCACTCCAGCAGGTTTTCGATCACGTCCAGGCCTACAATCAGCGCAGCGGTCGCAAGGTCCGTTGCTACGTCCCCACCCACAGCCTGCTCAACTATGCCCACTGGAACATCGTCAGCCCCGAATCCAGCCTCGCCCGACTCAAGGGTTGCGATGGCTACATCGCCCAGGTCTGGACCGGCACCGCCCGTACCCCCAATGTCTACCAGGGGAAACTCAAGGAGCGGACATTTGAGACCGCCTTTCTCGAATACGGAGCGATGCAGAATCTGGTCCGCGCCACAGGCCGCAGCGTCTGGTATTTGAACGACCCGATCGAGGACAACCCCAACCACGACTGGAACGACTACCAGCGCAACTGGGAATCCACCCTCACCGCCTCCCTGCTGCAACCGGATGTCTGGCAGTTCGAGGTCGCCCCCTGGCCGGAGCGGATCTTCAACGGCCGCTACCCGAAGTCCGGCAAGCGAGAAAACCGGATCCCCATCCCGCCCGGCTACGCCACCGAGTTGCAGACTGTGATGAATGCGCTCAACGATTTGAAGCAGGACCGCGTGGAGTGGGATTGCGGCACCACCGGCATCGGTCTACTGGTAAGCGACTCGCTGATGTTCCAGCGCGGCGATCCAACTCCGAGCGATTCGCACTTGAGTCACGTTTATGGCCTGGCATTGCCCTTGCTGAAACATGGGATCCCGGTCGCTCCCGTCCAACTCGAAAACGTGACCGTCCCGCATTACCTCGATGCTTTCAAAATCCTGATGTTGACCTACCAGGGGATGAAGCCGCTCAACGCGGAAGTTCATGCCCACCTCGCCGAGTGGGTCAAACAGGGTGGCCAACTGATCTTCTGCGACGATGATTCCGACCCCTTCAATGCCGTCAAGGATTGGTGGAACAGCGATGGGAATAAGTTTACTACCCCGCGCGAACCCCTCTTCGCCCAACTCGGCTTCCCCCACGCCACTCCGAACAACCCGGAGCAACCGGTGTGGCCGCATGGCCACGGCCAAGTCAGATGGCTGCGCCAAAACCCGGTCCAACTGGCCGCCAGCGCCGAGGGCGCCGCCGTGGTGGTCGGAGCGGTGAAACACGCCGCCGCATCCGCCAAACTCGACTGGCGGGAAACCAATTCGCTGGTGCTGCGCCGCGGCCCCTACGTCATCGCCGCCGGTTTGGACGAATCCATCCCCGGCGAGCCGAAAACCCTGCACGGCCGGTTCGTCAATCTGTTCGACCCGGAACTGCGGGTGCTCCACGACGTCCGGATCGACCCCGGCAGCCGCTATTTTCTCCGCGATCTGGATGCCGCCCCGGTGGCGAATCCGCAACTGCTCGCCGCCGCCTGCAAGCCATTGCCGGTCAAATCCACCAAAACCACGCTTTCCTACTTGGTGGAAGGTGCCGCTCAAACCCAGGCAGTGATGTTACTCCGGCTCCCATCCTCGCCCCGGAAAGTCACTCTCGACGACCAGCCGCTCACCCAGATCGATTTCACCAAGCAGGACGGTCTGCTCTGGCTCCGCTTCCCCAACGAAGCCAGGCCGAGAACCCTGACCCTTGAATTCTGATTCCCTCCCCGACCAAGCCGGCAACCCACTCCAAGCGTCCGGAGCCAGTCTCCCGACACCTGAATTCCAAAAAACTTCAGATCCTCTGTCGGGTTCCACGGCCGTATGGCGCATTCCTCAATGCTCGGAGCATTCTTTTGCTCCGAGTACGTTTGTAATGCTTCGTAATTTTGAACCCAAAAAGCCACAACATGAAATCCAAATACCACGCCACCAAGTTCCGCACTCAAACCGTTGGAGCCTCCCTTGTCACCGCCATTGTCGTTTGCTTCGGTGCCCCAACCAGCCAAGCCGCCGACAACCTTTGGACAGGAACCACCAGCACGGAGTGGAACGACGCCACCAACTGGAGCTTGGGCCGGGTTCCAGAAAAAACCGGCTTTGTGGACAATGCGGTTATCAATATCAATACCGGCAACATCGCGACCATCGCGACCAGCAACCTCGCCAAAACCCCGCAGGACATCCTCGTCGGGCTTGGCGCGGCCACCAACGGCAGACTGGATCACCAAGCGAGTGACGCATACACCGGTGGCGGCAACTGGATGGTGGTGGGACGCAATGGAGGGACCGGGGTCTACAACCTCGCTGACACCTCGGTGGTGGATGGTGGCAACATCACCGGCTTCGGCCAAGGCTCCGGTACCATGAATGTGGGTGGCGAATTGCAGGTCGGCAGCCAAGCTGGCGGCGTCGGCACCATTAACGTCAACACCCTTGGCTCAATCAATGTGCCGTGGAACCTCTTCATCGGCCGCTCTGACAACGGCGCAGGCTGCTCTGGAACGCTCAACCTCGTGTCCGGTGCCTTCAACGGCAACAGCCAGTTCATCATCGGTGAACAGAGCACCGGCGTCGTGAACATGGATGGCGGCACCCTCTTTGGCGGCAATGAGTTCTGGGTCGGCCAAGGCGGCAACGGCAACGGCACGCTCACTCTGAATGCCGGCGCAATCACGACGACCAACTGGACCGTTGTCGGTCGTGGAGGCAGTCATGGCCTATTGACGATGAATGGCGGCACCCTCACCAAGACCGGCGGCGGTGCCTTCATCGTCGGTGATCAGGACAACTCTACCGGTGCAATGATTCTAAATGGCGGCGACGTCAACCTCAACGATCAGTTCTGGGTTGCCTCCGGCGGCGGCTCCAACAAAGGCACCTTCACGATGAACGCTGGCACCTTCGCCGTGAACGCCGAGATCGTCATCGGTCGCGGCGGCATCGGCGAATTCAACATGGTCGGCGGCACCTTCACCAAGACGGGTGGCGGCAACTGCCTTCTCGGCTCGAGCGCCACCACCACAATCGTGCATTCCGGCGGAGTCATCGACGTGCAAACCGGAACCACTTGGATTTCCGAATGGGGCATTTGCGACTACACCCTCTCCGGCACCGGATCCTTCCTAGCCAACGACATCATCGTGGCTCAAAAGGGCGGCAGTACCGGCACCGCCAACTTCGACGGAGGCAATTTGGAAACCAGCAAGCTGGTCGGTGGCCCGGGCACATCGACCGTCAACTTCAACGGCACCCAGATCCTCGCCACGGCCGCCAACACCGAATTCCTTGCCTACTTCGGCACCGCAACCATCGAAGCCGGCGGCCTGCTGCTCGACAGCAACGGCTTCAACCTCGGCGCTCCCCAGGTATTCGGGGGCACCGGCGGGATCGTCAAAACCGGCGGCGGCAACCTGAACCTGTCGGGTGCCAACAGCTACGCCGGCACCACCACCATCGATGGCGGCAGCGTCTCGATCACCACCGCATCCACCGCCACCGGAGCGATCACCCTCGCGGATGCCACCGACCTGGGCGTCACCCAGATCAACACCGATGAGGTTTTCGCTGGCACGGACGTCACCTTCGGCACCACCGGCGACACCACTCTGGACATCAACCTCGGTGACCTTGACGGCAACACCCTCTACGCACCGCTCGACTTTTCCGGCACCGCGACGCTCAACGGCGTTGTCACCGTCAATATTGCGGATTCCTGGCCGTTCGTTGGAATCATCCCGCTGGTTTCCTACGTCGGACCGAAAAGCGGCACCGGCAGCTTCGCCCTCGGCACCCTGCCCGATGGCGTTCAAGCCACTCTCAGCGACAACGGAACCGGCCTGGTCGCCCTCGACGTCACCCGCGTCAACGACGCCTACTGGACTGGTGCGGTGGACGGTGAATGGGAAACCACCAAGGAAAACTGGATGGATGACCTTCAGGAAATCGCATCCACCTATGCCGACGGCGACCCGGTCATGTTCGATGACCGCGTAACCGGCTTAAGCGACGTGATCCTCAACACCACCGTCACTCCCGGCGGATCCGGCGTCACCTTCGCTGGCGATTACGTCGACTACACCCTCAGCGGCACCGGCAAGATCACCGGCACCACCGGCCTGCAAAAAGAAAACCCGGGCGCTCTCGCAATCAACACCACCAACGACTACACCGGCGTCACCATCCTCTCGGGCGGCATCACCAGCGTCGCCACCGTGACCGACGGCGGTGTGCCAAGCCCGCTCGGCGCGGCCACCAATGACGCGGCGAACCTCGTCTTCAATGGTGGCACGCTCGACTACACCGGAGCCACCACCACCATCGACCGCGGTTTCACCGTCACCGGCGACAACAGCGGAATCAGCACGGTCAATGATCTGACCACCACCGGCGTGATGGACAGCACCGCAGGCAGCCTGCTCAAATCCGGCCCGGGTAACTTCACCGTGAGCAACGACGGTGCCAACTTCATGGGTGGCGGAAACAGCGAAATCACCAACGGCACGCTGTCGCTGATCGGAACCGGCACCCAGTCGGTCACCGTTGATGGCGAACTTTGGGTGGGCTCCACCCCGGATGCAGGAGGTCACCTGGTCCTGCAAGGAACCGACCTCTTCGTGGCAAGGTGGCTCACCTTGGGCCGGATCAACGGCACCGGGAACACCAGCACCATCACCGCCACCGACTCGGCAATCGAGTGCACCAACTTCAGCTCCGGATACGATGGCGACTCGGGCATCAACGATAGCGATCAGATCATCACGCTGACCAACACCACGTGGGTCAACAATGGCGCGACCCTGCTTGCCGAGAGAGTGGATTCGACGACCCACATGACCCTCGCGGGGACCTCGGCGTTCAGCTCGCCGAACCAGTTCCAAATGGCCCTCAATGGCAGCGCCGTTGCGAATCTGACCGTCCAGGACGACGCCAGCGTGACCCTGACCGGCGGCTGGCTCTCCATCGGCAATGACGGAACCGGCATCGTCACGGTGAAAGACAACGCGACCTTCACCAAGAACGGCGGCGACTTCAACATCAGTGATGTGGGCACGTCCAATGGCACGCTCAACATCCAAGGCAACGCCACCGTCACCACGAACAACCAAGTCTTTGTTGGCAAGAATGGTGGAACCACCGGCACCGTCAACATGGATAACGGAACCTTCAATGCGGCGACCTGGCTCTCCATCGGACGCCAGCCCGGAGCTACCGGAACCTTCAACATGAACGGCGGCATCCTCACCCAAGGCCCCAACGGGGCCATCGCGGTCGCCGAGCAAGGCACCGGAACGCTCAACGTCAATGGCGGCCGGATCAACATCACCGGCGACGCGCTCTACCTCACCACCGAACCCACCACCACCGCAGTGGCCGTGGCCAACCTCAACGGCGGCACCGTGACCACCAAACGGGTGACCGAACGTGACGATACCTCGGGCAGCAGCACGCTCAACCTCAATGGCGGCCTGCTGCAAGCCGGACCCGGTGCCAACCTGGACTTCATGAGCAACCTCGACGCGGCCAATGTGATGACCGGTGGTGCCCACATCGACAGCAATGGTGAAACCATCGCCATCAGTCAGCCACTGCTCGACGGTGATGCCCTTGGCGGCGGTCTCACCAAGACCGGCCTCGGCGGCCTCGGCCTGATGGGCACCAACACCTACACCGGAACGACTCTGGTTTCCGCCGGAGCCCTCGGCGGCACCGGATCGGTCGCAGGCCCCTTGATCGTAGAAGCCTCCGCAGCGATCGCTCCTGGAGCAGCCGCAGTCGGCACCTTCACTGCGGGAGCCACCACGATTTCCGGATCCTATGCCTGCGAGATTGATGGTTCCTCCGCTGATATGCTGGTGGCCAACGGAACGCTCGACGTGAGCGCCGCCTCACTGGACATCACCGAATTGTCCCCCGCCAGTGGACTCACGGTCATCATCGCCAGCTATACGGGAGCCACCCCGGCTGAGTTCGCCTCGACCTCGGGGATGCCAGCCGGCTACTCGATCGATTACAATTATCTGGGAGGCAATCAAATCGCCCTCGTCGGCAGCGCCACCCCATACCAGCTCTGGGCGTCCGCCAAGCTTCTCACCGCAGGCGTCAACGACGGTCCGACCCAGGATCCGGAAAACGATGGCATTGCAAATGCGCTTGAGTTCGTGCTGGGTGGCGATCCGCTGGCCTCGGACCCGGGCATCCTGCCGACCCTGGATGCCAGCGGTGCCAACCTCGTCTTCAGCTTCACCCGTGCGGATGAATCGGAAGCCGAAATCAGCCTGCTCTTCCAATACGGCACGGATCTGGCCGGTTGGACGGACGTGGTGATCGGAGTGGACAACGCCGGCAGTGGCCCCGAAGTGGACATCGTCGAAAACGATGCCGCCCCGGACGACATCACCGTCACGATTCCGAAGGGTGCCAACACCGAGCTCTTCGGTCGCCTCGAAGCGCTGAAGTAAGCTGTGATTTGAAAGCCGCCTCGTTCGCATCCTGCGAGCGGGGCGGCAGTTGGCGTTTGAAACGCGGGAAGCCGACTTCCGCAGCACCCGCACTGGAAAATGCTCCACTCCTATTCGGGTGAGTTCGGACGAACCCGTTGCGGCAATCAGGATCATCGAGCCACCCGGATTGAGCAAAGGTTGAAATGAATGGTTGCGGCATCCAGTAATCTCATCCAGCCATGTCCCACTCCCTGCTTCCCGGTTGATTGACCCCCTCCGATCTCCAGCCAGACCACCATCTCCATCCAACAACCATCCAAACAACATCATGAAACCAACCAACCTCATCGCCACCGTCCTCTTCGCCGCCGTCCTCGCCACCGCTGGTGCGGCGGAACCCGCGGCCCCCAACACCCTGACCGCTGCTGAAAAATCCGCAGGCTGGCAGCTCCTGTTCAACGGCACCGACCTCAAAGGCTGGTCGAATTTCAAAACCACCACCATCCGTCCCGGCTGGCAGGTCAAGGACGGCCAGCTCGTCTGCGTCGACCCGAAAAACGCCGGCGATCTGGTCAACGCCGCCAAATTCGGTTGGTTCGAACTCCAACTCGACTACAACATCACCGAGGGCGGCAACAGCGGCATCATCTTCCACGTCACCGAAAAGGGCGGCGCCGTCTGGGCCAGCGGCCCGGAATTCCAACTCGAGGACAACGCGAAAGCCGCCGACCCGCAACGCTGCGGATGGCTCTACGGCCTCTATCAACCGCCGGTCGACCCCGCCACCGGCAAGATCCTCGATGCCACCAAACCCGCCGGCCAATGGAACCACGTCCGCCTGGTCATCGGCCCGGACAAGTGCTTCCATGAAATCAACGGCGTCCGCTACTTCGAATACGTCCTCGGCAGCGAAGACTTCAAGAAACGGGTCGCGGCCAGCAAGTTCGCCAGCATGCCTGAATTCGCCAAATCCGGCTCCGGCGCGATCGCCCTCCAAGGCGACCACGGCTCCATCTCGTTCCGCAATATCAAGGTCAGGCCACTCTAACCAACGGAGGCTTGCCGCAAGCTCCCGGGAACCCCGAGCCCCACCCCCGCAGCGGCAGGGCCCGGACAAAAACCGGAAAGCCATGGAGCGGAATCGCCAGCCGGAGCCTGATGCTTTCCCGTTCGCAAAACGCTAGAAATCAATGGTGAAAAGGGGCACGGGGCCAAAACGGCCTCGGAACCGCTGAAGTGGCCGTTTTAAATTATTGGATTTCAATAAGTTGTGAAATACTACAGAAGCAGATAGGTTCACCGATTGGGAAACCCAAGACGGCTTGATCGTCGGCATCGATGATTCCGGCTACGATACCTGGGCGGTCGCCCAAAGCCGCATGCCGGTTGCCAGCCTCATCATCCCGCATGGAGCCCTGCGCCGTTGAGGAGGGTGTCGAGGCCGGGAAATCCTATGGAACCCAAGGCATCCACCCTGTTCCGCCCCACCATCCCCCTCAAACGTGGGGGATGATGGAATTCCTGGCGGAGCTGCAATCAGTTCACAATAAACAGGTTGTGATTTCATGAAGTTATTTCTTGCAATGATTCATCCTCAGTGTAGTCGTGGCCTCTCGAACGAGTTTGCTCAGGTGCAGGGCAGCGGACCCCGACGGAATATTCACTATCACGCTCCCAAGTGATCCACGCCATGAACAGAATCCACCCCATTGCAAACATCATCATCCGGCGCCCAGGTGACGGGAACCGAAATCGCCGTGCGCGCCAAGATTATCCTCTGGGGCATTCGTTGTCCCATTTGTTGGGCCATCGAGTCACAAGCCGCGTTTGGAGTGGGCTGGGACTGGCTTTGATCGCGATCAGCTTGGCACCACCCACCGGCGCCCAGGCGACTAACAATGAACCCGGCAGGCTCGATGTCTACGACGAACAGCTCGCGCAAGGGCTGAATTGGCAGCCATCCACCCCTTCGGAGAGGTCGATTCGCAGCGACGATGGTTATCATAGCTCGACCTGGCTCTATTTGCAGTCCAAAGACACTCCGCTTGCGATCACCGGGCTGTCCATCCCGATTCGCGAGCATCCCGGTGAGAATGAATATCGATATATTTCCTTCGCGTGGCGCAAGTGGGGGAGCGGGCCGATCTCGCTGCAGCTTGACCGCGATCCCGCGCAGGACGGCGAACATCAACAGGGCAAACGCTACAATTACCGCTTCGAGGGCGGCGAGCCCGACCCGGCCGGCGGACCCGCGCTGCGGGTTTCGGATGCGCTCGGCGGCGGTTGGCAAACGGTGACCAGCGACCTGTGGAAGGATTTCGGGGATTTCACCATCACCGGCATCACGCTGACTGTGGGCAGCCGCGATGCGGGAATCGATGCGATCGCCTTTGCCAAGGACCTGGCAGGATTCAAGCCCGCCGCACCCGTTCTGCAGGCAAAGGTGACGGATGCCGTTGAGGTGGCGAATCCTGCCCCGCCCAATGCGGGCGGCGGTGTGGTGGTGTCCGACAAGACCGCGAAACCCTCGGTGGATATCGACTGGGGCGCGCAGATCAAAGCCGGCGGATGGATGATGTATCCATTGTATTTCGCCGGGCTTGCCGCCATGGTGATCGCGATCCAACGCCTGCTGACGGTGCGCGCCGACCGCATGGCGCCGGTGCCGTTGCGCCGGGCGGTCCGGGAACTCTCGGCCCGCGGCGGGTTCGAGGAGGCGATCCGCAAGTGCGATGAGTATCCGTCCACGCTCGGCGAGGCGCTGAAGTTCATCCTGAAACACCGCCACGCGGGCATGCAGATCGTCACCCAGTCGGCGGGCGATATCGCAGGACGGGATATCCGCGGCCACCTGAGCCGGATCTATCCGCTCTCGGTGATCGCCTCGCTGTCGCCATTGTTGGGGCTGCTGGGCACCATCATCGGCATGGTCGAGGCCTTCGGGTTGGTGGCGCTCTATGGTGACGAGGGCGGTGCCGCCATTCTCTCCGATTCGATCTCCAAGGCGCTGATCACCACCGCCGCCGGCCTGATCATCGCGGTGCCCTGCATCGCGGTGTTTTACGTCCTGAAAAACCGGATCATGGGTTTCGCTGCGGTGATCGAGGTGGAGGTCGAGGAACTCGTGACCCTGATCTATCTGAAGGAACCCCAACCGGAGGCGGAGAGTCACCCGCCGTCACGCAAGGAGGAACCGGCCGATGCGGATTGACGTTGACGAGGACTGCGAAGTCGGGGTGGACATGGCGCCGTTGATCGACTGCGTCTTCCTCCTGCTGATCTTTTTCCTCGTCACCACGATGATGAAGAAATGGGAGACCCAGATTCCGCTCACCGTGCCGGAGATGACTTCCAGCCTGTCGCCGAAGAAATCCGCCGAGGACCTTGCCATCATCGCCCTCGGCGCGGATGAATCGGTCTATCAGGTGGTCAGCCGCAACACGTATTCGGGCGAGACGATCTATCAACCGATCGGTGATTTGCCGGATTACCTGGCGAACCTGCGCGAGACCCGTGGCGTCGAGCTGCCGCTGGAGATCGCCGCGGACCGGACCGTGCCGGTCAGCCGGGTGATCGAGGTGTTCGACCTGTGCCAACTCCGCGGGTTCATGCAAACCCGCGTCCGACTGGGAGGAAAGCCAAATGAAGATCCGCTTACAAAGTGACGAGGAGCCGGAGGTGTCGATGGCTCCGCTCATCGACTGCGTGTTCCTGCTGCTGATCTTTTTCCTGGTCTCCAGCATGGCCAAGGTGAGGAACAAGGACATTCCGATCGACCTGCCGCAATCCGAGGCCGCCGTGAAGATGCGCCCGGATGACAAACAGGTGGTGGTCGGCATTGATCCGGACGGACAGTTGTATTGGGAGGGCGCGCCCTGCTCGACCAACTTCCTCCTCGAGGAGTTGCGTGACCTTTGTATCACCGCCCCGGACCGCCGGATCCGCATCGATATGGACAAGGACGTCCCGTTCGGACGCTTCGTCGAGGTGATGGATGCCTGTCAATTCTACAACCTGAGCAATGTCGGAATACGGACCTATGACGAGAGCTACAATCGAAACTGACCGCCGCGCCCGGGTGATCTCATGGCTCGCCGCCGGCCTGCTTTTCGCGGGCGGGGCGCTCACGCTTTGGCAGCTGCCGCATCCGGTGCAGGGGCAGCTCAAGGCCCCGGAGAAAACCGCGGGCGAGCGGGAAAAAAAGGACGAGCGCAAGAAAACCCGGCCGCTGCCAGCGGAGTATGCGAAGCTGATGATGAAATCGTCCGAGGTGCTGGTGAAAAGGGAATTGAAGGAGCGGCTCAAACGTTTCGAGGCGATGGCCCAGGAGGCGTTCGATAAGGAGGACGTGCTGCTCGACCAGGTCGACCAGCGGCCGGTGCCCGAGGGCTTGTCGAGCGAGATCAACGACACCTCCATGGCCCGCGGCAAGGCCCCCGCCGACTATCCGTCGTTGGGAGACGAGCCCTCGGTGAAGGATCTGTACGAACGCATCGCGGTGCACGAGGCGGACATCCAGCAGGACCACCTGGCCACCGCCGCCGCCAACAAGGCGCTCAAGGAGGGCCTCTCGTTTCCCGACACCCTGCGCGCCATGCAACTCGCCGCCACTCAAATGCCCGGGTATGGCGAGCTGATCGCAACGGTGAATGCCCAGCATGGCATCGAGGGCAACTCGATGGAGGTCGCCTCGATCGACGATATCAACCGCTACCGAGATTTGTTAGGTCAGGCGGGCCGCCAGTCCGGCCTCGCCGAGTCGCGCCTGCTCGGGATGGTGGGCAATGCCGGCCGCAAACCGCCGCCGGGCGCGGGGATGGCCGGTGACGGCCCGCAGCGGCCCGGCAATGGTGGTGAGGCTGGCTACGGCGCGCCAGGCCTGACCGGGCAGCCCTATGTCCCGCACGAGGCCAAGTTCGAGAGCGAGGAAATGGTGGCCGCGCAGGCCCTGCCCGGCCGTCGTTTCTCCCGCGAGACGATGCGCCGCGGCTGGCTCTACGTGAACACCTGGTACATGATCGGTCCGTGGGAATCATACGGTCGCAACGATTTCTCCATCACCCACCCGCCGGAGCAGGGGATCGACCTCGACGCCGTCTATCACGACGGCAAGACCGGCCGCGGCATCGCGGAGAACGAATCGAGTCCCCTGCGCGTCCATGGCAAGAAGGCCCTCCTCGACGGCACCCTGAGCTGGAAGTTCATGCAGAGCGAGTCGATGCACAACACGGTGCCGGTCACCACCGACAGCTCCACTTGTTATGCCTACACCGAGTTATACTTTGACGAGCCGGCCACGATGATCGTCGCGATCGGCACCGACGACAGCGGCAAGCTGTGGATCAACGACCGGGAGATCTGGCACGACGAGGGCTGGAGCTGGTATCACATCGATGAACACATCGAGGCCTTCAATTTCCGGCAGGGTTGGAACCGCATCGTCGTCCGGATCGACAACAACGGCGGCGCGGCGACCGGTTTCAGCTTCCTGATCTGCCCGAAGGATGCCGCCCTGCGGGCCGGGCAGCCCAAGCAATAGGAGCCGAGCAAGACCCATCCCCTCAAAGGTAGGGCGTGACCGCCGGGCGCGCCCAGTTGTCCGCCGGATGGCGGTGCGAATGAGAGGAGCTTGTTGATGAGTGAAATAATTTGTCTGTCGTCTTATCATGAGGCCGCCCAGCCACCAGCAAGCGAGGGCGGCAAGCGCAGGCATCCACGGTGCCGTCGCCAATGCCCGCCATCGCCACGCGCACTCATTCCCCGGGGGCTTCCTCTATCCGGTTATGGTTGAGTTCACTCATCCTCGTCGTCGTCTTCCTCTCCCTCGTCGAACCAATTGTCTTCGTCCTCGCAATCGGCGGGCGGGGCGAGCAGTTGCACCTTGAGTTCGGAAACCGCGGCGTTGTCACAGAGTCCTATGAGGTCCTCCAATTCGCGGAGGATCCATTTGCGGGAGCGGGAGTTCCGGGGTTTTTCCGGAACCAGCGCCTCGCAGCGGCGCAGGTCGGCGGCGAGGGCGGCGGGATCGTGCCAGTCGTCGGTGGCAGACAGCCGGATGCATTTGATCTCCTCGCGCGTGTGGCCCATTTGCTTGAGATCGGCATCGGACAAGTCCCCCGGTCCTTCGGGGTCGAAGATGTAGCCGTAGAGATTCACACCACCCTTCCGGAAGAACGGCAGCCATTCACCGAACGCTTTCGTCTGAGCGGAAATCTCGGAGTCCTTCGTGCACAGGATGTGCACGCCTGGTTGCTCTGTAATCTCCGGAATGGCAGGGTCCGGCTTCTTGCGCTTGCGAGCGGGAGGAGCCGGTGGCGGCAGTAGCTCCCCAATGCCGGCCCGGCGAACCCATCAGGAGGGCGCTCCACTATTCCGCTTCCCAACTATGAGGGGCGAAAGTGCGGTTCGGAGACCGGGAGAAAAGGCGTTGCGAGGAAAGGAAGGGCCGGAGACGCGGCCCGGAATCGATAGTGTCGTACCAGGGGCACGGTGGCGGGGAAATGTTGATGCCCCCTATCAAAGCCCCCAGAGGTGCTGGAAGAATTCCGCCACCAGAAATAGTTGACCAAACGATCTCCCGGCTATACAATTGGTCATGTCCAGTGCTTCGAGCCGATCGTTTCCCAACCAGCCGATTCCCCGGAATGCCGCAGTTGCGGCCCGCAAGCGGCTTGCCGGATTCCCGATTCTGACCATCACCGGACCCCGCCAATCCGGCAAAACCACGCTTTCACGCCTGCTCGCCCCGGACCTTCCGTATTTCTCCCTGGAAGATCCCGACACCCGCGCTCTCGCCACCGAGGATCCCCGGGCCTTCCTCCGCCAAGCATCCGATGGGGCCATCCTCGATGAGATCCAACGTGCTCCGGAACTTTTTTCCTACCTCCAGGGCGTTGTCGATTCCGACCGCCGGATGGGGCGCTTCATTCTCACCGGCTCCAGCCAGTTCGAACTCATCGAGTCGATCACTCAGAGCCTCGCCGGCCGGTCCTCCATGCTCACCCTGCTGCCATTCTCCCTGGCGGAGCTCCAAGCCGTCGGACGCGCCCCTGCCACCGTGGACGCACTCCTCCACGCCGGCCTCTTTCCGCCGATCCACGACCGCCCGGTCGAACCCACCCTCTGGCTCCAGGACTACATCAGCACCTATCTGGAGCGGGATGTGCGGCAGATCCTCAACATTCAGGACCTCGCCACCTTCCAGCGTTTCGTCCAGCTTTGTGCCGGTCGCGTCGGGCAGCTTCTCAACATCACCTCACTCGCAGCGGACACCGGCATCACCCGCGTCACGGCCGAGTCCTGGCTGTCCGTCCTCCAGGCCAGCCACCTGGTGTTCCTCGTGCGCCCCTGGTTCAGCAATCTCAACAAACGCCTGATCAAGACCCCCAAGCTCTACTTCTGCGACCCCGGCCTCGCCGCCTGGCTCCTCGGCGTGCGTGCCGCCGCCCACCTCAGCGCCCACCCGCAACGCGGAGCCTTGTTTGAAAACTGGGTCATGACCGAGCTGCTGAAGGCCCAGACCAACCTCGGCCTCAAGCCATCCCTCCATTTTCTCCGCGACAAGGAGGGGCACGAGATCGACGCCCTGATTGAGACCGCGCCGGACACCTTCCAAGCCGTTGAAATCAAGTCCGGTGAAACCATCGCCTCCGACTTCTTCACCGGTCTCGATTACTGGCGTGCCAAGCTCTCCCGCCAGACCATTACCCCCTGGCTCATTCACGGCGGCATCGCCCGCCAGGACCGCGCAAAGGCCACCGTTCTCCCATGGAATGACTTCACGCCGTTGCTTAGCCAGTTAGGCTGAATTGCCAGGGAATTGCTCTTGGCCACCCAACCGCACGGGGTTCTGGCTAATGGCGCGTGCATCGGTCTTCACTTCACCAAACGGCAGAGTGCTGCATTTTAGACGCCATGGCTCGGCGACGGAGCGTCTTCGACCCAGCGCCGGGCCGCCGCCTCGATCACCGCCACCCGCTGGTCCATGGTCGGGAGTTGGTCCAGATAGGTGCGTGCCAGATCGCAGTCGCGCTGCGGATCGATGAGGCCAGATCCGAAGGCCATCCGCTCATCCTCGTCGCCGAGGGCATCGTAGATCTGGCGAAAGGTGGTGGGGGAGGGAGGAAGGAAAGAGCCCGCATAAAGACTGGCGATGAGTTCGCCGCGTTGTTCCGGCGCTTCGCTGGCGACGGTGGCGGACAGCCATTGGGCGGCGGCGGCTTCTCCTTCCAACCGGCACACCCCACTGAATACGGCGGAAACGAGACCAACCCCGACCTCGGGACCATGCGGTTTCATCGTCCGGGCGAATGCAAGGGCGGCATCCCGGTCGTGACAGGCCCACGAGTTGAGAAACCCGGCGGCATCGCCGGTAGCCCGGAGCCTTTCCGGCCCCAACGCGGCCATCAATCGCGCGTGGTCGAAATTCTCGGGAAGGGACCCGCAACTCAATCGGCCGAGCCCTTCACACGCCCTGATTGCCGCCTCCGCGCCTTGGTCCAGCGCGGCAATGCTGATGAAGTCGAACGCCTTCGAGAGCACAGCAATCTTCTCAATTTCGGGCAATTCCGGATGGGCTTCAAAATAGGCGGTTACCTGGTTCTGAAACGGTTCATGCCAGGCCAGCGCCGCCGCCAGATCATCGCGGGCCGGAAGACCGATGAAATCAGCCACTATCAATAGCACGAGCATCGGCGGGAGCATCCAGGCGGCTTTCTTGCCACCGGCGGCTGCTAGACAATTGCACTTGGACGTGGCGGGCATAAGAATGCGAAAGTGGAGTTGGCTGCAGCCCAACGTAGCGTTTCAGCCCGACTCGACAATAAGAATTCGCCCCGACAGAGGAATTCGGTCTTGCGCGAAGACCGGTTTTGTGCGATTGCAGTCCGCATGGACAACCAATTGTTGCAAACGATCCGGCAAAAACTGGGCGATGCCATCAAGACGCCCTTTCCGGAGATGGTGCGTCGCGACGCCGCGCCGACCCCACTGCGGGGCAAGGCTCAGGCGGTCATCGGAATGAGGCGGGCAGGCAAGACGTATTTCCTCCTGCAATGCCTCGCCGACCGGTTGGCGCGCGGAATCGAACGTGAACGGCTGGTCTATTTCAACTTCGAGGACGAGCGGCTCGGCGGGTTACGGGCTGAAGAACTTGGCACATTGATTGAGGAGTATTACCGTCAATTCCCACACTTCCGTCACCAAGCCGAGGTGACCTGGTGCCTGGACGAAATCCAGCTCGTTCCCGGCTGGGAACGCTTTGTTCGAAGAGTGCTGGACAGCGAGAAGGTCGAGATTTTCCTGAGCGGGTCTTCCGCCCGCATGTTGAGCCGGGAAGTGGCCACCAGCATGCGCGGGAGGGCGATGGAGACGGTCATCACGCCGTTCAGTTTCCGTGAATTCCTTCGCGGCCGGAAATGGCCCGAGGGTGTGCCGCAGCAGTTGCCTTCGGGTGCGGAGCGCTCGGCCTTGCGGGCTCATTTTGACGCCTTCCTCGAGGTGGGAGGCTTTCCCGAGGCGGGGGCTTATGCGGACGCACGCGACCGGGTCGGGCTGCTGCAAGGCTACGTCGACACGGTGCTGTTTCGCGATGTGGCCGAGCGGCACCAGGTTTCGAACCTGCCAGCCCTGCGTGCGTTCGTCCGCCAGCTCCTGCGCAATCCGGCAACCCTGCTGAGTGTGAGTAAAACCCATGCGGATTTCGGCTCGCGGGGCATCGCGGTCTCCAAGGAATCCCTGCTGGCTTTCCTGGCCCATCTGGAGGACGCCTTCCTCGTTTTCACGGTGCCCTTGGCCGATCGGTCGGAGCGGCGGCGGCAAGTGAACCCGCGCAAACTCTATCTGGCCGACCACGGCCTGGCCCAGGCATTCAGCCCGGTCACCGGCCTTGACCGGGGCCGCCTCATCGAGAACCTCGTCGCCTGCGAACTGTCACGAGTCAGCCGCGATCTGGCCTATGCCAAGACCGCGGCGGGATTTGAGGTGGACTTCCTCGCCACGGATTTCGAGGGTCGCCGCCAATTGATCCAGGTCGCCGCGGACATTTCGTCTCCGGCGACCTTCGAGCGGGAAGTCCGGTCCCTAACCGAAGCGGGCCGGGAATTTCCGGATGCGGCGGCCTTGCTGGTGACCGAGACCGAAGCGCCGCACGGCAGCCGCACCCCGCAGGGGATCGAAATCGTGCCGGTCTGGCAATGGCTGTTGGGTTGCTACAATTGCTAGGACATCTTTCCGGGACTTCTGAAGCGGCAATCCTCCTTAGTGCCCGCGCCATCGTCGGCGCGTCTCTGGCTACTTCCTTGCCGAGTCCGCCGCCCAGATCTCCCTGATGGTTTGCTCGGTATTGGACCCATTGGGGCAGGCGTCGCTGCGGGTGTTGGCCCAATACCAGCGCGGCCCGCCGCTATTCCGCGCCGGAGTGATCACGCGGCTGCCTGGCATCTCCAGGTGGCCATTGGGATCGGTCTCCTGGACCCACTTCCAGGCATAGTGCAGCCATTGGTTGCGTGCTGCCTCGGGTAGGACCGAGAACCAGGTAATCTCGTCATAACCCCAGACGAAGATCGTACCCGCGCTCGATTGGCCCTGGTTGCGGCCGCCGAAGTTGTCGAACTCGACCAGGTAAGGGAGGTGTTCGCAGGACCAGCCGCTGGGAGTGATCCCGCCCTTGCTCTTGAGGAAGAGCGCGTCCGTATAGCCGACCTGCAGCTTGCCCTTCAGCGGCTGCTCGCCGTCTTGGGCAATGCGCAGCGGGAAGGCGTGGACATCAAACAGCAGCTTGCCATCTTTTAAGAAACCGCCGTTGGCCGTGTGGGCGTCGCAAATCACAAAATGCCGGCGGGCATGCGCGTGGGCGTAGGCGCGAACCCGGTCGAGCATATCCACCCAGCCGACGTGTTGTCGGTCATTCTGGTCCATGAGGCCGATCTGGCCAAAGTGGATGGCCTCGATTCCCGCATCGAGATACTGGCTGCACAGGTAGAAGAACCACATGCGGGCTTCCAACTGATTCATATCCGGGATGTTGCCGTTGCCCATGCGGTGGGTTCCGGTGGGATAGCCGATGTCGGCAAAGACGAAGTTACGCTGGACCACCGGCAGACCGAACTCCTTGAACACGTACTCCGGAATCGCGACCGACTCCACGCCCCGGGTCACGATTTCAAACGCTGCTCCCTGGAGGACAATGTCCGGGTCGGCCCTATGCAACTCGGCCGCGAAGGTCTTGGCGTTGCGGAGCAACGTGTCCAGTTCGCGTTCCCGTCCCCAGCACATCAGGGCCCGGCCGACGAACTTGGCGCCGGTGTTGCGAATAAAACGCAGGTTGTCGCGCGGATCGACTCCCCTCCTGTTGAGCGGCTGGCTCAGATCGTCATGGAGCAACTCGGTGTAGGAGATGGAACGATCCAAGTAGTTCTCCAGCACCTGGCGCGAGATGCTTCCGTCGAAACGATAATCGCGCACCTGCGAGGTTGCCGCCGCAGGCGGCGTTGGCGGAGATGGCTCTTTGGGTTGCGATGCCTCCGCAGACGGCGCGGATTTGAGGCCGACGCTGTTGACACTGACGACGGCATACGTGTGCGTTTCGCCCGGCTTGGCCGAGGGATCCACGTAGCGCATCGCTGGCAGGGGTTGACCGGGCGTATCGTGATAGGTCATGGACTGGAACAGCGGACGTCCGAAGCGGCCGACGGGCTGCTCCGGCACACTGGCCAGCTCCTGGCCGTCACGGAGCACTTTGAAGTTGCGGATGCCGCTCTCAAAGTCGGCTGCTGCGTTCCACGTGATCACCACGCCCGTTTCGCCCTGCGACGCTTTCACGTCAAATGGAGCGGGCGGTGGGGTCGGGTCGCTGACCGCACCGGTTTTGACGTACTCGACCCACGCCTTGGCGACCGCTTCATTAGGCAACCACACCGCTTCGAGGGGGTTGCCCTGATACTCAGGCGCTGGCACGGCAGCCGCGTTCTGAGGATCCTTTTCGACGAGAGCAGCCAGCCAGGCATGACTCATGTCCACCGGCTTGAGCGTCTGGTCCGTGCTCCCCTTGTCAGGCAGACGCATGGCCATGCAAGCATCCAGATACGGGATGGCCAGGTAGCGGCTGTCGCCGCACTCGTGGCCGGTCCGCGGGTCGGGCGCGAATCCGACCGGCGCCCCCTTCAGTCGATACTGCTTAAACGTAGCCAGCGTGCCAGTGTAAGGGCCCCCCTCCTTCGCGCCCGGGTTGCCCATCGTTGGAACATGATAGGCGCCATCAGGGACTTGCGGCTGCGGGAACTCGGACCGCGGGCGGAACATTTCCGCCGAGCCCGATCGCATCCAGACCGCCACCACGCGCTCCGGATGCAGGGTGGTCATCACGTCTGCCCAGAGCTGGAAATACATGCCGCTGCCACCGGCGGGTGGGGGCGGGGGGGCGTTGTTGCGGACCCTGGCACCCTGTGCCAAGACCGACTCCGCCAGGCAGATGCCCAGCGCCGCCGCGATGAGGAGAGATCTGTTGGTGTTCATGGTTTTTGGTAGATCCGGACGTAATCGATTTCGTAGCGTTTGGGAAAGACGGTGTGCGAGGGATCTCCGCCATTCGCGCCGATCGCCAGGTTGAGGCGGAGGCGGTGGGGGGCGCGGAAGGGATTCACCTGCGGGTTGTTGCCATTGAAGGAACGGGTGAGGTCATGGGTGTTGAGCAGTTGGCCGTCGAGATGGATCGTGATCTTATCCTGATCCCATTCCATCACCCACAGGTGGAACTTCCCGGCCCAGTCGTCCTTGCCGAATTTCTCGATGTCGTGATGGGACGAGTTCCACTCGTCGCGACCGGATTTGTTAGCCTGGACAAAATTGGCGAGAATCTGGCCGCGGTAGAACTCCATGATGTCGATCTCCCCACCCTCGGGCCAGCGCCCGTGGCCGGTGGTCCAGATGGCTGGCCACAGGCCGGGCTCGGCTGGAAAGCGGGCCCGGATTTCGAAGCGTCCGTAGGTCCAGGCAAGTGCGGGTTTGGTGATGAGCGAGGCGGAGGTGTATTCCGCGAACTTGCGGGAGCGCTTCCAGTCTCTGGAATCCTGCCGGAATCCCGGGTTGGGGAGCTTTTCCCTGCGGGCTTCAATCACCAGCACCCCGTTCCTGCACACGGCGTTTTCGGGGCGATACCACTGGAGTTCGGAGTTGCGTTGGAAGCCCTGTTCGAAATCCCAACGAGCTCCATCCGGAGTCCCGTCCTTGCTGAATTCCTCAGCCCAGACCAGCTTCCACGAAGGATCGCGTGGTGGTTGTCGATCATCCTTGGCGGGGACCGCGTGGGGTGGGGCTTGGGCGAAACACGAAGCCGCGGTCATGGCAGCCAGCCAGCAAGTTAGGGAAAAGGTGGGGTTCATCAGGATCGGGGGAGGCTGTCTCAGCGTTTGGAGTTCTGCATGTTCATGAACTTGAGGGCGGCCTGGGTGCGCCCGTGGACATGCAGTTTTTCGTAGATTTGTTTGAGGTGCCAGCGCACCGTTTCGAGGGTGACGCTCAGCAGGTCGGCGATTTCCTTGTTGCTCAAGCCCTTGGAAAGGCTTTGCAGGACCTCGGTTTCCCGGCGGGTGAGGGAGGGGCCCTGCTCGCTTGCGGCAGGAGCCTGGCGGAAGGACGCCACCACTTTCCGGGCAATGGTGGGGGTCATCGGAACGCCTCCTTCAAGCATGTCCTTGATCGCCTGGATCACCTCGCGGGGGCTTGCCCGCTTGAGGATGTAGCCGCTGGCACCAGCTTTAAACGCCTCAAAGATGCGCTCCTCGTCCTCGTAAACAGTGAGCATCAGGATCAGCACCTCCGGGAGCATCTCCTTGAGTTTGGCGGCGCATTCGATCCCCGAGAGGTTGGGGAGCTGGATATCCATCATCACCAGATCGGGCGTGAGTCGTGGTGCCAACCGGATCGCATCTTCCGCACAGGCGAATGCCGCCAGACAATCGCATCCGGGAATGGCATTTACGATTTCCTCCAAACATTCGCGGACCACGTTGTTGTCCTCCACGATGACTATTGATGACGGCATGACGATTGGTTTGACAATGGCAGAGGGTGAGGGTGCTTACCAGCCCCCCGTTTGGGTAGAATAGCGGTTCCGGGCGGTTTCATGGCAATGGCGTGCGCAGGGTGACCGTGGTGCCGTGTGGGGTGCTGGAGATATCGACGCTGCCGCCCGAAGCTTTCATGCGGCTTTGCAGATTCACAAGGCCGTTGCGGCTGTCAGGCGAGGTGACGGGGGCGAAGCCGGTCCCGTTGTCCGCGATGGAGACGAGCAGGATCCGGTCATTGAATCGGATCGAAAGGGTGCATTCGGTGGCTTTGGAATGCTTCATCACATTGTTGACCGCCTCATTGACCGCCATCAGCAGATGGTGGCGGAGGTCCGAATCCACCGGAGTATGCGGGAGTGGGTCGTCCACCTCCATGCGACACCGGATGCCGGCGGCGACGAGACTTTCCTGGGTCCTGGAGCTGAGGTAATTTGCGGTGGACGAGAGCGAGTCATTTGCCGGGTTGACGGTCCAGACGATCTCATCGAGCGATTTGGTCATGCGCTGGGCGCGGTCCACCATGCCCTCGATCCGCTGGCGGACCGCGTTGTCGGAAACCGCGCCGGCGGTGAGGGTGCCGAGGAAATTGATTTCCGTGAGACTTGCGCCGAGGTCGTCGTGGAGATCGCGGGCGATGCGGGTGCGTTCTTTTTCGATCCGGTGTTCCTGCATGACGAGTTCCATCCGGCGACGGATCCGGCGGAGGGATCCGGTGCGAATCACCCAGCCCAAGGCCGCCAGCATGATCAGGGTGGCACTCAATTGGAAGGTCAACGTCTGCCAGATGAATGGCTCCACCACCACGCGGATCCGGGCGGGCGTCGGATTCCAGGTTCCGTCGGAGGTGGCTCCGAAGACCTCGAACTGATAGGTTCCCGGACGCAGGGAGGCGTAGCTGGCGACCCGGGCGCCTTCGACCTCCTGCCATTCCCTTTCGACTCCGGTCATCCGGTAGCGGAACCGGCCCCGCTCGGGCGCGATGAATTGGGGCGACGTGTAGCGGATTCGCAGCGTGCCGCCACCTGGGGGCAGGACAATCTCGTTGCGTGTTTCCGGCCCTTCGAAGTTCCAGATGGGGCCGTCGTCTGCGGTGGCGCTTTCAATTCGGACGAATGGCAGGTGGGTGGATTTGGGAAACCTTGTTGGATCCACCCGGATCGCACCCGAGGCCAGCGAAAACCAGAGGCAACCATCGTCGCCGCGGACCGCCAGGTTGCCGTGTTCCGCGCTGAACTGCGGGGTGGGCAATCCGTCCGTCCGTCCGTCCGAAAAGCATGCTTTCCATGGGCAACCCGCTTTCGTCCCGGTGATATGCGCCTAGAACCGCGATGGAAACCCGCTGCAGCCCCCGGTCGGATCCGAGCCAGAGGTTGCCGGAATCATCCTCCAGAATCTGGCAAATGGTATCGCTGACCATGCCGTCCCGGACATCCCATGCGGTCCACTGGTTCTCATGGTAGCGGGCCAATCCCTGGCCGAGCGAGCCGACCCACAGGTCTCCATCGCCGCCTTCGTGGATGACTGCGGGAAGGAGTTCGGGCATTCCAACCGACCGCGTCGTTTCCCGCCACCCGCCATTTTCAAACACCCAGAGGCCCTGCTCGCCGGTGGCGACCCAGATCCGGCCGAGATGATCCTCCAGCACGTCATAAACCACGAACCCTTCCCCGGGAGGCCCACTCAAGTCGGGATCAAGTTGGCCGCCCTTCCACTTCCGCACGCCCTCGGAACTGGTTCCGACCAGCACCCCTCCGTCACGCGTCCCACCAAGCGCGGGAATCGGGTTACCCGAAAATCCGGTGGCTGGGGTGATCTTCTCCACCTGGTCGCCCCGGATGCGGAACAGTCCGTCCTGATAGGTACCCACCCAGATGCTGTCGTCCACGCCGACGCACAGGGACCAAATCAGCCCGTCTCCGGGGAGTCCCGAGTTCCGATAGCAGGGCCGGAACCTGCCATTCTCCTTGCGGAAGATGCCGCCGCCGTCGGTGCCAGCAAGGATTTCGCCCTGGCGGTCGATGGCGAGCGCTGAGGTCACGGTGCCGCCGAGCCCTTCGTTCGTTGAGTAGGTGTCGAACGGGCGGCGGCGGAGGATGTTGATGCCGCCGCCATTGGTGCCTGCCATGATCATCCCGTTGGCGTCGGTCATGACGCTGCGGACGTCATTGAGCGAGAGGTCCCCGGTGGAATCGATGACGCCGGTTGCCGCGTCATGGAGGAAAGTCAGTCCGTGGTTCCGGGTTGCCAGCCAGATCGTGTCATCGGCAGCGACTGCGCAGGCGAGGTTCGCGTTTTGGTCGCCGTTTGGGATCATGGGGTTGAGGTCTTCCCAATGATCACCCTCGCGGCGCAGCAGGACTCCGGTCCCGCACACGATGACGCGTCCGGCATGATCGCGTGCGAGGTCACGCAGGTCCTTGTTTTCCCAAGGCCCGGGGACCGGCTCCACCGTGCCGGGCGTTTCCGGATGCCAAAGGCAGAGGTTGTCCCGCGTCAGAATCCACATGCCACTCCCACCCTCGCCGAGAAACGAGCGCACGTCCGGGGTGATGTCGCCCAGGTTGATCTTGGTGAACCCGCCGTCGTCCCACTTCCAGCACCCGATGAAGGTGCCCACCCAGATCGAGCCGTCGGTCCCTTCCCCGAGGGAAAACACCGGTTCGTTCGGAAACCCGGAGGGGATCACCCAGGCTCCGTTTTCGCGGTAGGCGACGCCGCGCCGCGTGCCGACCCAGACGCGGTTTCTGCGGTCCACGTGGAGACACCGGAGCTGCGTGTCCGGCAGGCCGTCGCGGGTGTAGAAGACCTCGAATCGCAGCCCGTCGAAGCGCGCCACCCCCGCGCCGGTGGCAATCCAGAGAAAGCCATCCCGGTCCTTGCCGATGTCGTTGACCGAGTTGCTCGGCATGCCATCGCTGGTTTGCCAGAAGCGGTTGAGATACCCCTGTGACTCATCGGCCTGGAGCGGTGTGGACATGACTGTCCACAACAGGATCGCCACCGCACTCACGAGGAGCGCCGGGCTGCGATGGCGGATGGAGATTGGCATGGTGGTGCTGGCGGCGAACTCGAGTAAAGCGGAAATCCGACCGACTTCGAGGCCAAATTCACGGATCGAACCAGAGGCTCAAAGCCTGTCTGAAAAGGGCAGGGACCGTTTTCCGAACGGTCCGGGAGAATGGGTGACGAATGGACGGCCGATCCGGCTTTTCCATTCTCAGTTCATTCGCGCGGACGCGTCGGAAACGCGTCCCTGCCAAAGACTGCGAGCGGCGAAGACGGTCCCTGCCCGGAGGGATTTTCAGACAAGCCTCCGGTCTTTCCTCCGTTTCCCAATAGGTGGGACTGGGCCGCGCCGATTACGGGTTCAATCCGATCCGGTAGAATGCCTTGCCGGCGGGGGGCTCGGGATCGGTGTAGCTGGCGCTGCCAGCCGTGCCAGGGTAGGCGGCTTCCAGCACGGTCCAATCTCCCGTGGCGAGGGTGGGGCTGCGTTCGATCGTGAATGTCACGCCTTCCACACTCGGCCAGCTCAGGAGTCCTGCGGCGCTGCGGGTGGCGGCGAAGCTGGAGCTGCCATTGTTCGGGATCAGGCCCAGCCGGAACTCCGTCAGGTTGCTGGTGCCGTCGCCGTCGAGGTCACCGGCGGAGTCATCGACTCCCACGTTCAGGCCGTAGGTGGTTTCCCAGGTGTCGTCCATGTTGTCGCTGTCAGTGTCATTTCCACCGGTGCCCGGAACCACGCTCAGGACGAAGTTGTCCACTTCCGGGTAGTTCGAGTTGTTGTTCGCGATCCCCAGTCCGATGGTCTTGCCAATCGCCGGGTCGCCCGCAAGAACCGTGTAGGTGGCCCCCTTGCCGTTTCCGACCGCCGTGCTGGTGACTGCCGATGCGGCGATCGTGGTGATCATGCCACCGTCGTCATATACCAGGCTGACGGTGTGGGAGCTGTTGCGGTTCAAATGGTCCCAGGTGAAGGTGAAGACGTCCCCTGCGGCCACCACGTGAGTGGTCATGTTGTAGGCGGCGTTGTTCCCTTGGAGGAAGGCGAGTCGAGTGCCCGCGGTGGCCAAGGCGCCCTCGTAAGTTCCACTGTCGTTATCCGCGGTCGAAGGACCACCAACGGCGGCATTCCAAACCGCCCAGTTGTCAACGTCTCCATCCGGATCAGTATCCCAATGAGTGGCACCAGCGGCTGACGCAGCGCCGCCAAGGAGCTCGAAGCTGCCGTTGTTGCGAAGGGTGTCGATGAGGGTCGGATTCGTTTGGTAGGCGAACTCTTCCGCGTTGTAGAGTCCATCGCCCGTTCCCTCATCCAGATCGTCGTCGCCGGTTTGCGCGGAGATGCCGAAGAAGGCCTTCCAGGAATCCGGGACCGAATCATCCGGCGGGTGGTCAGTGGCGCAGAGCATGATCCTCACCACTGGCGACGACGCCCCCGCGCGAGAACCGTCGAGTTACCTGTTGTTTGGTAGCAACTATCCGATCATCACCGCCAATCTCGGAAATCACCGGATGGCCCGCACCGAACTCCCGAGCGAGCATAAAGCCAGGAGTAAGACCCCCAAGCCGCTGCTGGCTATTCCGCTCGAGTGCCGCGGAAATCTCGCCCCGGCTGCGCGCGGCACGTTGATGCCCCTGGCATCAATGATGAAAGATCAACGCTGGTTCGAGACGTAGTCTTGCCGGCTGTGTCATCGTGCGGTTTTCCCGGCAGCTGGCGCAGTTTCGTCCAAGCACCTAGTCAACCCACCGCACAGCCACCTCCAACCATCCCAACCCCCAACCATCCCATCCCATCCCATCCCATGAACCGTCGAAACACCCTGCGCGCGTCATTCGCCGCCCTGATTGGCTGCTCCCTCATTTCCATCGCACCGTGCCCTGCGGCCGATGCCTCGCCCAAGCTCAAGGTGCTGATCGTCACCGGCGACGACGTCGCCGCCCACCCGTGGCACGAGGTCTCCCAGGCGATCCGCGAGGCCTTGCTGGCAACGAACCGGTTTGAGGTGAACGTTAGCGAGGATCCGGGCATTTTCGAATCCGCCAGTTCGCTCAAGGCCTACGATGCGGTGTTCCTTCACTTCTACAACGCCAAGCTCGCTACGCTCTCTGAGGCGGCCAAACAGAACCTGTTGGCCTATGTGAAGGGCGGCAAGGGCCTCTGCATCTCCCATCTATCGAGTGCGTCGTTCAAGGAGTGGGGTGAATTCCAGAAACTTTGCGGCCGCTACTGGGTCATGGGCCAGTCCGGCCACGGCCCGCGCAGCGTCTTCAAAGCCCAAATCGCCGACCGGAACCACCCGATCACCCAAGGGCTGGAAGACTTCCAGACCGACGACGAACTTTATGCCAAGTTGCAGGGCGACGCATCGATCCACGTACTGGTGACCGCGGCCTCGGACTGGAGCAATGCAACCGAACCGCTCGCCTTCACCCTGGAATACGGGCAAGGCCGGGTGTTTCACGAAACCTTCGGCCACGACGGCAACGCAATCCGGACCCCCAACGTCACGAAACTCATCCAGCGCGGGACCGAGTGGGCGGCCACCGGCAAGGTCCGGTAAAAACCCACCCGGGCTGCCGGGCGCATCAACCCAATGATCGGCCACCGGAAGCCTGAGGCCGCCAACTTGGATCCCACTCCGGTTCCGGCGAGCAAACCCTGGACCGCTGACAACGGCGCGGGACTGGCGTTCCGCGCACCGTGGGATTACCTCCCTGCGCCGTTGAGGATGGTGTCGAGGTGGGACTTGATGGCGGCGGCCCAGCGGCTGTAGCCGTCGGGGTTGAGGTGGAGCATGTCGTCGACGAAGAGGCCGGGGCGTGGTTGGCCGTGCGGATCGAGGTAGATGCTTTCGGTGCCGATGAACCAGGTGCTGTCGTTGTCGGCACAGAATTGCCGGATCGCGGAGTTGGCCTTCTTGGCGGTGGGCCAGACGGACCAGCGGGAGGGGGTGGGGGTGACGGGGATGAAGAAGACGGGGGCGTCGGGATTATGGGCGCGGACGCGCTGCCAGACGTAGGCGAAAAGGGCGGCGACTTCGTCGGGCGTCTTGTCATCGCTCCCTCCGGTGATGTCGTTGGCGACGAAGAAGACAATGGCGCGGAACGGGTGGGGGGTGATGAGCCGGTCGGCGAAGATCGCGACGTCGGACCATGTGCAGCCGCCGAAGCCGCGCTGGATCGGGTGGTAGGGTGCCATGTCGTCGACGATCGTGTCCCAGCGGCGGATGCTGGAGCTGCCGACGAAGAGGATGGCGTTGCCGGGGTGGGATTCGGACTGGTCGAGGGCTTCGAGCTTCGCGATGTCCTTTTCCCAGCGGTTGGTGGAATCGGCGCGGTATTTCTCGAGATTGACGATTCCTTGGGCAGTGGCGGTGAGATTGGCGAGAACGAGAAGCGGGATCAGGAAGCAGATTTTCATGGCAGGGTGATAGGAACGGGGGGATGGGCGCGAAGATTACGACGGATTTTACGGTGTTTTGGGATGAATCCGGAAAGCATTCATTTCCTCAACGCGGAAATTGCGAGCTCCGTCGTCCCGGTTTCAATGGGTCGGCCAGATCGACATGAGTGGATGAATGGCCATGGACCGGATAAGGACCCCGCTACCCTCTGCGGTCACCGACAACCCATCCTGACGCGCCCGGAAATTGCGGGTGATCGATAATTCGCCGTGGTTGACGAAGACTTCCACCGAGGCGCGGTCGATCAGGATTTCCACCGTTCTGACCGCCTCCTGAACGGTGTGGGCTCCGGTGCCCGATTCGGCGGTGTTGGACGTGAGGACCACCGGATAGCCACGCAGGTTGAAGCTCAGCCGTGCTCCTTCCGGGATGCTCACTTCCGCCTGGATGCGGAACAACTCGCCTGCTGGCGCGAGTGACAATTCCTCACCGTCATCCAGCTCGCGGTGGTTCAACTGCTTCTCCGTCTGATGGAGCATTTCGAGTTCGCGGATCGGCTGGCGGAACAACCGGAGTCCGGCCGGGGTTTGGTGAAGCGTCAGTTCGCACGGAAACGATACCTGCTGGCTGAACGGCATGTCTTTGAAATCGGACCCGCGCATCCAGGCGAGTTGGATCCGACGGCCATCGGCCTTGTCGGTGTTGTTGAAAGCCTGGGTCGCGTAGAAGTTATTGCCGCCGAGGTCGCTTGGATAGCGGGGGGTTTGCTCCTTGAACTCGGTGCCGTCGAAGGTGCCGAGGGAGTATTTGCCATCCGCATGAATCAGCACCCATTTCCGGACGGCTGGATTCCCGACCACGGGCAGTTCGAAAAAGTCAGGACACTCGAAGGCGTCGTTGATCGGGTGGTTCACGTTGGTCCAGTCCAGCAGGTTTGGCGAGGTGAAGAGATGGTATTTGCCGCTGCCGTACATCATCATGACCCAATGTTTTCCCGGCTCATACCAGAACACCTTCGGGTCCCGTTCCGGGAATATCAACACCGGGTTCTTGGGGTAATGCTGCCAAGTGCGCCCGTGGTCGAGGCTGTAGGAAAGGCAGTGGCTGGGTTCGTTGCGGGACCAGAACGCGACCATCGGCGGGGTCTTGTTGTCCGGCGAGAGGCCGGAGGTGTTATGATAGTCGATCACACAGGTGCCGGATTGCACGGCACTGTCGAGCTTCTCCTCCCAGAACGCGGGCTCCAGTTCCTGCCAATGGATCAGATCCCGGCTCACGGCATGGATCCAGCACTTGTTCCAGCGCTGCGCGAAAAGGTGGTATTCCCCGTCGTAATAGATCAGCCCGTTGAGGTCGTTGAGCCACCCCTCCTGCCGCATGCCCGGGTTCAGCCGGTCCATCGTCCACTGGCGGGCGGTGAAATGGAACTGCGGCCGCAGTGCCTCCTGATAGAGTATCCCTTTCGCCAACGGCATGACCTCGGGCGCATCTGTCTGGACGATCCCCTCGACGTTGACGTGTCCCCACTGTCCGCCGGCTTCATCAATAATCTGAATGGTCGCGGTCGTGCCCATGAACTCTCTCACGTCCCATGAGACGGGCGTCAGGCGGTCGCTGTTGCGGCCGGTGGCGCTTTTCACAATCCTGTCATGGATGACCAGGTTGATGCAGGCGTGGCGTTCGTAGTCGCCACCAGCGATGCGGAATGAAAGATAGGGACGCGAGAGGCTGAAAGAGGGGGAGGTCAGGGTGCCCACCGGGCTGTCGCCGTCGATTTCGCTGCTGATGACGGCGGCGGCGGCGGAGTTCTCGATCTCCAGTTTGGCGAGCAAATCGCCGGAGGCAGGGCCCTTTTGAAACGCGGTCCCGGTGGCCTTCCAATTGCCATAGTCCGCCACGCCGATGCGTCCGACCGCGGTTTCACCGGCGGGGCAAATTGGCAAGGCCGTTAGTAATCCCAGAAAGATGGATGTTTTGATCATCGTGGTGATGGGTGCTTATTTGTCGGTGGAAAAGGCGGGTGCCGTGCGCTGTTTGAAGGTTGGCAATGCAACGACTTGCACCGGCCCCTCCTGATACCAGAACGCAAGACTGATATAGTCATCCGCCTCAGCGGGAGTCGTGGGATTGACATTGTCATGTTGGTTCTGGATCTCGACCTTGGAGATCCGATTCGATCACCATCTGTTCCGCTGGGATTTCAAGAATCAACTCAGCGCCGTATTCCAAGCCCGGCACGAACGGCAGCAGCAATTCCAGCACATCCGGCTGCTGAAAATGTTCCTTTCCATGCCCACCAGGGTTGCAATGAGGTTGGCCACCCCGAGCATGACCGACTGCAACGCGCTGGAATCCTTGCTGAACCCCGCCATCGCGAAAATGGTGTTCGCATAGTACCAGAGCGCGTTGATCCCGCCGAGTTGGTTGAACATGGCGACCGCCACCGCGAGGGAAATCGGTTTGGAGAGGGATCTGACAAATAGCGGAGCCGAGGTCTGGCCAATTTCCAGGTGCACCGAGTTGCGGATGGCCGCGAGGTGTTCCTCGGCTTGGCTCAGCCCGATCTTGCGCAACACCTCCCCGGCCTGCTGGTGTTCCCCCTTCATCACCAGCCAGCGCGGGCTGCGGGGGGTGAAGAACAAGAGCGCCAGAAACGCCAGCGCAGGCAGTGCCTAGGATCCCCAACATCCACCGCCACTCGGCCGCGCCAAGGTCCATCGAGCCGATCAGATCGTTGGAAAAATTCGCCACCAACACGCCCAACACGATGTTGACCTGGAAGCACGCCACCAACCGGCCGCGCCAGGCGGCAGGGGCCATTTCCGCAAGATACATCGGCCCCAGCGCCGAGGTGGCACCCACCGCGATGCCGCCGAGAATTCGCGCAGCAATCATCATCCAGAGCCCCGCCGCAGCGGCGCAGCCGATGGCACAGAGCAAAGAGAACGCGGCAGCGATTTTCAGGCAATCGCGGCGGCCATAGAGGTCACCCGGCTTGGCCGCCGCCAGCGAACCGATGGCGGCTCCGATCAGCGCCGAAGCGGTCATGAATCCCTGCTCGTTGGCGGTGAGTTGGAACAAGAGCTTCAACTGGTCCTGGCAACCGGAGATGACCGCAGTGTCGAACCCGAACAATAGCCCACCCAACGCACCTACCAGCGTCGCCCCTAGCAAGGCGGCGGTGATTTTCGCCGGTGGCAATTCTTCCAGCGGGTGAACAGGTGCGGTTGGGTTTGACACATTCATGCGTGCCGGAAGCTTTGCGGGCCCTTTCGTTTTGACAACGCTCGATTTGACCGCCATGAAAGAACCCGTTATATCCGCCTCACAATCAGACCTGACAGCTTCACCCCCTTTGGCGATTCAACCAAGCACCCCGCACTCTCCCACGAGCCTGCCACCGAAGTGCGGATTCACCCCCTCGCATAGGCGCCACAGGATTCCCGGACGACCAACCTCGGCGTCAGACTGATGCTCCGTGCGGGAAGCGACGGATCGACCAAGCGGTCCAACATGGCGCGGAAAGCGGAAATCGCAATCTCCTGGCAGGGTTGGCGGACGGTGGTCAGCGGTGGCGTCACCAGGTTGGCAAAGCCGGCGTCATCGAATCCAACCACCCGCACGTCTCGCGGCACCGCGATCCCGAGTTTGCCCAGGCTCTGGATGAGCACTGCGGCCGTATGATCGTTGCCGCACGCGATGGCGTCCGGCCGTGCGGCCATGAGCTTGTTGGCGAACACCGGGTTGGCGACGTCGCCCCGTTCGAAAGCCAGCGAGCAGGAGGCGTCGCCATAGCGGTGGATCGCCTGCCCCACGCCCGAGTGCCGGGCATCGACTGTGGAGGCCGACCAGGGCCGCACCACGAAGGTGATTTTCGCGCAGCCGAGCTTGATCAGGTGGCGCCCCAGCAAGAAGCCGCCGCCGGTGTTGTCGACGCCGACGAGATCAAACTCGCTGCGTTCCGGAAAGGGCGTGAGGTCATGATCCACGAGCACCACCGGAATCCCGGCATCGCGCAATCGCTTGACCATCCTCCGGTTAGCCTCATAGCCGCCTTCCACCAGTTCATAGGGTGCGAAAAACACGCCATCGATCCGCTTTTCGACAAACTGTTGGCATAATTCCTCGCCATGTTCCAGCCGGGTGTCGGCATCCAGCTTTGGCAGGGTCGAACCACCCCAAACGAGGCCATATTCGTGGTGCCGGGCCAAGCTGGCCAGATGCCCGGCAATGAGTTGGAAGACTTCGGTATGGCCGAAATCCGGGATCAGCAAGGCCAGCATCCGGGTGGCAATCGCGAGGTCCGGTGACTGCGGAGAACAGGTGTAGGTGCCGGAGCCCGCCCGGCGCGTGACCAACCCCTCCTCGCGCAGCGTACGCAGCGCCTGGGCAACCGTCGGACGCGACACTCCGAAGCGTTCGACCAGTTTGATTTCGCTGGGCAGGCGGCCATTTTCGCCGTACCGCCCGGCCGATATCTCTTTGCGCAACTCGGCGGCAAGCTCGGCGTGTTTGGTGGGTACTGGCGCGGTCATGGGAAAGCTGTCATGGCTGGATGACGGACGCAATCGTGCACAGACACCCGCGGGCTGTCAATTGATTGCGAGATGAGTCTCGCGGGAATTCGCGATCACCAGGCGCTACCTCACGTTCCGCGTCGGCGGAGGGAACCTGCCCGGCCAAACCGGCGTCAAGCTGCTCTGCGAAGGCTTCGAGTACGAAATGAGCACCGGCCTCGGCGCAGCCTCACTGAAGGCCCGTAACACCAGCACCGAAAACAACGCCGGAGTATTCCAATCGATCGGCCGGGTCGCCATGACCGACCTCGGAAAAACCTATACTTTGGGGGCTGATCTCGGAGCTCGAATCATTGATGGACCTGGAAACCAAACCTATACCGGCGAGTTGACGTTGTCGTTCAGAAAAGGTGCCAGCGGCGGCGTCCCGGGTGACAAGGGCACGCTGTTGGGAATGCCGGGCACACGCGTGGTCACCGCCGACGATGCCGACTTGCCGTCGCTTTCGAACGTAAACCCGGTTAGAGCATTCGCCGTCTTCACGCCCGGTCTCGAAGACGTCGGCACCGAGGTGTTCGCGGTGATCGACCTGCACAATTTGTCCGTCAGCGCAGCCATCGGCGATGACGAAAAGCACTACCTCGCGGACAACGTGACGCTCAAAGCCGACGTTCCGCCGGTGTCCGCTGGCCCGCTGGCCTATGAAGGATTCGATTATCCCGCCGGCTCCGGAAACCTTGCGGGTCAAAACGGAGGCTCTGGCTGAACCGGGGCTTGGCAGATGATCGGCGCCGGCAGCACAGCGGTGAATTTCTATATTGTGCGAATCGATTTCAAGGCGGGCAACGATGATGTTTATGTTTATCACGACGCCACCTCTGCGACCGAGCCGAGTGTGCCCACGCTGACCCGGTTGGCCGCCGCAGACATGTCGTTCAATGGCATCTCCTTCGGCGCGTTTCTCAACGGCCGCACCGTGGCGCATGATGAGATTCGCCTCGGCAGTTCGTGGGCGGAGGTTGTCGGGGTGGCTCCATATGCCGTCTGGGCCATCGCCCAAGGTTTGGACGGATCGCCTGGCAAGGACCCCGCGTTCGATGCCGATCCCGATCAGGATGCGATTCCCAACGGAATTGAATGGATCCTCGGAGGTGATCCGTTGTTTCCGGATGGAGCCGCACTCGTCACTGCCGCTGAGGCCGATGGGCTCACCCTGCGCTTCACCCGCAGCGAGGTCTCCAATAGCACCCTGACCGTGCAATGGAATACCGGACTCGACAGGACCTGGACCGAGGTGCCGATCGATCAAAACGGCGGCACCCATCCGGATGGAGTCGTGGTCACGGTGGATGAGAGTGCCACTCCGGATGCCGTCACCGTCCACATTCCGGCCACAAACGGCGCTGCCGGCAGGCTGTTCGCACGCCTCCGGGCAACCCTGCCGTGAACTGGGTTTTGAACCTGCTGCATCGAGCCAGAGCGCCCGTCGCCGTGCGAATCTGTAATGACCACCAACTAACCTGACATGACAGAAAACAGCAGGCACTGCCATTATTTCGTTGTTCCGGTCGGGGCATTATCGACTTCTGGGGGCCGCTTCTTCAATCGAGGGGCGCGATCCGGGTTTCCGTATCCGCTCCCTCGCCGCGACTCCAATCTCGACCCTCCACCACCAACCATGAAACAAACCACTCCAAGAATCAATGCAGAATTCGCCGCCCTGCTGGTCGGCTTGCTGCTGTTCCCCGCCGGTTCGCAGGCCGCGCAGATGGCCTACGAAGGGTTCGATTACCCCACCGGCACCGCAACTCTATCCGGCCAGAACGGCGGGTCAGGTTGGGGCGGTGTTTGGCAGACGGTCAACAACGGCAGTGCCGAGCTGGTGACCACCAGCCTTGCCGCAGGCACCAGCGCACCCGCAGGTTACGACCTCCGCTCGCTCGGCAACAGTTGCAACCTGCCAAACCAACGACGGATCGGACGGAAACTGGACACCTCCGCCAGCGGTCCGTTCGGTTCACGCGGTTACCGCGATGGAGCCGGCCGGATTGGCGCCGATGGCACCACGCTCTATCTCAGTTTCATGCAACAGCCCAACGGGACGAGTAATTACTACGAATTCGAGTTCCATCGCGATGACCTGGGTGATGGCGGCCGCATCGGCGGCATTGGCAACGACCAGGGGGGCGACAATGTGAACCTGCGTGCTCCCAACGGCACCCATACGGTCATCGGTGCCGGCAGCACGGAGGTCAATTTTTATGTGGTGCGAATCGATTTCAAGGCGGGCAATGATGATGTTTATGTCTATATGAACCCCACCTCAACCACCGAACCGGGGGTTCCCACGCTGACCAAGCTGGCGGCTGCGGACATGTCGTTCAACGGCATCTCGTTCGGTGCCTTCAACAACGGCCGCACCGTGGCGCATGACGAACTCCGCCTCGGTGAGTCGTGGGCGGATGTCACCGTGCCGCCAATCGCTGCGCCCGTCATCACCAGCCAGCCGCGGTCCTCCGTAACCAGCTACGAGAGCAGCACCATCGTGCTGACCGCCGCTGCCAGCGGCCAACCGCTGCCGACCTACCAGTGGTTCAAGGGGGACACCCTCATGGATGGGGAAACCCATGCCACACTCACCCTGACCAACGTGAACCTGTCGGACGCCGCCGATTACCACCTGACCGCCACCAATTCGGAAGACACGGCGACGAGCGGTGCGGCTCATGTGGTGGTGCTGGCAACGCCGCCGGGTTTGCTGGTCTACGAGGGGTTTGATTATGATGCCGGAGCCGGCAACCTGCCAGGGAAATCCGGAGGCCTCGGCTGGGGCGCGCCATGGACGAACATCAACGCGGGCGGGGTCAATGTGCAGCCAGGAAACCTCGAGGCGGGAACGAACGCTCCCAATGGCTTCGACGCGGAATCCCTCGGCAACTCCGCCTTCACCCCCACCGAACAACGGGACGGACGCTTGTTGGATACCACCATCGGTGGCCGCATCGGGGCGGCGGGATACGTCGATGAGAGCGGCAACATCGGAGCGGACGGCAAAACGCTGTATGTCAGCTTTCTCCAGCAACCCAACGGAACGAGCTACTTTTACGAGTTCGAGTTCCACCGCGGCCAGCTAGGTGACCCCGGCCGGATTGGCGGGATCGGCAACGACACCGGGAACCCCATCGTCAACCTGCGTACCGGAGGCTTCCAAACCCTCATCGGCCCCGGCAGTACCGGCGTGAATCTCTATGTCGTTCGTATCGACTTCAAACCCGGCAATGACGACGTATATGTCTATCAGAACCCGCTTTCCGCCACCGAACCGGCCACCGCCACGTTAACCCAACTGGCCGCCTCGGATATGTCGTTCAACGGCCTTTCCCTTGCGGCGTGGGTGAACGGGCGCACGGTGACCCACGACGAGATCCGCATCGGCCAGTCATGGTCGGACGTGGTGTTTGGCACCAGTCGGCGGGAATTGGTCTGGCTCGGCGATGCGATTGACAACAACTGGGATTTCGCCTCCGCCAACTGGGATGCCGGGGCAGGGGGCACCGCGTTCGTTGGTGGCGATCCAGTGACCTTCGACGACACCGGTTCCGACTCGCCGGCGCTGAACATCCCCGCCACCGTGGCCACCGCATCACTCACCGCCACCAACAGCACGAAGAACTACACCCTCGGTGGCGTCGGCGCCATTGAACGCTCCGGCGGATTGCTCAAGTCCGGCAGCGGATCCCTCACCCTGAACGGAACGGCGGCCTTCGGTTCCGCCGTTGTGGTCGATGATGGAGCGCTGGCTCTGAACGGCACCATCGCGGCCGGTGGTGGGCTCAATGTCAACGCCGGCTCCGCAACCTTGGGTGGCGATAATTCGTTTGTCGGCATGGTGACCACCAACGGCAACGTCACCATTACCGGTCCCACCACGATCGGCGGATCCGGCGCGTTCGTCTGGATTGGCAATTTCCCGTTTGCGGATTCAAGCCTGACGATCGAACCCGGCGGGTCGTTGAACATGATCAGCGCATTGGCCGATGCCTGGGTGATCGGGCGGGATGGCGGCAGCGGCGCGGTGATCCAGAACGGCGGCACCGTGACCTACAACCCGCCAAACCGGGATGTCGCGTTCATTGGTGCCAGCGCCGGGTCGTCCGCGACCACCGCCACTTACGACATCAATGGCGGAACCCTGGAAATGAGCAACATGCGGCTCGCCCTCGCCCTCGGCCCGATCACCACCCATCTTACCCAGACCGGCGGCACGATCAACACCCGCCAGTTGGATTTGGGGGCCAATACAACGACTGGTACCGGGACCTACACCCTCACGGGCGGCGTGATGACCATCGGTGCCGGCGGCATCACTTCCAACAGCGGACTTTACGAAATCAATCTGGCTGGCGGCACGATCGCGGCGGCGGCCGATTGGAACTCCTCGATGGCGATGGATCTAACCGCTTCGGGTGAGGCGATGACCTTCGATACCGCCGATCACACGATTTCCCTCGGGGGTGGCCTCGGCGGCACCGGCGGACTTCACAAGACCGGCACCGGGACCTTGGTCCTCACCGGCTTTAACAGCTACAGCGGGCCCACCACGGTCAGCGAAGGGGCACTCGGCGGCACCGGCAATCTTGAGACCTCCACCATCACCGTGGCTGCCGACGCGGCCATCGCCCCGGGGATCGGCGGGATCGGCGTCTTCTATTCCGGGGCGGTCACCTTCGAGAGTGGCTCCACCCTTGTCCTGGAGATCGACAGCACCTTCGATAATGCCGACGAATTGTCCGCCTACGGTAACGTCGACATCCGCGGTGCCCACGTCTCGTTCTCTGAAGTGGGTGTCGGCATCATTCCGGCAGGCAGCCCTCCGCTGATCATCCTGGATTATTCTGGCGCGATCCTGACCGGGACCTTTGTCGGCTATCCCGAAGGATCATCGGTCACGGTGGGCGCGAATACCTTCACCCTGAGTTATGCCGACTTTTCCTGTGTCACGCTGACCTCCACCACTGTCGATCCCTATGACGACTGGGCCACCGGAAAAGGTCTCGACGGTTCCTCCGGCAAGGATCCGGCGTTTGACGCGGACCCGGATCTGGACGGCATTGACAACGGTTTGGAATGGATTCTCGGCGGCAACCCTCTCGCGGCGGAAGCTGAACCGCTCGTCAGGGTTGCGGGAAGCGCTCAGGATGGCCTCACCCTGACCTTCACCCGCGAAGAGACCTCGCTTGGGATCGCCACCCTGGCGGTCGAATGGAGCGACACACTCGAGGACCCTTGGAGCGAGGTCACAGTTGAACAATCCAGCGTGGTGGATCCCAATGGAGTCTCTGTCCTAGTGGATGAAGGTCCCGCCCCCGACGCGGTAACCGTCCACATCCCCGCCACCCTCGCCCCCGGCGGCAGCTTGTTCGCGCGTCTCCGGGCGATCCTGCCCTGAGCGGCGCGCTCCACCCTCCGTCGATCGGGATGCCGGTTGGCGGAGGGATGAATCGCCGGGGTGTCTTCCTCTCTCAGGATCATTTTACTGGCCCGCCGGAATGCTCCGTGTATCCTGGCGGTGCTGCCGTCGGCAATTCCACTTCCTCATGAAAAACACACTATCGACCACCTTGCTGTGCCTTGCGGCACTGACCACACCCGGCCTGCGGGCCGCGGATGACATCCTCATCGCCGATTTCGAAGGGGCGGACTACGGAGCATGGAAAACCACCGGTGAGGCCTTCGGCTCCGGTCCGGCCCAGGGCACGTTGCCAGGTCAGATGTCAGTGGCGGAATTCCAGGGCAAGGGCCTGGTCAACTCCTTTCATCAGGGGGATGGCTCCACTGGCACGCTCACCTCGCCCGAGTTCAAGATCACCCGGAAATTCCTCGGTTTCCTGATCGGCGGCGGCGGCTGGCCCGGAAAAACCTGCATCAACCTGCTGGTGGACGGCAGCCCCGTCCGCACCGCCACCGGTCCCAACACCCAACCCGGCGGCAGCGAGAGCCTGCAGCCGGGCCAATGGGAGGTGGGCGAATTCAGCGGCAAAATGGCGGTTCTCCAGATCGTTGATGAGGCCACCGGTGGCTGGGGCCATCTCAATGTGGACCAAATCGTGCAGACTGATCGCAAACAGCCCGGCCTGGTCGCGAACGCGGAACGCCAATTCAAGATCACCCAACGGTATCTCAACATCCCGATCAAAAAGGGCGCGGGCAAACATGAGGTCACCGTGCTGGTGGATGGTCGCGTCGAGGTCAAAAACGTCATCGAACTGGCGGGTGCGGAGCCGGACTGGTGGGCGTTTATGGACGTCAGCGCCTGGCGGGGGAAGACCCTGACGTTGCGGGTGGACAAGCTGTTGGAGAACTCCCCGGTGCTGGCGATGATTGAGCAAAGCGACACGCTCAAGGGGGCAGAGAAGCTTTACCGTGAACCCCTCCGCGGGCAGTTCCATTTCTCGCCCCGCCGCGGTTGGAACAACGACCCGAACGGGTTGGTCTTTTTCAATGGCGAGTATCATCTGTTTTTCCAACACAATCCATATGGCTGGGACTGGGGCAACATGCACTGGGGGCACGCGGTCAGCCGTGACCTGGTCCACTGGCAGGAACTGCCCGACGCACTCGCACCCGACGCCTTCGGGCCGATGTTCAGCGGAGGTGCCGTGGTGGATTGGGCCAACACCAGTGGCTTCGGCAAGCCGGGGCATCCGGCCCAGGTGTTGTTCTATACGGCGGCGGGAAATCCCACGGTGCAGTGCCTCGCCTACAGCACCGATGGCCGCAACTACACCAAGTTCGCGGGCAATCCGATCGTGAAACAAATCACCGGCGGCAACCGCGACCCGAAAGTGATCTGGCATGAACCGACGAAGAAATGGGTGATGTGCCTCTACGTGGAATTGAACGGCGTCCACACCATCCATTTTCTCAGTTCGCCGGACTTGAAAGCATGGACCTACATGAGCAAGACGGATGGCTTGTTTGAATGCCCGGAATTCTACGAACTCCCGGTCGACGGCGATGCCGCGAACCGGAAATGGGTGCTCACCGCCGCCAGTGGCGAATACATGGTCGGGTCGTTTGACGGCACCAGCTTCACCCCGGAGACGGCGAAGCTTCCCGGGCCTTCCGGCAACTGCTGCTATGCGGCACAAACATTCAGCGACCTCCCCAAAACCGACGGCCGTCGCATCCAGATAGGCTGGCTGAGGACGGAAACACCTGGCATGCCGTTCAACCAGTCCATGTCCATCCCGCAGGAACTGAAACTGATTTCCACTCCTGATGGCCCGCGCCAGACGTGGACGCCGGTGAAGGAACTGGCGGTGCTGCGCGCGAAGTCGCACAAATCCGGCCCGTTCACCTTGGAGGCCGGTGGCACCAATCCACTCTCCAAGGTGAATGCCGAATTGATCGAACTGCGTGCCGAGTTCGATCCGGGGGATGCCGAAGAAGTGGTATTCACCGTCCGCGGCGCGACGGTTTCCTATGACGCCAGGAAACAGGAGTTGAACGTGAACGGCCTGCGGGCACCCGCTCCCCTCCGCGACGGCAGACAACGCCTCACCATCTTCTGTGACCGCACCGGACTGGAGGTCTTCGCCAGCGACGGCCTGACTTATGTGCCGGTGTCGTTCCATCCACCGGCGGCGGATCTAACCCTCGGACTCCAAGCCAAGGGCGGCACGGTGAAAATGAACTCGCTGGAAGTTCACGAACTGCGCTCGGCGTGGAAGCCCCGCTGACCGGAATCTCCCAATTCCTTCAAAGATGACAGGCGTGTTTTCGATGCCAGGAGTCGGGACCGCCGCATTTTCAGCGGCAGTCGTCGCAACCGTGCATTTGCACGCTGACGTCACCCTGAATTCACTGCTTGTCGAGATGATGGATTTTGGCGCAGTCGCGCGCTGGCCGCAGCCGGAATTCACCTGCAGGCAGGCCAGCAGCTACGACCGCGGCACGGTTGCACCGGACCAACCGGGTTGGTTCGCCAACAGCGACCAGAACCAGTTCATCCGCACGCGCAACCTCGACGGCATCCTGCGTTTTCGGGTCAACGACCGGCCGCTCATGGCCATGCTGGACTGCCACGCGGACGCCGTGCAGCCGGCCAAGCCATTCGTGCTGGGGGTGTTCGCGCCACTCGACGGCAGGTTCAAGCTGTGCGCCGAGGTCGCCGGCGCCAATGCCGCCTCAACCGGCGCGAGGTATTTCTCAGGCCCCGACTGTGTGATGTTAGAGAAACCATGAACATGAAACCCTCAAGCAATCCGCAACCTCTGGTGATCAGTTTGGGCGAGGTGCTGTGGGACCTATTCCCAGCTGGACCGAGTTTCGGCGGTGCCCCGGCGAATTTCGCCTGCCACGCGGTCTCCCTGGGGGCGCGGGTCTCCATCGTCAGCGCGGTCGGGCAGGATGCTTATGGCCGCCAAGCGCGGGAAATCCTAACCTCACTGGGTGTGGATACCGCCTTGCTTCAGGATGTTGCCAACCTGCCGACCGGGGCGGTGGCGGTGAGCCTTGATTCCGCCGGCAAGCCGGTCTTCGCCATCACAAAGGGTGCCGCCTGGGACAACATCGCATGGTCGGACTCACTCGCCGCGAGCATTCCCACGGCGAACATGCTGTACTTCGGAACCCTTGCCCAGCGCGAGGCCGTGACCCGCGGCACCATCCGCCGAGCCCTGGCCGTGGCGGTCGAGGCCGGCGTGCCGCGGGTGCTCGATGTTAATCTGCGCCCACCGTTTTTCGATCACACGATGATCCGCGAGTCGGTTAACCTGTGCAGCATCCTCAAACTCAGCGACGACGAGCTACCCACCGTCACCGCCGCTTGTGAAATCCAAACCATGGCTGGCGTGGAGGCTTCGCTGCGTGCCCTTCTGGAGCGCTACGACCTCGCCGTGATCGCCCTGACCCGTGGCGCGAATGGCACACTGCTGTTGTCTCGCCATGAAATGATCGACCAACCCGGCATCCCAACCAAGGTGTGCGATACGGTCGGAGCCGGTGACTCCTTCACCGCCGCACTCGTCACCGGTTTGCTGGCCGGGAAACCGCTGGCAGACATCGCGCGGCACGCCTGCCAAACCGCGGCATTCGTGTGCTCCCAACCGGGCGCGGTCCCGCAATCCTCTTCTAACATAATGGCTTCTGGCCGAGAGAACCCGCCAATCGGTTCCGTATCGGATCCATGATCCCACGGATCACCCGCTCACGCCGCAACTCCTTCGCACGGCTGTCATTCGCTCTCGTCTTCGCGCTACCTGCGGCTGGCGCGGCTCCTCCGGCGTTCGGCGCGGCGGACGCTGCGGCATTTTCCGATCCGGCCCGGGAGGTTCATCCCGAGACCTGGTTTCATTTCATCGGCGGGCAACTGGACGGTGGGGCCATGTGAATACCGGCCGACGCAATGGTCCGGCCGCACCTGAGGGAACCGGGTGGGAGTGCGACAAGCTTTCGCCGACCGGGGCCGACACCCATTTCGCCGGATATATTGGCCGGCTGGCGTCGGCTGGCGACCCGGTTGACGGCGGTCTGCTCAAAGGCATCCCGGTGGCGGATGCGCGGACTGTGGCGACGGTGAGACCGATTCCGCAGGTGGTCTCCGCCGCCTACGGTGATCCCGGCGATGCGGCCCGGCGAATGGATGTCACCGCGTTGGTCCGCGGCGAACTGTCGCGCGGCCTGGCCGTGATCCGGGGGAACAACGAATCGGCGGAAACCGATCCGGCGCCGAAAACGCGGAAGAAGCTGCTGGTGGAGATGCGGTTGCCGGACGGCGGGGCGAAACGCCTCGAGGCATGGGAGGGTGACGCACTGGTGTTGGTGGAACCCTGGCCTCAGCAATTGCCCGACTGTGAGGTCAAGACCAGGCGTGAGGTGTTAGTGTGGAAATCCGGCACCTATCGGGTGACCCGCGGCAATGGCGCGACTTCGAACCGGGACACAATCGTACCGGGCGGCATCGCACTAACAACACCCTTGCGGAAGACCTCAAGAGCGCCGCCAAGGTCAACCAGTTTCCGGACGAGACTTTCCATCCGGCATCGTTGATCGCGAAGTCGGACCGCGATCCGCTCGACATCGTCCTGCGCCGAACCGGCGCACTGCTCAAGGACATCGAGACCCTGCCGGGTGCGCCGGCGATGGGGGATTTGGCCAAGCAGTTGGTGGAGTTCGAAAACCGCGCCTCGGCGACGGAGGTCGCTGACCAGGAGGCGCGGTGCGGATTGTTTTCCCAAGTCTGCGAGTTGCGCCGGCGGATTGCGTTTTCCAACCCGCTGCTGGATTACGACAAGATCCTGTTCATCAAGCGTCACCGCTCGACGTTCAACCACATGTGTGACCAATTCTACGGAACCAACGCGGTTCCGGGTGGCGGGTTGTTCGTGCTGAGCGACCCGTTTGGCGAGAGTCCGCAGCTTTCCGACCTGCTGGAGCATGCGGTGGTCGAGAGCGGGAGACTCGCGTGCAAGCCACTGATGGGCGGTAGCTTCCTGTCGCCGGAGTTATCGTGGGACGGAAAATCGGTTTTCTTCGCGTGGGTCGAGTGCACCGGCAACGGCGGGCATATCGACCACCTCGATCATGCCCACAACGGGCACTGGGAGCGGGGGCGTTGTTACCACAACTTCTAGGTTGCGCTCGACCCGGCCACGACCAAGGGTGTGCATCTGCGCCAACTGACCGACGGGACCTTCAACGACTTCGATCCCTGCCCATTGCCCAACGGGCGGGATTCCCGTGCGATGCATGGCAATTTTTCAGTGAAAGGGAAACGCGCCGACATGGAGATGGATCTGCGTGCGGTCCCGGGATCCCAGAAGATCATCGAAACGGCGGCGCCTCATCATGGCCAGGCGTATGGCTCAATCATCATGTTTGATCCCCGGATCCCTGACGATGATGCCATGGCCCCGGTGAAGCGGGTTACGCCGGAAGTCGGATTCCCCGAGAGCCAGGGCGGCCACACTCTATCAAATCCTTGAAAATGGCCATTATGATGTGAAACTGAGCCCGGAGGAGTTGCACCGCATCACGGTCTGGCTCGACTCCGCGTCGAACTTCTACGGCGTTTACGAGAAGGACCGCGGCGAGGCCCAGTTGCGCGGCGAGGTCGCCAGACCCGGGTTGCAGTGACACCGGCGACACCAGCGTTCAGAATGAACGCGCTCGTTCCGCAATCCAACATCCTGCTTCGAGTGGTGATTGATGCTGGCGGGTTTGCCACCGGAAGCACTTTCTCATGATTTCGGGGCTTGACGGAACTCGCTTCCCGGATTTCCTTGCCCCGGCATGTTCCACCAAGTTCTCAAATCAAAAATCCACCGGGCGATGATCACCAACGCCGATGTGGAATATGAAGGCAGCATTGAAATCCCCGTCGATCTGATGGAGGCGGCCGGATTGTGGGAGGGCGAGAAGGTGCTGGTGGCCTCCATCACCTCCGGCAACCGGCTGGAAACCTACGTCCAACCCGGCGCATCCGGCGGCGGCCAAATCGTCATCAACGGCGGTGCCGCCCACCGGATCAAAAAGGGTGAACGCGTGGCAATCATGGCCTTCGCCCTGTCCCAAACCCCGGTGCTTGCCAGAAAAATCCTGTTGGACGAGCAGAACCGGATTATCCGCGCCACCCGCTAGCAGGGAGGGCGTTCAAGCCCAATGCTCTGAACTTCACAGAAAATCGGGTTGTCAGGGCAACCGTGGTTGCTGATACCCGATCAACCCTAAGTGATTGTTATTCGGGTTGAACCGACGGGATTGGGCGCTCAAGCCCCGGCGACACCCGACCGACCCCATCCGGATTGCTGAAACTCCCTGCGGTGAAGTTCCCTGCGGTTGACGCCGGAACCCGGACCCCCTAGGCTCGGTCCGTGGCCGACAAAAACATCGTCTATTTCGATCTCGAAACCCAACGCAGTTTCAGCGCAGTGGGGGGTGCCGCCAATAAACACAAGATGGGGGTCTCGGTGGCCGTGACCTACAGCACCGCCCGCGGCAGCTACGAAATTTATCCGGAGTCCGAGATGCACCTGCTCGGCGAGGAACTGATGCGGGCGGATCTGGTGATCGGCTGGAATCACCTCCAATTCGACTACCCGGTCCTCCAGTCCTACCTGATCGCCACCCTCGAGGAACAAACCCGCAATCTCGACATGATGGCGGACCTCGAACAACGGATCGGCTTCCGGCTCAAGCTCGACTCGGTGGCCTCCGCCACCCTCGGCACCGGCAAGACCGCCGACGGTCTGGATGCGCTGCGGTGGTGGCAGGAGCACAGGAAAACCGGGGAGTTCGCCCCCCTCCGGCGGATCGCCGAATACTGTTCCTACGATGTGAAGGTCACCAAATGCGTGCACGAATACGCCCTGCAACACGGGCACTTGAAATACATGGACCGCAACCAGCGCGTTGTCCAGGTGGATGTGGACTGGACCTGAGCCCGGCGCGCATCACCACCATCCCACCAGCACCATGAGCTGGTAGAATGCCCAGGTGAAGGTGCAAACCAGGGAAACGAGGAAAACGTAGATGGCCAGTTCGATGCTTTGGCGGGTCATGACGCCCGCCACCCTGCCGCCACCAGCCCACCCCGGCAAGCGCAAACCACGGGAAAAGCGATTCCCGGAACGGTAGGGCAACCGGTGTTTCAGCAGGTTTGGATCGTAGCGAAACGCAAAGATGCGGAGATCGCAGAGGGAATCGCGGAGCAGGATAGGCTTGCAGCCTGTCTTGGAAAACGGGGTTCCAGCCTGTTTGGTGAAAGAGGGGGCATTGATGTCTAGCGAGGCAGGCCTCAGACCAAGCAGAATACGAAGAGGATTGATGATTAACGATTGTTGATTTTTGATTGTTGATTGTTGATTTTTGAAGTGAGCTTGGAAACGAGCGTTCGCGCCAGGCAAGCTCCAAATCAAAAATCATCAATCGTCAATCGGCAATCAATTGGGCGCTCAAAACTTGACTCATTCGCAAAGACCTTCCGGTTTCAAGGACTCCAGCGTGCCACTGGATCGAATGATCGAACATGCATAGGCAGTTTCACCAAGCTTTTGGGGGCGAGACACCCCCAAGACGGCATGGCGCGAGCCGCGCCAGCCACAGTTGGAAATCCGCGCCCGTTGTCCGCCGGACCTGTCGCCACGTCGCCCAGCCTACTCCTCCTCGGTGGCGTCCGCTTCGGCGTCCGCTTCGGCGTCGGCATCCGCGTCGGCATCCGCGTCGGTGTCCTTGTCGGCATCGGCAGCGGCATCGGCATCGGCGTCGGCGTCGGTATCCTTACCCGCGTCCGCGTCTTTTTCTTCATCCGTATCCGCGTCTTTTTCGTCGTCGCCGTTCATTTCCTCGGCGCGGGAACGCATCCGGTCGAGCGCTTTTTCGGCAAGGTCGATCACGTCGTCGTTTTTCCCCTCATCCACGAAATACTCGACGACGACGACCGCCCAATCATCGGTTTCGTTGATGGCGAGGCCGCGGATGATCTTCATTTGCTCTTCCTTGTTCCTGGCACTGCGGGCGAGCATTTTCCAGAAATCCTCGCTGGTATCGGCATCGCGTTTGCGGTCTGGCAGGGTGAGGAAACGATAGGCGGCGTCGAAGGTGCGGGCGCGGAGTTGTTCATCCTCCAAGCTTTTCAGATGATCCATGAGGGTTTCGAACATCGAGTCGTCGGCCCAGAGGCTGAGGCCCACGGCCGCGGCGAGTTGTTCCTTCTTGTCCTCGGAGGCGAGGGATTTCTTGACCACCTCAGCCGCCTTGGCTCCGCCGGTGGGACCTAACAGGCGGGTCAGGGAGTACCTCACCTCATCGCTGACGGCGTTGGTCTGGGCGGAGATGATTTTCCCGCCGAGTTCCTCGTGGTTGGGCGCTTTCTTGAGGATTTCCCCGATATTTTCCTCGGCGGCCTGGCGGATGCTGGCGTTGGAGTTGTATTGGATGATATCGACGTATTGGGGGAATTCCTTGTCGGTGGCCATGAACCGGCAGGCCTGGATCGCGGCGATCGCAGCGCGGGTGTCGCCGGTGGACTTGCAGAACTCCATCAGCACAGGCACCACACTGGGATTCTTGCGCTTGCGGAGCACGTCGCGGATGAGCACCTCGCGGATGTCGTCGGCCATCGGCCGCTTGGTGGCGAATTCGGCGATGGTGGCATCGACATTGGTGCCGTCGCTGGACTTGGCGAGCCACAGCGCCTTGTAAACGGTCCCGCGTTGTTTGTTGGAGCCCACATCCACGGCGGCATTGAGCAGCACCTCCAGCTCGGCCTTGCTGACGGGGACCTCCTTGGCATCGTCCTTGGCGGCGAGGGCGACGAGTTTGTTATACATCTCGTTTTGCTTGTTGGAGCCACTCTTGCCGAGTACGAAGATGAGGGCGAGCACCACCAGCAGACCGAGCACCACCGCCATGGCCACCTTGGCCCCGTTGCTGAGACCGGGTTTGGGCATGGTGATCGGCATGCCCCCCTGGGCCTGGTAGCCGCCCGGTTGGGCGCCCGGAGTTTGCCTGAGTGCCGAATGCGGAGCTCCGCCAATGGGAGCGGCTGCTGGCGTGCCAACCGGTCTGGGCCCAAGCGCCAGCGGGGAGGCGGGCGCTTGCGTGGGTCTCGGTTGCAACAAGGCGGCTGCCGGCGCGGGCGGCGCGGGCGGCGCGGGCGGCGCGGGCGGAGGCGGGGGCGCGGGCACCACGGGAGCGGCCACGGGGGGAGCTGGTGGAGGTGGGGCGGGAGCGGGCGTTGGCTCCGGTGATGCATGCACACTGGGCAGCGAGCCTTCGGGCGGCAAGAGAGGCTGGGGCGCGGTTTGGGTGCGGGGAGGCTCCGGAATCCCGGTGGGCGGAGCGGCCGGAGGCGGAGCCGGAACGGGTTCCGGCGCTGGAGCGGCCGGCGGAGGCGCGGCGCCGGGAATGATCAGGCGCGGACGTTTGGGTGGGTCAGTGGCGGGAGTGGCGGGTCCGGTGCTCATGGCTTGGGTCGCAGGTGGCGAATTGGATTGGGGTTGCTGAGGTTGGCTATCGTTGCTGAAGAAGATTCTCAGGGCCTCGCGGGCACCTGCGGGGCGGTCCGCCGGCTGGCGGTTGATGTGCCACATGACCCAGTCGCAAACCCAGCCCGGGAGATCCGGCCGCGATTCCTGCAAATGAGTGACCTGATGCTGGAGATGGGCGGTCATCACCTCCATTCCGGTCCCGCCATTGAATGGATAGGTCTGGGTAAGGGCGTGGTAGTATACGCAACCGATCGAATACATGTCCGCACGGGCATCCAGGGTGGCCCGTTCAAACTGCTCCGGACTCATGAAAAAGATCGAACCGAAGACCGAATCCGCCTGCTCCAGGTTACCCAAGGTGGTGCTCTCCACCAGTTTGGCGAGGCCGAAATCCACCACTTTGATCTGAAACTTGCCGGAGGGCAGCCAGGTGAGCATGAGATTGCTCGGCTTCAAATCGCGGTGGATGAGGTTGCGCTCCTGGGCGGCAATCAGCGCTTCCTGGGTCTGGATCGCCAGTTGCCGGAAATCCGGCCACGTGAGCGGAGCCCGCTCGATGAGTTCGTCCACGGTGTGGCCGTTGATGAATTCCATGACCACGTAGGGCCCTTCCTCATCGGTTCCCACGTCGTAAACCGTGACAATGTTAGGGTGCTGCAACGAGGCCAGCGCGCCCGCCTCCTGCACAATCTGGGCGGCGGACTCCCCAAGGCCGGCATCACCACCTTCCGGCCGGATGCGCTTAATCGCCACCTCTCGGTTCATGCGGGCGTCAAACGCCCGGTAAACCGAGCCCATGCCACCCTGACCGATTTTCTCGCGGATTTCGTAGCGATCTTCCATTGGCAAGCACCGGGTCTAGCGGGTGCCGGGGACTCTGGCAACCGCGAAATGCATCCAACGCCAGAAATATCCAACCTAGGAGGCCGCTTGCTTGATCCGGCTGCGGCGGAATTTCGACGGAGACACCCCGGCAATCCGGGCAAAGCTCCGGTTGAACTGCGAGAGCGACTGATAGCCCACATGGAAGGCAATCTCGGAAATCCGCACCTCAGGCCGCAACAACTCGCGCTTGGCCCAGTCGATCCGGCAACGGTTCACGTAATCCGTAAGGGTCAGGCCGGTGGATTCCTTGAACAACCGGCAGAAATGCGATTCGCTGAGCCCGGCCTCGCGGGACACTTGGCCGAGCGGCAGCGCCTGGTCCACATTGGAGTGAATGAACCGCCGGGCGCGGGCAATCGCTGACGGCTCGGTGCCCTCCTCGATGATGGCGAGCGATTCCACATACTGGCCAAGCTGCTCAGAGAAGGTACCCAGGAGCACCATCATGCTCTCATAGCGCTGCGGATCCACCGCACGGGTCGCGAGGTAGGCTTCCTTGAGCTGGGCAACGAAGGTTTCGGACAAGGTCCTGCGCCCGAGCGTTCCCATAATCTGCTCGAACTGGGCTTCATCGGGGGGCTTGGTGAATACCTGGCCGGTCTTGAGAAACCCGATCACCGAGGCCCCCATTTTAACGGGCACCGCAGTCGCCCGCAGGCCGGCAAAACAACTGCAACTCGAGGGACCTTTGACTTCGGCTTCCCGCATCAGCCGGCGGTTGGTATCCTGGCAGGCGCTGCAGGCGTCGTCACAAAGATTGATCGCCTCGCAAAATGGACTGCGGTTGATCGCTTGGTCGTCAAGGCTCCAATGGTCCGGATCAGCCGATACCATCCGCAAGGGCAGGCCGGTGGTGATGCGGAAAGCATCTTGATAGATTCTAAACCGATCGGATTGGATCAAGCGCTCGAGCAGCGTGTTTTCGAAGGCTTTGTTGGCGTATGTTTGATTGTTGGTCATGGACTGTTCTTGGGGGCTCCGGGGAGAACTATGGCAGAATACGCATGGATTTCAACCAGAATTTATGATTTTCTTCGCATTAATTGCGCCAAAGATGGTTGCGACGATGGAAATTGAGACGATCGAGCTCAAGGGCATGATGATCGAGGCCACCACCGGGCTCATTTTGCCGGCGATGGAAACCCCCACGGCGGTGGCGTTGTAAACGAGCGCGAAGGCAAAAGCGGAGCGCACCGCCACCGCCCTGCCGAAGGCCGCTCCGAGCAACTGGGGCAGAAAACCAAGTCCCGCCCCGAGGGTGAAAAAATCCGCCTTGGTTTCCAGCAGGCTGCGGTCCACCACCGGAGTGCCGGTCACCCAGGCGGCATCAAACGCCAGCGAGTCGTTGGCCCCGTCGCCGAGGTAGAGCAGGTCACGGTCGTTGAGCCCCTGCACGCGGTGGAATTTTTCCTCCGGCGAGAGCCCGCCATGGGCCTGTTCCAGCGGCAGCCCGAGCGCGACGGCCATGCGGGCCACCTTGTCCGGGTGATCGCCGGACAGGATGTGAAGGGAAAACCCGACCCGCTCCAGATGGCGCAAGGTGGCGATGGCCCCGGGCCGGAGCGCTTCGTGAAACTGGAAGGCCGCCACCGTGCGGCCGTCGTGGCGCAGCTCGCTCCCAGCCCCGGCGGCGGCGGTGGCGGCCTTCCCCCCGCCTTCCCCGCTCCAGCCGGCCTTGCCCAACGACCAACGCCCGCCCGGGGTGGCCATGACAACCCCCCGGCCGGGATATTCGGTGGGAATGACGGGTGCGGCCCCGGCCAACAGTTTCTGGCCGCGGGTTCCCAAGGTTTCCAGTAAGGCCCGGGAAACCGGGTGGAGCGAACTGCGGGTCAACTGGGCCAGCGCCAGGGCGGCTTCGTCGCCGAGGCGGGCGACCTCCTCCGGTTGCTCCAACACCGGCCGCTCCAAGGTCAGCGTGCCGGTTTTATCAAACACCACCTTGCGCACCCGCCGCAGCCGGGCCCACACGGAGCCCGTGCGCACATACAATCCCAGCCGCTCCATCGCCGCCGCCGCCAGATCATCCGCCAGCGGGATGGCCACCCCCAGCGCACAGGGACAAGACACGATGAGCACCGAGATCATCGCCTGCAACCCCGTCCACGGATCGCCCAGCCACCACCACCCGCCCAACGCCAACCCGCCCAGCCCCAACACCGAGGCCAGATAATACCGCAACAACCGGTCCAATCCGGGAGACCCCCGCTCCAACTGACCGGTGGCTGTCAGCTTCGCCAGCAGCGAGTCCTCCCACCGCTCGCCTGCTTCCAACGTCACCCGCGCGCGGCTCAGCAGCACCGCCCCGGCCGGCAGCCACGCCCCGGCCACAAACCGGACCGCCTCCGCCTCGCCATGGATCCACTCCAACGAAAACTCGGCCTCGCCCGCCACCAGCACCCCGCTCACCGGCGTCGCCTGCCCGGGATCCAGTAAGAACCTCAAACCCGGCGCGATTTCCTCCCGTGGCACCGGCTCCCCGTTCTCCGCCGCGCGCGGCACCACCTCCGGCACCGGTTGCTGGCGCACCAACCGCCGCCGGTTGCGGTCCACCGCCGCCGTTTGCAAATACCGCCCGCACAACATCAGGAACACGAACGTCGAAACAAAATCAAAATACATCAGCTCATCCCGCCGCATCACCCAGCCGGTGACCGACCCGCCATACGCCGCCAACAAACCCAGCGCGATCGGCAAATCAAGGTGCAGGCTGCCCACCCGCAGCGCCCGCCACGCGCGATCGATGAAATACCCGCCACCCACCAACATCGAGAGCGTGGCGGAAACGAACGCAATCAACCGGAACAACCCGGCAAACTCGAAGTCCTCCGGCATGTTCAGATAGAACGGCAGCATGAAACCCATCGTGTTGAGCGCAAATGCCCCGCACAACCCGAGCCGCGCGGCCAGCCGCCTCCGTTCGTGATCCCCGCTCACCGACCCCGCCGGCGCGGCCACATAACCAAACCGGCACAACTCCCGCAAGAACGGCTCCAGCGCGCATTTTCCCGGCATCCACTCCAGATACAAGCGTCCGTTGTTCGGGTTCGAGATCGCCCGGACCGATCCCGCGTGCCGGGCAAACAACCGCTCCACCAGCCACACGCAACCCACGCAGGAAACCCCCTCCAGCGCCAACTCCAACCGGGCCGCCTCGTGGCGCTCGAGCGCCCGTTGTTCCGCCGCCACCTGCTTGGGTCCCAGCCAGGAAAAATCGTGCTCCTCAAACGGCCGGCTCCGCGCCGGGGCCACGATCAGATCCTGCTTGAGATCGTAGAACCGCTCAAACCCGTTTTCCTCGATCAGCGCCGCCACAAACTCGCAGCCTTGGCAACAATAGCGGTCGTCCGCCCCCTTCGGCGCGTATTCCGTTCCGCAATGTTCGCATTTGGCCATCCCGCGCGGACCATCACCCGGCCAGGCGGCTCTGCCAAGCCCGGGATGCGGATTTTTCCGGATCGCCCGCCGCCGCCTCCCCAGCACCCGCCACCCGGCGGCTCGCGGGATTTTGTCAATTGCAGCCATGGTCAGCTTGCCTGGCAACTTGCAGTAGGATGGCCGCTGGACCGCTGAGAACCGATGACACTGAATTTCTCGAGATTTACAGCTATTTCAGCGGTACTCAGCGTTTGATCCCGCCCGCCGGCGGTCCCCCTACGGGCATGCGCGTCAAGTTAAGGAGAGGGGACCTTATTGTCCCCCTCTTCCTCTTGACTTTATCATGCACAAAGACGCGACAATAAGGTCGCGGCTCGCGGATTTCTCCGACACGCCGCTGGTCTTTCTGAAAAACCAACCTATCGTCCGTTTCAGCCCCGACTACCATCATGCCCGAATTTTCCAGCTATTTCGAACCCTACTCGTTGCTTGCCACCATCATCTTCTCCACGCTGGGCTTCGGAGCCCTCGCCTACGGCCGCAAACTCGGCTTGTGGCAACCCTCCGCCATCGGCGTGGCGATGATGGCCTATTCGTATATCGTCCCCAATGCCTGGGTCAACTGGCTGGTCGGCATCGGCCTGTGCGTGCTGCTTTGGTTCTATCATTACGAATAACACCGCCAAACCCTCGTTTGGCAACCCGTCACCCACTCGGTCACAGCGCCTTCCACGCCGCCTCCGGGGACTCTCTGGAAATTTCCAAACATAATCCTTGCGTATTTCGCGAAATCGCGAATACTTGTGCCATGCAGCGCGGCGCGAAGAAGATTCCAGGTTTGGCGGGGAAATCGACGAAGACGGCCAAGGTGGTCCTCAAGCGCCAGGCCGAGATTTTCAAGGCGCTCGGGCATCCGGGACGGATGGCGATTGTCCATGCCTTGGGTCATGGCGAGGTGTGCGCCTGCGAATTGGCCACGGTGGCCGGGTGCGCGGCTTCGACCGCCTCGCGCCACCTGACGGTGCTCCGGCATGCCGGCCTGATTCGCGACGAGCGGCGCGGCCAGCAGATCTTCTATCACCTCACCTTCCCCTGCGTGCTCTCGTTTGCCGAATGCATCAACCGGGTGGATGCCGGGGAAGCGGTGCAAACACTCCGGATCGCCTGTTGTGCCTGAACCCCCTCTGTAATCACCTCCAACCAAGCGTCATCCAAATCTTCAGCGAATTCGCGAAACCAACAAATCAAGATCGGCCAACTATGAACGGCACCTGTGAAACGAATGACGGGACGGGAACCTGGCGCAGGGAACTTGCGATCCTGGCGGGGTTTGTGGCGCTGTTTTTGGGGCTTTTCTACCTACCGGTGGGAGTGCCGCGCTTTGACAACGCGCTCAAGGAGGGGCTGGAATTGGCCAAATGGTATGCTCAGGAACATGTTTTGCTGTGCCTCATTCCAGCGCTGTTCATCGCGGGCGGCATCAGTGTGTTTGTCAACCAGGCGGCGGTGATGCGCTATTTAGGTCCCAAGGCGTCGAAGCCAATGGCCTATGGGGTGGCCTCGGTCTCCGGCACCATTCTGGCGGTCTGTTCCTGCACGGTGCTGCCGCTGTTCGGCGGCATTTGGAAGCGCGGCGCGGGGCTCGGTCCGGCGACGGCGTTCCTGTATTCCGGCCCGGCCATCAATGTGCTGGCGATCGTGATGACCGCCCGTATTCTCGGCTTCGAATTGGGATTCGGCCGTGCTCTTGGGGCGGTGGTGTTCAGCAGCGTGATTGGGCTGGCGATGCATTGGGTGTTCCGCCGCGAGGAACAAGAGCGCGCCGACGCCGCCATCGAGATGCCGGAGGCAGAGCGCGGGCGACCGCTGTGGCAGACCGTCGCGTTCTTCGCCAGCATGGTTGGCGTGCTGGTGTTCGCCAATTGGAGCAAACCGGTGGAAGCCACCGGTCTCTGGGCCACGATTTTTGTTTGGAAATGGCCGATCAGCAGCGGGTTTGCGCTTGGCTTGGGGGCGTCCCTCGGCCTCTGGTTTGGGTTCCGCTGGGGCGGCCTGGCCTGGACGACCGTTGCGGTTACCGCCGCCGCCATCCTGTGGCCGGCCGCGCCGTTGGCGGCCTTCGTCGTTGGTTGCACGGGTCTGACAATCATCTGTGTGCGGACCCCCGGTGAGGGCCACGAGTGGCTCGACGCGACCTGGACGCTGACGAAACAGATTTTTCCGTTGTTGATTGCCGGGGTGTTTGTCTCCGGCATCCTGTTGGGCCGTCCGGGACAGGAGGGGGTGATTCCCTCCGAGTGGGTCAGCCAGGCGGTGGGCGGCAATTCGTTTTCGTCAAACTTGTTTGCCTCGGTGGTGGGCGCATTCATGTATTTCGCCACCCTGACCGAGGTGCCGATCCTGCAAGGGCTGCTCGGTTCCGGGATGGGGAAAGGCCCGGCGCTGTCCCTGCTGCTCGCTGGTCCCGCGCTGTCGCTGCCGAGCATGCTGGTGCTCCGCAGCATCATGGGAACCAAAAAGACCGCCGTCTATGTGGCGCTGGTCGTCGTCATGGCAACTTTCACCGGAATGCTCTACGGAGCGCTGTTTCCAAACTAAATACCAACCCACAAAACAATAAGCACATGAAGATCCAAGTCATTGGCCCAGGCTGCCACAAATGCAACACCCTCGCGCAACTCACCGCCCAGGCGGTTGCAGAACTCGGCATCACCGCCGAAATCACCAAGGTCAGCGACCTCAAACAAATCATGGCCCTGGGCGTAATGATGACGCCCGCACTCGCCGTGGACGGCACCATCAAATTATCTGGCAAGCTGCCGACCCTGGCCGAAGTGAAGGCCCTGCTGCAATAGCCACGAACCCAATCCCATCCCATGATCTCACCAACCATCGGATTCATCGGCGGCGGACGCATCACCCGCATTTTTCTGGAAGGCTGGTCGCGGGCGGGGCAGATGCCGCCCGACGTCATCGTCAGCGATCCCGACGCGAATGTTCTCGACGTCCTGAAGTCGCACTTCCCGGAGGTTCTCACCACGCCGGACAATGCCGTCGCCGCACGGCAGGATCTCGTGTTTCTGGCAGTGCATCCACCACTGATCGCGGAGGTGACGGCAGGCCTTCGCAACCACCTGATGCCGGAAACGATCATGGTGTCGCTGGCACCCAAGTTCACGATCGCCAGGCTCACCGAGTTGCTCGGTGGCTTTGCGCGGTTGGCCCGGTTCATTCCCAATGCCCCATCGATTCTCGGCGCGGGCTTCAATCCGGTGGCCTTCGGTAGTGCGCTTGGAGGCCCGGAGAAGGCCCAACTCACCAACCTGTTCGCTTCGCTCGGGAAGTTCCCGGAAGTGGCGGAGGAGAAACTCGAAGCCTACGCGGTGGTCACCGCCATGGGCCCCACCTACTTTTGGTTTCAATTGCAACTCCTGCGGGAACTGGCCGCCGGGTTCGGGCTCGACGACTTGGAAACCACCTCCGCACTCGCAAGCATGGTCAGCGGGGCGACACAAACCCTGTTGGAGTCCGGCCTGAGTCCCGCCGAAGTGATGGACCTTATTCCCGTCAAGCCGCTCGCCGCGATGGAACCGCAGGTGGCCGAGGCGTATCGCACCACCCTGCCCGCGATCTATCAAAAAATCAAACCGTGAACCAATCCTTTTCCTGACTTCCTATGAAAGCACCTGCCAAAATCGCTGTCGTACTAGCCGTCGTGGCCGCTGCTGCGGCTGCCGTGGTCCTTAAAAACAGCAAATCGCACAACAGCTCGAATCCCACCACTCCGGTGGTCGCCACGGATTCAACGCCACCCGCCGCCGACGCCAAGCTGCCAAAGCTCTTGGATCTCGGGGCGGGCAAGTGCATTCCCTGCAAAATGATGGTTCCGATCCTGGAGGAGCTGAAGAAGGAATATGCCGGCAAAATGACGGTTGAGTTCATTGACGTCTGGCAGAATGAAGACGCCGGCAAGGAATATGGAGTGGAGATGATTCCCACCCAGATCTTCTTTGATGCCGAGGGCAAGGAGTTATTCCGGCACACCGGTTTTTTCGGCAAGGAGGACATCCTCGCCAAGTGGAAGGAACTGGGCGTGGACCTCAGCGGCGGCAAGCCCTCCGCAGGCATCGTGCGCGAGACCCCGGTGGCCGCTGATACCCGCCCGCCTGACAGCGTCTGTTTCATGGGCGACCGAACCATTGATCCCAAGATGCCGTTGGGGAAAGACCACGCCGAGCAGCATGCCTTTGCCTGCCCCACAGCTACTTCAACATGAAACCAAACCGTGGCAACATCCTGATTGGAGTGGTGGTGTTTGCCGCCCTGGCCATTCTCCATGACCGGCTGGGGCCGCAAAAGATATCTGCGGGTGGAGCGCCCTGCTGTGCCCCGTTTGCCAGTGCCGCCACTCTGCCGCCCGGAACGGAGCCGCCAAAGGATGGCGGCGGTGATGAGAACCTCGTGAGGCCCGCGGATGATTTCTTTCCGGAGTGGGCGAACAGCGCCGAATTCAACCAACCGGTCCTTGTGCGCGATACCCAAAGCGCCTTGGGCCGGCTCTCCGCCAGCCCGAAGGAAATCAGCCTCAAGGATCTTGCCCGGATGCACGGCCACCTTTGCGACGGCCTGGTCATCAGCTTCGTGGAACTCAAAGCCGCGTTGCTGCGACTCTTTCCCGACGGAGTGGTGGATCGGACAGACCTGCGGATCGTCTCGAAGAATGGCCCTTGTTGGATGGATGCCGCCGCCTGGCTGACCGGTGCCCGGATCAACTTCCAGACGCTGCGCGTGGATTCCGCGGTGGGCGATGGCTTTATCGTCCAGAAGATCTCCACCAACGAAGCCTGGGAGGTGCGGCTCAAACCGGGTGTGTTTCCGGAGGCATTGGCGGCACTGGAGAAGCGGATTCGTGACCTGCGGGCCAATGGCCAGCCGGTGGATCCTGCTGATGTGGACCGCTTCGAGGCGATGGCAAATGATTTGATCCGCCATCTTCTCAACACCCCGCCCGATGTCTTGCTCGTGCTTGCGCCGCGACCTGGCTACCGGTTTCAATTCAATGATCTTTACGGCGGACGCGGAGACATCATCAACCGCGACCTCAGGTAGCCAACTGCTGCCACAAAGCACGACCGAATTCCCCCAAACCCACCAATGCAAGAGCTTTTCACCAATCTCAGCCATGCCGTCGAAGGCGCACCACTGATTGCGCTGGGTGCCGCCGTGGCGTGGGGTATCCTCAGTATCGTGCTCAGCCCGTGCCACCTGGCGAGCATTCCCCTCATTGTCGGGTTTATCAGCGAGCAGGGGCCAGTGAGCACCCGGCGGGCGTTCTGGACCTCGACCTTGTTTGCGATCGGCATTCTGGTCACCATCGCCGCGATTGGCGGAATCACCGCGGGTGCCGGCCGGATGCTGGGCGACGTCGGCCGCTACGGAAATTACTTTGTCGCACTGATCTTCTTCGTGGTCGGCTTGCATTTGCTAGGAGCGATTCCGCTGCCCTTCTCCGGACCGGGTCGGATCGGTATGCAGCGCAAGGGGGCGCTGGCGGCATTCATTCTCGGGTTGGTGTTCGGGGTGGCGCTTGGGCCTTGCACCTTTGCCTACATGGCTCCGATGCTGGGGGTAACCTTCAAGCTGGCACAAACCGCCCCGTGGTATGGTGCGTCATTGCTGCTGGCTTACGGCATCGGCCACTGCTCGGTGATCGTGCTGGCCGGCACCTCCACCGAGGGGGTGCAGAAATTCCTCAATTGGAACGAAAATTCCAAGGCCGTTACCCGACTCAAGGGCGGGTGTGGCGCGCTCGTCGTGTTGGGTGGTATCTGGATGATCTACACCGCTCCCTGATCCCACCCGCCAATCCTACTTCCACCCCTTGCATGAACTTCTTGCGACTCAGCATTCGATTGATAACTGATGATTGTTGAAGTGCCCGCTTGGCGGATTCTTTCTCGTTCCCTCAACCTGACGCTCAGGGGAAGCGCCCCAGCAGATTTTCCTTGACCGGACCGGGCATTGGCCGGGATGCTGCGGGAAGCACCAACCCCAACACCATGCTGGCGATCGACCGACAGAAGCTGATTCTTGAACTACTTCGAACCTCGGGTTCCCTGCGAACCGCCGAGACGGCCGGGTTGTTGGATGTGACCGATGAGACGGTGCGCAAGGACTTCGAGGTGTTGGAGAGACGCGGGATGTTGCTGCGGATCCACGGCGGGGCGAGCAAGCCGGAGCGAATCCGTGAAGACCAGCCGTTCACCGAGCGGCAGGCGGTGCGACGCAGCGAAAAGCAGGCGATTGCCAAGCTGGCGGCCAAACGGATCCAGCCGAATGAGACGATTTTTCTGGATGCCAGTTCCACCGCGCTGACGCTGACCCGCTATCTGCCGGAGGTGCCGCTGACGGTGCTGACCAACGCGATGAATGTGGTGGCCGCACTGGCGGATCGGTCGCAGATCGACCTGATCTGCACGGGTGGGGTTTATGAGGCGAGGTCGCGGTCGTTCATCGGTGTGATCGCCGATAAGTCGCTGCACCGCTACAATATCAACCGGCTGTTTTTCTCTGGCAACGGATTGCACCTGGAGCGCGGGGTGAGCGAGCGCAACTCGCGGCAGGCGGCATTCAAGGAGCGGGTGATTGCCTGCGCGCAGGATGTGGTGCTGTTGGCGGACCACACCAAACTTGGTCAGAAATCGGCGTTTTTCTTTGGGAAAACCACCTCCCTGAGTTGCCTGATCACCGACGCGGCGGCGGATCCGGAATTTGTCATGGAGTTGGAAGGCATGGGCGTGGAGGTCCTGAAGGGGTGAACCCGATGACCGGAACCGCCCCGCTCGATCCAGGCAGGCTGCCGCCATCCGCCTCTGCGGATGACATCCTCAATGCGTTTCTCGAATACCTTGTTGCCGCTGAGATTGAGCCCTATCCCCATCAGGAAGAGGCGGTGCTGGAGTTGTTTCAGGGCAACAACGTGATCTTGGACACACCCACCGGCTCCGGCAAGACCCTGGTGGCGCTGGCGCTGCAGTTCAAATCGCTCTGCCAGGGGCGGCGTTCGTATTACACGGTGCCGATCAAGGCGCTGGCCAATGAAAAATTCCTCGCCTTGTGCCGGATTTTCGGGCCGGCGCACGTGGGCATGATCACCGGCGATGCCACGGTCAATCCAGAGGCTCCGGTGATATGCTGCACGGCGGAAATCCTGGCCAACCAGGCCCTGCGCGAGGGGGCCGCAACTCCGGTGGACGATGTGATCATGGATGAGTTCCACTACTACGCCGATCCTGAACGTGGTGCGGCGTGGCAGATCCCGTTGCTGATCTTGTCCCGGGCGCGGTTTTTGTTGATGTCCGCCACCCTCGGGGATTCCACCGTGTTTTCCAAGGCGCTGACCCAGCTAACCGGGGCCTCCACGGTGCTGGTGAAGTCGGACCACCGGCCGGTGCCGCTGGAGTTTTCCTACTCGACGATTTTGCTGCAAGAGCGGGTGGCGCGACTGGTGGAGGACGGGCGTGCGCCGATCTATCTGGTACATTTCACCCAGAAGGCCTGTGCGGATACCGCCGGCAACCTGCTCTCCACCAATGTCTGCAGCAAGGAGGAAAAGGCCGCCATCGCCCGCGCGCTGGAGGACGCGGATTTCCGCAGTCCCTACGGTCGCGAACTGGCCAAGACCCTGCGCCACGGAATCGGCATCCACCACGCCGGACTGTTGCCCAAATACCGCTTGCTGGTGGAGAAACTCACCGGCCGGGGACTGCTCAAGGTGGTCTGTGGCACAGACACCCTCGGCGTCGGTGTCAATGTGCCGATCCGCACCGTGATGCTCACCGGGCTGTGCAAATACGATGGACGTAGTAGCCGAATCCTCAGCGCCCGCGAGTTCCGCCAGGTCTGCGGGCGGGCGGGCCGGCGCGGGTTCGATACGATCGGCTACGTGGTGGCCCAGGCCCCCGAGCACGTCGTCGAAAACCTCAGGCTGGCCGGCAAGGCGGCCGCCAACCCGAACAAAAAGCGGACCTTCGTCAAACGCAAGCCACCCGAGCGCGGATATGTCCATTGGGACGAGGCCACCTTCGAGCGGCTCCGCGCCGCACCACCGGAGCCGCTGGTTTCCAGCTTCTCCGTGGCCCACCACACGCTGCTCAACATCCTCTCACGGACCGGCGAGGACGGTTGCGCGGCGATGCGCGACCTGCTCCGCACCTGCCATGAGGCACCCCGCCGGCGCAAGGCGCTGGGCCGGCGGGCGTTCGAGCTGTTCCGCGGCCTGCTCGGCGCGCGCATCCTCCACATCGTGCTGCCCGCCGAACGGACCGGTCCTAACAAGGTGGTGGTGGATGTTTCGCTGCCGGAGGATTTCTCGATCAACCACGCGCTCAGCCTGTGGTTGATCGACACCCTGCCACAGCTCGACCCCGAGGCACCCGACTACGCGCTCAACCTGGTGTCGCTGATCGAGGCGGTGCTGGAGAATCCGGACATCATCCTGCGCAAGCAGGTGGATCTGCTGAAATCCGAGTTGATGGCCCGGCTGAAGGACGAAGGGGTGGAATACGAGGAACGGATCGCGCGGCTGGATGAGGTGGAGTGGCCGATGCCGGGCCGGGATTTCATCTACACCGCGTTCAATGCGTTTCTGCTCCGCCATCCCTATCTGAAGCAGGAGAACGTCCGGCCCAAGTCGATCGCCCGCGAGATGTTGGAGAATTACCAGTCCTTTGAGGACTACATCAAGACCTACAAGCTGGAGCGCGCCGAGGCGGTCCTGCTGCGGCACCTCAACGAGGTGTACAAGGTGCTTTCCCAAACCATCCCGGAAGCGGCGAAAACCGAGACAGTGGAGGACGCCGAGGCGTTTCTGGAAAACATCGTGCGGCACACCGACTCGAGTCTGTTGCAGGAATGGCAGCGGCTCGGCCGGCCGGCCCCGCCGGCGGCGACGCCATCCGCCTCCCCTCCGCCTGCGCCGCTGGTGCCGTTCTGCCAGCACCGGCCCGGGTTGGTCAGGCATGTTCGAAACCACCTGCTCACGCTGGTCACCGCGCTTTCCCGCAACCAGCCGGAAACCGCCCTTGGTTTGTTGGAGCCGGAGGACTCGGCCGGGCGGCCGTGGTCGGTGGAGCGCCTGCAATCCCGGTTGGACGCCTATCATGCGGCCTACGACCGGATCCGCCTGGATCCCGAGGCGCGCAACCAGCGCCACACCCACATTCCCGAGTTGCCCGGGCCCAATGATCTTCGCGGCGTGCTACCGATCACCCAGACGCTGGTGGATCCGGACGAAGCGAACGATTGGGCGCTGTGGCTCACCCTGGATTTGGCGAAATCCAACCGCACCCGCACCCCGGTGCTTAGGTTGGAAGCGCTGGGTGAAGGGGAAGGTTGAAGATGGGGGGGTGGAGATCGAGCACCCTCTATCGGGAATGCCCGGCGGACAGCATGTCCGCCTGACTCAGCGTTCAGAATGAACGCGCGGGGCGCCGACATCCTGTCGGCTATGTGGGACCGACATGCTGTCGGGCGCGGCGGACGCGCGGTGGACTCACCGCCACCGCAGCGGACAGCATGTCCGCCTGACTCAGCGTTCAGAATGAACGCGCGGGGCGCCGACATCCTGTCGGCTATGTGGGACCGACATGCTGTCGGGCGCGGCGGACGCGCGGCGGACTCACCGCCACCGCAGCGGACAGCATGTCCGCCTGACTCAGCGTTCAGAATGAACGCGCCCCGGAGCGGTCAACCCAGGTCGGGCACCGTGAACTCGGGACGGCAGGGGCGGTGGACGAGCGCTTCGTCGAGCCCCGGAGTGAGCACTCTGGTGGTGGCCGGATCCATGCTGATGGGCTTGCCCACGGTATAGGCGGGCTGGGTGATGCCCCAATCGGCCAGGTGTTTGGTGTGGTCGGCCAGCAGGCTTGCCACAGCGGGGTTGCCGCCGATGCATGACTCGAGCGCAGCGGCCCCGGCCGGGCTTCCGGCCCGATAGGAAAGATTGGCGAGATGGGCGATCGCGGCGGCGCGCTCGGCGAGCACGATCCGCGATGCGATATCATCACTGCGGCGTGAGCGCACGGCGTCGATGAAATTCGCCTGATGCCGGGCTCCACCATCGCCCGGAAATTTCTGGATCGGCATTTTGCCATCCACGCCCACGGCATACATCCCGCCGAGGCCGCCGCGGAGTTGTCCACCCTCGCAATGCACCACCAGTCCGACGCGGATTCCGTCGCGGACTCCGGTCACCTTGCGGGTCGGGGTCAATTGGAGATCATCCACCTCGATGGTGACGGGCACCCCGGCGAGCTGATACCAGGCGAGTTGCATATTGGGCGTTTCGCCGGCGTCGTTCCAGCCGAAGCGTCCGCCGATGCTGCGGATTTCCGTTGGCAGGCCAGCGTCACCTAACAACCAGTTGGCGAGATCGATCTCATGGGGTGCCTGGTTGCCGATTTCGCCGTTGCCGGTGTTCCAGGCCCAATGCCAGTCGTAGTGGAACTGGTTGCGGTAGAGCGGGAGGTCGGCGGCGGGTCCGAGCCACAGGTTGTAATCGACGCTGGCCGGCGGGGTGAGGGGATCCGGCCGCTTGCCGATTCCGGTGCGGTCTTTGAAGCAGCAGATGTGAACCCTGAGGATTTTCCCCAGCTTTCCCTCGCGCACGAACTGAAACCCGTCGCGCGGCCCGGGGCAGGAACGGCTTTGGAAGCCGGCGGCGATCATCCGTCCGTATTTCTGCTCGGCAGCGACCAACTGGCGGCCCTCAAACAACTCGTGACTCACCGGTTTTTCCAGATAGACATCCTTACCGGCCTGCATCGCGTGGATCGCATGCAGGGTGTGCCAGTGGTTGGGGCTGGCGATCACCACGGCATCGATGTCCTTGCGGTCCAACAAATGGCGGTAGTCCTGGAATTTTGCCAGCCCGCCCGGGTCGGCGATCCGGGTTGCAAGCCGCTTCGCGGTGGAATCGATGCGGGCGGAGTCGGCATCGCAGAGGGCGACGATGGACACGTCCTTGATTCTTGCGAATTGGGCGGCTAACCCCTGCGCCCGGCCACCGCAGCCGATGACGCCGACCCTGACGGTATTGTTGGCGCTGCCGCCGGCTCGGGTGGATCCTTGGGTTGCCAATGCGGCCATCCCGCACAGCTTCAACAGGCGTCGCCGGGAAATCATCGGGGGTTGGGGTAAGTCGTTCATCGGATGGAGAGGGCTCCTGATCGACCAGCCACCCGCGGGCGGGCGGAGCGCAGGCTGCTGCCGGGTCTGGAAACGCCCTGGTAGCGGCGTTTCTTTCAACCACAAAAACGTGCGGCCAAGACGTGGTGACCGAAGTCACGTCCGTCTTGACCGCACGGGGTTGGGGTCAGTGGGGATTTACAGGCAGGCACCGGTGGCGTCCGGACACTCGGTCGAGAATGTCGGGCATTCGGTCTGAACGCGCGGGCAAACGGTCACCTGCTGCGGACACTCGGTGGGCTTGTCCGGGAAAATGGTCGGTCCGCAAGTACCGGTAGGATCCGGACACTCGGTGGTCCCCACCGGGCATTCCGTGGTGATCCGCGGACACTCAGTTGGAATTTGCGGCAGAATCGTCGGCTCGCCACAAACGGTCGGGTCAAACGGGCACTCGGTCACGATCTGCGGGCACTCGGTCGCCACCGCCGGGCAGTGGGTGGTCTGCCGCGGGCACTGGGTCGGCGCGATCGGACAGGTGGTGGTGTCTCCCGCTCCGCTCGGGCATTCCGTCGGATGATCGGCACTTGGGCATTGGGTGGAATTGGTGGAGCACTCGGTGGCTGCGGTGCCGGTGCATTGGGTGGCAATGCGCGGGCAACTAGTGACATTCACCACATCCACCGGACATTCCGTGTCCTTGACCGGGCAGGTGGTGATGTTGACCGGGCACTGGGTGGGCACGTCAGGCGGGCACTCGGTGGCGTGTCGCGGGAAGAACGTCGGACCGCAAGTGCCGGTGGGGTCCGGGCACTCGGTGGTCCCCACCGGGCATTCGGTAGCCACAGTCGGGCAGACGGTGGCCACAGCCGGGCATTGGGTATCCGCCTGCGGACACTCGGTGGGACTGCCGACGCAGGTGGTCACCCGGGCCGGGCACTCGGTTTGGACAACCGGGCATTCGGTTTGGACCGCCGGACACTCGGTTTGCTTGGCCGGGCAACGGGTGGGTTCGGCCGGGCACTCGGTGGCCTTGGCCGGGCAGACCGTCTGGACCGCCGGACAGGTGGTTTGCTCGATGGGACATTGGGTGGCCGTGGCCGGACACTTGGTGGCCGACGCCGGGCACCGGGTGGGTTCCTCAGGGCAGTAGGTCACCGCACCGGTGGCACACTGGGTGGGTTGCGTAGCGCACTGGGTGGCTGACTGAACGCACTCGGTGATCAGGAGGGGGCACTGCGTTGGGCTGCGGGGGCACTCGGTCTCAACCTTCGGGCAGGAGGTTTGGGCGACCGGGCATTCGGTTTCCAGCTGTGGGCAGGCGGTCTGCTTGGTGGGGCAGTTGGTCTGCGCCTGGGGGCACTGGGTCGCCTGTTGCGGGCAGCGGGTGGTCAACTGCGGGCAAATGGTGGGCGATTGCGGGCACTCGGTGGTGATCCGCGGGCAGGCGGTCATTTCCCGCGGGCAGGCGGTGGCGGTCACCGGACACATGGTAGCGGCGGTGGTGGGGCACAGAGTGGGTTCATTCACGCAAGTGGTCACGGTCGCCGGGCACACCGTTTCCCTTTCCGGGCACTGGGTTTCCGCGGCGGGGCACTCCGTGACACTTCTCGGGCACGCGGTTTGCCTCACCGGGCAGGAGGTCGTCGCCACCGGGCACTGGGTCACCATGCTGGTCACTGGGCACTCGGTGAACGTGGTCGGGCAGGCGGTGGCGGTGCCGACCGGGCACACGGTCCGTTCAACCGGGCAGGTGGTGGGCGCGGGATCCAGCGGACAGCGGGTGGGTTCCGCCGGGCACTTGGTGGGGCTGGCGGGGCACTCGGTGGGCACTGAGGGACAGAAGGTGGCACCGTTACCAGGGCATTCGGTTTCCTTCATCGGGCACTGGGTATCCACCGGGTCCGATGGGCAGATGGTGGCAATCACCGGGCAGCCGGTCGCGTGTTGCGGGCACTCGGTCTGTTTGACCGGGCACCGGGTCTGGGCTTGCGGGCAGACGGTGGTTTCCTGCGGACACTGGGTGGTGGTGCCGTCGGCGGACGGACACACGGTGGGCAGGTAGGGACAAGTGGTGGCCGCCCCGGTGGTCACCGGACAAAGCGTTTGCTGGACCGGGCATTGGGTGTCCTCAATGGGGCAGATGGTCGGCTCGCCGCTGGGGCACTGGGTGGGAATCACCGGGCAGGTGGTCTGGCTAGCCGGGCACTCGGTGCGGAGGGACGGACAGGCCGTCCGCTGAGTGGGGCAGACCGTGGCCTGCCGCGGGCACTGGGTGGCACCCGCCGGGCACTCGGTGGGAACGCGCGGACAGGCCGTCGGTTTGGTCGGACAGTAAGTCTCACCCTGCGGGCAGAAGGTCTGCTCGACCGGGCAGGCGGTGGCGATCCGCGGGCAGACGGTGGTGATCCGCGGGCATTCGGTGTCGGTCGCCGGGCACTGGGTCATCACGGCATCCGGCGCACAAATCGTCGGCTCAGCCGGGCAGCGGGTCGCAGTGGCCGGGCAGCGGGTTTGCTCGCTCGGGCACTGGGTTTCCTTCACCGGGCAGGCGGTCAACTGATCCTGCGGACACTCGGTGGCTACCCTCGGACACGCGGTGGCCGCAACCGGGCAATAGGTAACTCCTTGCGGACACTTGGTGGTGTCGATCGGGCAGTTGGTCGGCTCGTTGGTGCACTGGGTCAAGCGGACCGGGCAGAACGTCGGTTTTTCAGGGCACTGGGTATCCGCTTGCGGACAGTGGGTGGGGACCGCCGGGCAGGCGGTGGCCTTGTCCGGGCACTGGGTGATGGTGCCGTTCTGCGGGCAGATGGTCTCGTAAGCCGGGCAGCGGGTGGCGGCCTGCGGGCAGAAGGTGGGTCTTGAGGGGCACTCGGTCCGCACCTGCGGGCAGGTGGTGGCACCGGTGGGATCCGGACAAAGCGTCTGCTGGCCGGCGCAGGTGGTCAGCGTCGTGGTACAAATGGTCGGCTCCAGCGGACACTGAGTGGACTGCCTGGGGCACTCGGTCAGTGAAGGCGGGCAGATGGTGACCGTGTCGGCCGTGGGACAGATCGTGTCAAACTGCGGGCATTGGGTCCGCACCTGCGGGCAGGCGGTCGCCTGAGCCGGGCAATTGGTGGCGGCCGCCGGGCAATTGGTGCGTTCCACCGGGCATCGGGTGGCCTGCTTGGGACAAGTGGTGCTTGACGCGGGACACACGGTGACTTCGCCGCCGCATTCGGACGGCAGTCTCGGGCAAATGGTCGAAATCTGCACGCATTCGGTCGCTTGGCCCGAGCATTCCGTGGGGATCCCGGGGGTCGTCGTCGGTTGCAGGCAGTCAGGTCCCAGCGGGCAGCGGGTGGGTGCTTGCGGGCAGCGGGTCTGGATGATCGGGCATTCGGTGGCCATGGTTTGCGGACAAACCGTGTCGATTCTGGGGCACTCTGTGGCCGCTGTCGCCTGCGGGCAAACCGTCGCCGTGATCGGGCACTTGGTTTGGTTCATCGGGCAGAGCGTCGGCTGTGCCGGGCACTCGGTCCGCTGCCTGGGGCAGAGGGTCGCGGTGGTGGGACAAGCCGTGTAAAGCGACGAGCACTTGGTGGGCTCGACATCGGCCGCACAGATCGTGGCCGCTCCGATGTCACTGGGGCAGACGGTCAGGGCACGCGGGCACTGGGTTTGCAGCCTGGGGCATTGGGTGGGGTCGATCACGGTCGGGCAACTGGTCGGAGCCGCCGTGCAGACGGTCGCCTTCGTCGAGCAGGTCGTTACCTCGGCCGGGCAGCGGGTGGCCTGCTGCGGGCAGGCGGTGAGCTTGGTGGGGCAGCGGGTGGGCTGCTCCGGACAATAGGTGACGCCTTGCGGACAGGTGGTCAGTTCGGTGACACAGGCGGTTACCTGCATCGGGCACCTGGTTTGAATCTGCGGGCAGGCGGTCGAGCTGGCAGGACAGGTGGTGAGTTGCGGCGGCTGCGGGCAGATGGTCGCCACGTTGGCCGGGCATTGGGTCGCCACGGTCGGGCACTGGGTGCGGCTTTTCGGGCAGGCCGTCGGCTGGTTTGGGCAAACCGTGATCACCGACGCGCACTGGGTGGCTTGTTTCGGGCACTGGGTCGCCACGCCGCCGCAGAACGTCGGCAGGGGTTTGGCCGTACAGGTCGTCGCCTGGACCGGGCAGGAGGTCGCACGGCTGGGGCATTGGGTGCGGACCTGGGTGCATCGGGTGAGTTGGACCGGACAACTGGTGGCTAATGCCACGGTGGGACATACGGTGGCAACGTCAGCGACACAAATGGTGGCCTTGCGCGGACACTTGGTCGGTTCCACCCGACATACGGTGACCGAGGCCGGAAAGATAGTGGGCCTGATGATCTGGTCGGCCGCGACCATGCGCAGGATGCGGCTCTTCGGGGTGGGTTCGCCCGGAACCTCGACAAAGACCACGTGTTTGCCTGCGTGGAAAAATTGCTCGGCGTTGGGGATGGGAACCCATCGCCCGGGGCCCCCATTGATGGGGGGTTCAAAGTATTCTGGATAATAATTTCCGTCTTCTCCCGCCTCAAAACTGAGCTGGACGGTCGGCGGGGAGGCGTCATCGAGAGCGGCACTGAATTCTGGTTCCGCATTTGACTGGATCCAGAACAAGCCGCCGACACACAATCCCGCAATCAGCAGGACGCGGGCAAGCAAGGGCCTGAGGCACCTTAGGGTTTGTTGAAATGACATGGTTGGGAGTCTTTCTTGGTTGGGGTTTGCAGAAGCGAAAAACGAGGGTCGCTGAACGAACAGCAGCGATGGAAAATCCAGCGCGGGTGTATTACAATCCTCAGGATTGTCAAAACACCCCTCCGCGTCAAGAAGAAAATCAAAATATTTTAGAAGAATTTGATTAACTGTTCAGCATATTTGCGAAGCTTTTAGCTCAAGCTATTCAATTACTGGGATTTGCTGTGGCAGGATATGCCTACCATTCCCGCCGACGGCGGCGACCGTTTGGATCGGCGGGCTCTGGATGACCGGAATGGGGGCTCTCGGGAGCGGCGCGGACTCAATCCGGGGGCCGGCTTTCGGCGGCCTCCGCCTTGCCTGCGGCAGCCGGGTCTGGACCGTCGGCCGTTTGATTTTCCGTTTTTTCCGGGGGAGAATAACCCGCCAGCGGCCTCACCAGGTTGTTCTGGAGGGGGAACATCCGGTCGTAGATGCCCGGTGCGAGTTCCCTGCCCAGGGCGTAGGCATCGCGGACCATTTCGAGTTTGGCATCGAGGTTGTCGAGGTGATGAAGCGCGAAGGCCTCCGGGGTCCGGGGGAGTACGGGTGAGCCGAATTGATACTCGCCATGGTGGCTGCCGATGAGATGGAGCAGATGCAGGCGGGCTTCCTCGGTGGGCGGCATGAGGGTTTCCCAAGCTCCGGCCGCGGCGGACTCCTGCACCTCGCGCCAGAGCTTGTTGACCAGCTCGATGCCCAAGGGGATATGCCCGAGCATTTCGCCGTGAAGGCTGTGAAGCTGGTTGAATCCGCGTTCGGGATAGCTATTTTCCCACAGTTTGCCGCAATCATGGAAGAGCACGGCGGTGAGCAGGAGGTCGCGGTTGAGTTCCGGATAGACCGGGCAGAGGGCGGCGGCGGCGCGCATCATCTGCGCCACGTGTTCCACCAGGCCGCCGCGCCGGGCATGGTGGTTGCGCTTGGCGGCGGCGGTGCGCCGGAACCGTTCGCCGTGGGAGGTGAGGAAATGCGCGCAGAGTGCGTGCAGCCGGGGGTCCCCGATCGAATCGCAGAGTTGCTCGATGAGCGCGTAGTCACGGCCCTGTTTTTCCCGGATGCCGGGGTCGCCGGCGAAGAAGGCGTCGCGGGCGGCATCGTCGGGCAGGGATAATTCCAGTTCCTTGGCTTCAAGCCCGTATTGGCCTGCGGTCCACCGCCCCTGCAACCGGGTGACCCCGCCGTCGGGCAGGCTCTCGGCTGCCGCATACGCCGGGGAATCCGACCAGATTTTGATCGAAAAACTCCCGGTGGCGTCGGCGAGGCCGAGTTCGAGGTAGGGTTTATTGGTTTTAGTGGTGCGGAGCTGGCGGTGCTGCAGTTGCGCCAGCACGGCGGCGGCGATGGGTTTCTCACCGGCCTGTTCCTTGAGTGCGGCAATCGAGATCGGGCTCACGCGGCTGAGGATGTCAGGCTGGCCGGCGGTGGCAAGCGGATTCCAGGCAACAGCGGATTCCAGGCAACGGGCGATAATCCCTTGTCAGCCGCCCCCGGCCCGGGTATTGGTCCGGGTCGGCCCGCTTTTAGTTCAACCCCTGCTGATTTACTTATCCCTATGTTCGTTTGGTCCAAACTCTCCGGCTCCCAGTGGATGGATGCGTGGGAGGAGCGCTTTTCCGGAAACCCCAATCTGGTCATCGAATTGCTCAAGGGCGGCAAATCGCTCCGCGTGCAACTCTATTGCGACAAACGCCGGGAGGCGGAAGCGGTGGTCGCGCGCTTCGGCGGCACGGTGCGCGAGGTGACCAGGAGCGAGTGGAGCAAGCCGGTGCCGCCCCCCCGCCCGCTCAAGGTGCGCGATTCCCTGCTGGTGACCGCCGTCACCGCCGCCAAGGAGCTGGCCACCCTGCAGGCGGCCAATCCGCGCCGCCAGCTCATCAGCATCCCACCCGAGATGGCATTTGGCACCGGCGATCATGCGACCACCGCCACCTGCCTGCGCCTGCTGGCCGATGTCGCCCGGGAACGGCGGGGATCGGTCTGGTCGGTGGCGGATTTGGGAACCGGCACGGGATTGCTGGCGCTCGCCGCGAGGAAGCTCGGCTCGGGGCCGGCATTTGCGTGTGATTTCGATCCGTTTGCGGTGGAGGTGGCGGGCAACAACCTGCGCCGCAACGGGGTGGATGGCGTTTCGGTCAAGCGGCAGGATGTGCTGAAATGGAAACCGCGCGGCAGCGGCTACACGGTGGTGGTGGCCAATTTGTTCTCGACCGTGCTGATCGAGGCCTGGCCGGTGATCGCCCGCGCGCTGGCAGCGGGCGGCGATTTGATCGTGTCCGGGATCCTGGCCTCGCAGGCATGGGAGGTTTTTACGGCGGCGGCGGGGAGCGGGCTGGGGTTCAGCCAGGTGGTGCGCAAAGGCAAATGGGTCACCGCCCGCGGCGGCCACCTCGACGACTTGATCGCCGCCGGGGACCCGGCCGGAACCAAGCCCTGAACTCAGTAACCCTGAGCATTTTCCCTTCGCTGGGCCTTCTATCTGACAGGATACGCCCATCGCCAGGCTGCTCAAGATAGCCGGAACGGAGGCGCACCACTTGGAGTTGTCGCACAACAAAGCAGGGGGAGTGGCCGCAAGCGTCGCTCCCCCTGCGGATTTCCAGCCTTCATGCTCCAAGGCCGAGCCTCCGTCCATGCCCGAAAAATCCTGGGGGCCAGGGCAACCTGTCCGCCGTAGCCATGCGAAGGAGGACGGAGGATCAGATTCCAGCCTGTTGTCCGCCGTCCGCCACCGGGAGCACAGTGGCCGCGTTGGTCACAACGCGCCAGCCAATGGATCGCCCTCGACATCGCGTCCGTTCGCCACGGTCACGAGCACAGGCAAGAGGGAATTTATAGGCACCCCGACACTTTCTCATGACAACTTCTCATAAGGAGCGCGGACCTTATTGTCCACGTCGCCAACGAACCGCCAGCGAACCCCACCTTTCAGCTTTCCAATTTCAATCTTCCCCCCCCCCCCCCC
>JAIPKB010000142.1 GCA_021733795.1 Akkermansiaceae bacterium | reverse complement strand
CGCGTCAAAGGGAAGGATCTGAAAAGCTGAAAAAACGTGCTCCGCCAAGACACGCCGGCTGAAGCCAGCGCTCCGTAGCCTGCCAAGCCGCCGTGCAAAAATCCGCCGTGCATGCCGGTTGTTGGCCGTTGAATTCGTCGAGGTATTCCTGCATGACGAGGGCGTTGATGAAGCGGGTGCTTTCGGGAGTGAGCGGCAGGTGGTGGAGTTTGGCGAACTGCTCGACGATGAGGCCGAGCATCGATGGCGAGGGGTAGAAGGCCCCCTCCAGCGGCTCGGGCGAGTTGTTTTCATACCCGAGTCTCGCGAGGTGGAGAATCGCGGGGATTTTGACTCTGGCGTCTTCGTTGAAGGACACGGGGATGGAGCGCTGGCGGCTCGGAGGGATGATTTCAGAAAATGTGGAGAAAGACAGGCAATATTTAGCAATTTCCAGCCATCGTCACCTTTGTTCTTGGGGATTTGGCCGCGTCGGGCAGACTCCGGGCCGCCACCCCACTCATGCCCAACGGACGCACAGGAATTCCAACCGCCATCGCCGCCTTCTTTCTTTGGGGGGTGTTGCCGGTATTTTGGAAGCAGCTGGATTTCCTGGCTCCGGGCACGATCGTCGCCCAACGCGCGATTTGGTCGCTGGCGCTGTTGGTGCCGCTACTCCTGTGGAGCGGCGATTTCCGGTCCACCTGCGGGGTGCTGCGCCAGCCCCGGGCGGCGACGTGGCACCTGCTCTCCGGCCTGCTGCTTTCCGCCAATTGGCTGCTCTATGTCTGGGCCACGCTCAACGAGCGGATTGTCGAGGCCTCGCTCGGGTATTACCTCAATCCGTTTTTCAACATGCTCTTCGGCACCCTCTGGTTTGGCGAACGCCACAGCCGGCTGCAACTCATGGCAATCGTGATCGCGCTCTGCGGCGTGCTGCTGCAAGTCCCGGCGGTAGGGCATTTCCCGTGGGTCGCGCTCTGCCTGGCCGTGTCATTCGCCCTCTACGCGGTAGTTAGAAAACGGGCGCCGCTGGGGGCACTGGCCGGCCTGACGCTGGAAACCGCGCTGATCAGCCCGCTGGCTTGCGGATGGTTGATCTTCGGCGGACTGCCTCTGGCCGCAACCTTCGGAGCCAGCCCGCTCGAGTGCCTGCTGGTAATGGGGACCGGCCTGGCCACGGTGCTGCCGTTGCTTTGTTTCGGTCACGCCGCCCGCAGACTGCGGCTCACGACCCTGGGGATTCTCCAATTCATCGGCCCGACCCTTCAATTCCTGATTGGCTGGCGCTACTACGGCGAACCGATGACCGCGGGCCGTCTGGCGTCCTTCGCCCTGATCTGGCTGGCGGTGGCCATCTACGCCACCGCCGCGCTGCGCACCGGAGCCCGGGTGCAGGCGAAAATCACCCCGTGAGGCGGGGGGCGTGACAAAGCCCCCTCGTGGCCGCGCTGGTCACAGCGCGCGGGGGAAACGTCCCGCCCGCACTCTCCAGCCAGCTCCCACCCACCACGCGTTCTGACGAACGCGCCTACTTGCCCTCTGCAGCCTCCTCTTTACCACCTTCCGTGGCCGGTTGCGCGCTCATGTGCTCTTTCACCTGGGCTTTGATCTCCTCAACGTGTTTGCCCATCTCGGACTCGGGGGCGATCGCCTTCGCCTCGTCAAGCGCCTTGAGCGCCTCATCCAGCTTCTTCATCTCGGCATAAATCATCGCCGTCACAAACGTCAGTTGCTGCTTGTCCTCGACCGTGAGTTTGGTGTTTTCCGCCAAGGTGGTTTTCACCAGCTTAAGGGCTCCCTCATGGTCCTCAGCCTGTCCCAGTTTGCTGAGTTGCTCCTCGAAGTCGCCGAGCCGTTCCTGGCGTGCGGCGGACTCCGCCTCCGCCTTGGCATCCTCCTCGGCGGCCTTGGCCGCGGCGGCCTGCTTCTCCTTGACGATCGCCGCCTCCTTTTCGCCACCAGCCAGCAAATCGGTGACCACTTCCTTGGTGAGTTCGACCGGGTGGCAGGAGAACAACAGCTTGCCGTTTTTCACCACGAAGGCATGAGGAATCCCATTCACCCCGGCGGCTTTGAGCCATTCGCCAATGAACGGCCCCTCCATCCCGGCAAAGGCCACCGGGTAGGACATGCCCTCACCCTTGGCCTTGACGAATTCCTCCACCTCGGTCTGGTTGTCCTCCCAGACGTTCATCCCGAAAACCCGGAGCCCTTTGTCCTTGAATTCAGTGTAGAGTTCGTTCATGTGGGGAATCGCGGCCACGCAGGGACCGCACCAGGTGGCCCAGCATTCCAGAATGTAGAGCTTGTCCTGCTCCCATTCCTTGGGGGCCTCCCCCTTGATAAAGGTGGCGGCGCCAATGGCATCCGGTTTCACGGCGTCGCCGGGTTTCAAGCTTCCGGCAACCGCCATCGCGCAGGCTGCAAAATAGGTCAGTAGTGTTTTCATTTGGTTGAGCCACCTTAACGTCACCGCCCTGCGGAATTTATCTGAAAAACCATCCTCACCCCCGCGATTTCTCCGCGATCCCGCCCGGAAGGTCACATTTCCGCACTTTGCCATTGGTATTTCCCGGATTCCGCTGTTCCCTGTCCCCGCCCGCCATGCGCTGCTTTTACTCCACCGAACTCGAACTTCAACTGCCCGCCGGACATCCGTTCCCGATGGACAAGTTCCGCGTTTCCAAGGATATGCTGCTCGAAAACGGGATTCTCCAACCCGAGGAAATCATCGATGTCGGCACGGTGGATCCCTTCCTGCTCCGCCGGGTCCACGAAGCCGGTTATGTCCAACGAATCCAAACCGGCACCCTTGATCGCCGCGAGCAGATCATCCTCGGTCTACCCTCCCTGCCCGGGCTTTTCCTCCGCAGCGCGACCGAAGTCGAGGCCACCCGCCTCGCCTGCCATGCGGCGCTCACCGAAGGCGTCGCCGCCTGCCTCGCCGGTGGCAACCACCGGGCATTTCACGAACGCGGCGAAGGCTTCAGCGTGTTCAACGATGTGGCCGTGGCCATCCGCGACCTCCAGGTCAAACAGCCGAACATCCGGATCATGGTCGTCGATACCGATGCTCAACCGGGTGAGGGCACCCACGCGCTGCTGGCCGGCGACCCCCGGGTGTTCACCTACTCAATCCATGTCCCCCGCCGTCCGACCGCGCCGACTGCAGCAGGCTCGCTCAGTGTTGAGACCGTCCGTTACATCGAGGGAGAAATGTATCTCAACCAGCTTTTCGTCTCGCTGGCCCGTGCGCTGGACACGTTTACTCCGGATCTGGTCATTTGGGTTTCCGGGGTGAACAACCACCGCAACGACCGTTTAGGCCAAATGCAGTTGTCCCTCAAGGACCTCCAGCGGCGCGACGAAGTGCTCCTCGGCGCGCTCATCCGCAACCGCATCCCGGTGGCGGTCCTCTACGGCGGTGGCTACAACCGCCAACCGGAGTTCACCGCCAAGCTCCACCGCAATACCATCGCCACCGCCAAACGCCTCGCCGCAGCCCATCGCGGGCTCTGACCGACGCCACTTTGAAACAAACCGCCCGGCCACAGCGTAGAGGTCCATCGCCATGTTCCGGATCCTCACCGTTATAATCGCCCTGGCCAGCCTGTTGCAGGCCCAGGAACCATTGATGCTCGCCAGCCATGCCCGACTCTGGCTCAAGGTCCCGGCAGGCCAACCCGCCCTCGGCGAGGTCCGGATCACCCCTGGCACCGCCACCCCCGCAGCCTGGGAGAAGGATCCGGCCGTCCGCGAACGCCACACCGATATGTCCGCCCCGATCCATTGGTGGAAATGGACGGAAATCACCATCCGCTTCACCCCCGCAGCCGATGGCTCGGTGGACCTCGATCTCAACGGGCCATGGTCGCCGGAAAAAAATGGACGGATGCCGCGGCAGGACGTGCTGTGGGATGGGCTGACCGCCAGCGGCACCGAACTGCACAATGGAGGATTTGAGGAAATGGCGGAGGACCAGCCTGCCCACTGGCGCTCCCCCTGGGCCCCTGCCGCCCGCCCCGAGGCCTGGCCGCTGGCCGATTCCGAGCCCAAACAAGGAAAACACCTCGCCGCCACCTGGAGTAAATCCCCGCTCGTCCAAACCCTCGGACTCAAGGCGGGCGTGCCTGTCACCCTCCGTCTCCACGCCAAAGCCGCCACCCCACCGCAGTTCGTGAAACCCAAAATCCTCGGCCCCGACACCCCGGCCCACCGGGCGCTCGCCGGCCTCACCCGCGGGGTCAATCTCGGCAATGGCTTCGAAGCCCCGCCCGATCAAAACTGGGGCGTTCATTTCACGACCGACGACATCGACCGCATCGCCGACGAGGGGTTCGACCACATCCGCGTGCCCGTCGCCTGGCACTTCCGGATCAAGCCGGAAAACGGCACATGGCAGTTGGATCCGGCCTTTCTAACCGAGCTGGAACCGCTGCTCCGCAGGGCCCTGGACCGGAAACTCCATGTGCTCCTCAACTGGCACCACTTCAACGATCTAACCACCGACCCGGCCGCCCACCGCGAACGCTTCGTCGCCGTATGGGACGCCATCGCCCGCCACTTCCAAGCCTGGCCCCCCGGGCTGTTCTTCGAACTCCTCAACGAGCCCTGCGGGGAACTCTCCACCGAGGTCGCCAACCCGATCCAGCAACAGGCGATCGCCGCAATCCGCAAATCCAACCCCACCAGGATCCTCGTCGTCAGCCCCGGCCACTGGGGCAGTGTCGGCGAACTCGATAAGCTCCGCCTGCCTGACGGCGACGACCGGTTGGTGGTGACGGTCCATTGTTACGAGCCGTTTCACTTCACCCACCAGGGAGCCGGCTGGGTAGGGCTCACCGAACTGCGCAACGTGCGCTATCCCGGCCCGCCGGAGACCCCGCTCCCCCTCCCTGCCACACTCGCCGGAAACCAGGGAGTCCGCGTGTTTCTCGATGCCTACAACACCCTCCCCGGCGACCGTAACCCCTGCTCGATCCGTCCCATCCGTGCGGCGCTCGACGAGGCAGCCGCCTGGTCCCGCCATTTCGGTCGCCCCATTCACCTCGGCGAGTTTGGCTGCCATAACGTGGGCGACTCCGCCAGCCGCGCACGCTACCTCAAGGATGTTAGATCACTGGCCGCAGCCCGCCACATCCCGTGGACCCTGTGGGAATGGAAAGCCGGCTTCGGCTACTGGGACCCCGACCGCCAGCAACCCCGTTTCCGCGCGGCGCTGATGGAGTGAGGTGAACGGCGAGTGCTGCAGGAGCGCGTTCATCCTGAACGCTGCCCCGGCGGACATGCTGTCCGCCAGCCCTCCTATTCACTAACGACCGACAGCATGCCGGCCCCACATAGCCGGCAGCATGCCGACGCCCCGCCCCCCCGCCCCACTCTCACCCGTTGAACAACAACCCCACCGGTGCCCCGATGGCGGATTTGAAATGGGAAAGAAAAGCCGTCGCGGCCGCTTCTGGAATGAGCCGGGCATCGTAGCTGAGGCTCAGGTTCATCAGCGGCCGGACGACCACCCGGCCGCCGCGGGCGACCGGGCGCTGTTGGATCGGATGAATCACCAGCGCCGCGCTTTGCGGTGAGTTCAGAGCCGGCGTGGCGAACAACGGCCCCATCCCGTCATGATGAGTCAGGGCGAGCACCCCGCCCTGCAACTCGGGGACGGTCAACTCCCCCGCCCGCGCCCTGCCGGTGAGCCCGGCCAGATTCGCCGCAAGCTCCGCGATGGATGCCCCATCACAGTCGCGCAGCACCGGCTGCGCGTACCCGCAAAACGTGTCCACCACCACCGATAGGTCACACCGGGAACACTCGACCCGATCATCACCATCGATGTGCGACATGAACACCGGCACCTGCTTGAGCGCCGCCACGGCGGCCTTGAGAAAAAACGGCAGCAGGCCCAGCGCCACCCCGTATTTGGCCAGAAACGCCTCCGCCACCTGGCCGTGCAACTCCAGCAGCGGCCCCGGATCCAGCTCGTCGAAGGCGGTTAGAGTGACCGCCTGGAGCCGGGTTTGGACCAACTGCCCGGCAAGCTGGCGTTCAAGATCGGTGAGCGGACGGCGGGTGGACATGCTATATGAGAAAACGGTTCCTAACGTCACTACGGCCGCTTCATGTTGCCAGAGCCAGCCCGGACGCCACCCCGAGAATGCAGGAAATCAACCGGAAATCAACCAATACTTGAACCGCCGCTTGCTCGGGGGACAATAGTGTCAGTCATCATCGGGTCCGCTGAACTGCGGCACCAATGACGGGCCGCCGCCTCCCGGGGGGGTCTCATAAGGAGGGTGGACATTCCTGTCCACCTGCCAAAGAGGCGGGCAAGAAGGACCCAAGAGATGCCTGATGGAACCTACTTGGGCTCCTCTTTCCCTCGATCAGGCCCCAACAGCCTGCTCAAATCAACCTCACTGAGTTTTGGATCGGGCCTGGATTGATTCCAGTCGTTGGAGAATCCGGCTGATTGGTCCCAGAGCTCCGGCAGAGTCTGCTGATGGTTTTCATGGGGGTGCTGCATCGCGGGCAAAGCGCAATGTAGCGGCGGTCTATGACCGTCGCTGGTCTTCGGCGAGGGCATACGCGGGTCAGTGGCGGGAAAAAAAACTTGTCGACGGCACCTTTGGAGCCTACCCTTCCTGCATGATGAAGCTTGAAGAAATCGTCAGGGAGGCCGCGATGTTGCCCGAGGAGGAACGGGCGTCGCTCGCCTCCCGCCTCCTTCATGGACTTGAGACGCCGGTTTATGATGTGTCCGACGACGAGGTTTTCCGCCGAATTCGCGAAGCCGATGAGGATCCAACCGTGCTGATTACGTTTGAAGAACTCGTTTCCGGACTCCATCTCCGTGGACGTTAGATTTCACAAGCAGGTTCAGCATGACCTGAGCGAGACTCTCGCGATGTATTACGAGGTATCTCACGCTCTTGGCGACGACTTTTTCGCTGAGTTTCAGGTCGGTGTGGCAAGGACTTGCAGGAACCCGAAATTTTTCCATTTCGATGCGAGCGGCCTGCGGCGATACAACTTTGAGAGGTTTCCATATCATTTTCTCTACGACATCCGAGAAAGAGCCTTAAGAATCTGGGTGGTTCGCCACCATCGACGCAACCCATCGTTTGGGATGAGCCGCTTTCCAAGATGACTGGACAGCGCGTTCATGATGACTGTGTGGATTTCACCCTGGCCGGAGACTTCGGCGTCGCGGGCTTCGCCGCGCTGCTCGCTGGCCTCATCGGCCGCTACACCACCCTCCTCACCACCGGCCACGAAGCCGGCAGCGAGCCCGTCACGGTCGAGCGGACGGAGTGAGGGAAGGTCCTTCCGGACTGTGGCAGGGGTGGCGAAATCCCGGAAATCCCGCTTGCAGGTGGGACTGGAAACCTGATAAGGTGCTCCCATGACTCGCGCTCGTCAACTTGAAAGGGGTGTTCTGAAACTACTCGTCATCCTCATGCCGTTTGCGTCGGCGGTGCTGGTGGCGCAGGATTCCGGCGGAGATGACACAAAGCCGCCCCCGCTGACGGAACTCTTGGAACGGATTCCCGAAGTGGCATCGCCGGGGAGTGGAATGAATGCGGAAGAGCAAGCACTGGCGGAGGCCATCGCACGGCATGGCCGCACTGCCGCTTCACCCTTGATCGCCATGCTCGAATCCGAAGACGCGGAAATCTATCAGCTGGTAACCTATTGCCTGTGTTCCCTGAAGAATGGGGACTTCGTGCCCGGCGACCTGGAACCGATGGCGCGCGCCGAAGGCAAAAGGCGAGGGTGGCTGCCCAATGCCATCGCCGACATCGACACGGACGAGGCCGCCACATTTCTGGCAAAGGAGTTCCGTCGCCAGCCGGAAACCATGGCGCAGATCGACAATGCCCTGGAGCGGATGGCACCCCGCTCGGTTGCACCCCTGCTGCGCGAGTTTCGCATGGCTTCCTCAGAGGAGACGGACTTCCTCGATGGTCTGGCTTCGGTGTGGCGAGAGTGTGGAGACCGGGCGGCTTCGGCAGTGGATCCGCTCACCATGATCGCGCTTGATTCCGCCCAGCCGCTGTTTCGTCGCAAGGCGGCGGTCCGCTACCTTGGGGCGCTTGGCCCATCGTCACGGTCCGCGTTCCCCCGACTCCGGTCGCTGGCAGAGCGGGAGTCCGCGGACTTTGCAGAAGCCGTCAGCCTGGCCATCGCGGACAGTCGCACGCCAGAGGCGGCCGATATCTTGATCGATGGAGCCATCGCGGAAGCCCGAGCCAGCGACGAGGTATTCCGGTTCAGAGAACTCGCGACCATGATCGGCCCAAAGGCAAAGCACCTGGCCGACCGGCTCGTCACTCTTCTTGACGACCCCAACCCCAATGTGCGGCTCGGAGCCTGCCGCACATTGGGATATTTGGACAACCCCGATGTTTGGCCGCACTTGTGCCGGATGCTCAAGGCGCAGGATTGGCGGATTGCCTATTCGGCGGCCCTGTCGCTCGCTCAGCTTGGCGCGAAGGGTGGCCGTCCTTCGCTGGAATTCTGTCGCGACCATCATTGGTATCCGCGGGTCCGCTATGCGGCGGGTTACGCACTTCGCCGGCTGGCCGGGGAGAAGGCCACCGAGTTGGACCGGAATCGTCTCGGTTGGGATTTCAATTCGGACTCCCCTGAGAGTTGCTTCGGCGGGTTCGATGGCGGCGACGGGGAGCTACGCCCCTTGGACAACCTTCCAGCCCTCCCTGGACTCGCACGAACTGCGGATGGAAAGGCGTTGGAAACCCCTTACCGCTTCGCCCATCCGGCGGACCGGGAATACGCCAGATTCATAACTGAGAACGAGGGCTATTCGTTCCTGCAAACGAAACATCCTGATCTCTATCAGGCGATCAAAGAGGGTGCACCGGAAGCCGTCGCCCGCTGGTGGTTCAACCCGGATGTTGTCGGTATCGAGCGGGAGGGTGCGACCACCCTTGTAGGCATCGACAGCGGCGGGGAGGAGCACGGAGGAATTTTCGCCATTGAGGCGGGAGAAAAGGCGAAACAGATCGTCAAGGACTTTACCGTGTCCCTGCTGCGATGGAATGGAAACCTCATCGTGCTGTCCGGATTGGAACACATGATGGTGGATTATGGACGGGTGCATCGCCTGGTCCGGGACGGAGAAGAGTGGAAGACCGAGTTCCTTTACGCCTTGCCTGGATGCCCTCGCCACGCATCCGTTCTGGCGGACGGACGGCTTTTCGCCAACTGTGAAGGAGGAGCGGTGGCCATCACCCCCTCCGGGGAATTCGAGTATCTGGGTTCCGGCAAAAAGGAGCCCGCCGAAGAGCCTGCCTGCCTACCACCCTTATGAACACGCCCGAACAAGAATAGATGGCAACCTCCCATCTGTTCCTCAAACCCATCCCACTCACACCGCAATGACGCGGTGACATCACGTCGAACGTTCTGCAAGAAGCCGTCGATCAACCAGATCGGTTGAAGATTCCTCAAGACAACAATTTCGGTATGGAGAGGATCGTCTGAAGCGTCGTGATCTATCTCTGCATGATCGCCGCAGCGGGCGGGCTCTGGATGCCGAGCGCCTGGACGAGCAGTTCCTGTTGTTCCCGCAGGTGGACGGCGCGGGAGCCGGTGGCGGGACTGGCAGCGGCGGACCGCCCGGCGTAGTGGACGGCCTGCCCGGTCATGGCGTGAAGCAACGGCGACAAGTGTGACCACGCCCCCATGTTGGCGGGTTCCTCCTGGCACCAGACGAATCGGCGGACGTTCGGATAGGGACACATCATTGCCTCCAACATTTCCCGGTGGAATGGATAGAGCTGCTCGATCCGGAGAATCGCTGTATCGGTGACGCCGGCTTCCTGACGGAGGGCGGCAAGTTCGAAAAACACCTTGCCCGAGCAAAGCACGAGCTGCGTGACCGCCGCCGGATCGGGGCAGGGCAGGGTGTCCGGCAGCACCTCCTGGAAACAGGCACCTTCCAGAAAATCCGCTTCGCTGGAGACCACCTCCTGCCGGAACAACAACCCCTTGGGCGTCATCAGGATCAGTGGCTTGCGGAAGGGGCGGTGTTTCTGCCGGCGGAGCAGATGAAAATACTGCGCGGGGGTGGTGCAGTTGGCCACGATCAGGTTGTCCGCCGCACATAGCTGGAGGAACCGCTCCAACCGCGCGCTCGAATGCTCCGGTCCCATGCCCTCGTGCCCGTGCGGCAACAGCAGCACCAGATCGCTCGGCCGCTGCCACTTGGTCTCGGCCGAGGCAATGAATTGATCGATGATCGTCTGCGCACCATTGGCAAAATCACCGAACTGCGATTCCCACAGCGTCAGCAGCGAAGGACAGGCCACCGAGTACCCATAATCAAATCCCAACACCGCGAACTGGGAGAGCGGCGAGTTGTGAACACTGAACCGGGCCTGGTCCGGTCCCAGATGATTGAGCGGAATGTGACGCTCGCGGGTCTCGTAATCATAGATCACCGCATGACGCTGGGAAAACGTGCCACGGCGGCTGTCCTGCCCCGACAACCGCACCGGGGTTTTTTCTAACAACAACGACCCGAACGCCAGCGCCTCGGCAAACGCCCAGTCGAACGGCCCGCCCTCGGCCAGCGTCTGGATCCGGTTGGGGATCACCCTCCGGGCGAGCGCGGGATGCGGCGTGAACCCGTCCGGCAGCCGGGTGAGCGCGGCGCCGACCTGCTGGAAAACCTCCCGGCTGATGCCGGTGGGCACCGGCGCGTGGTCGTAGTCCGGCTGAATGATGGCGGTAGTCCCGGTGAAACCGCCGCGGTCGCCGGCGGCATCGAGTTCCATCATCCGCTGGTAGCCGGCCTCCAGCTTTTCCCAGATGGTTTCCTCTATTCCCCGCGCCTCGTCCTCATCGAGCAGGCCGGCGGCGACAAGCTGTTGTTGATAGACCTGGCCGAAGCTCTCCCGCACCTCGATTTCGCGGGCCTGCAGCGGCTGGGTGAAGGCGGCCTGATCGGACTCGCTGTGTCCCTGCCGGCGGTAGCACACCAGATCGATGACCACATCGCGGCCAAACGTCTGCCGGAATTCCAGCGCGAATCGGGCGGCCCAATACAACGCCATCGGCTCCTCGCCATTCACATGAAGGATCGGTGCGTCGATCATTTTCGCCACGTCGGTGGCGTGCAGCGAGGTGCGGGCGTCGGCCGGAGTGGTGGTGAAACCGATCTGGTTGTTGATCACCAGATGGATGGTGCCGCCGGTGCGGTAGCCGCTCAGTTGGGAAAGGTTGAGCACCTCCGCCACGCAACCCTGCCCGGCAAAAGCCGCATCGCCGTGAATCAACAGCGGCAGCACCCGCCGCCGGTTGGTGAGCGTGCCGTCATCACCCAGCAAGCGCTGGCGGGCGCGTGCCTTGCCCTCGATGATCGCATTGACCGCCTCCAGATGGCTGGGATTGGCGGCGAGGCTCACCCGCACCCGCCCATCCGCCAGATCCCGGTGGTTTTCGTAGCCCAGGTGGTATTTCACATCACCGGCTCCACCTGCGGTCTCGGGAATGTAGTGGGCGGTGAACTCGTGAAAAATGGTGCTCAGAGTCTTGCGGACGAAGTTGGCCAGCACATTGAGCCGTCCGCGGTGGGACATGCCCATCTCGATTTCCGCCACCCCGGCGGCCGGGCAATCCTCCAGGATCGCGTTGAGCACGATCAGCACCCCCTCCGCACCTTCCAACGAAAAGCGGTTTTCACCGAGAAACTTCCGCCCGAGAAACTGCTCGAACAATTCGGCCTCCAGCAACCAGCGCAGTACGTCGGCAGCACGCTCCGGATCGACCGGGTCGCCCCCCGGCCGCGCCTCGGCCCGGTCACGCACCCATTGCAGGACCTCGGAGTCATGCAAATGCATGAAGTCGAAACCAATGCCGCCGCCATAACATGCCTCCAACTGCGCCAATAGCTCGGCGACCGGCATTTCCCGGCCATGCTGGAAATCCGGCACCGCCACCATCCGCTCCAAATCCAGGGGACTGATCGCCCGCACTGCCGCCAGCAGCTCGGGATGCGGCTCGACCGTCCGGGCCAGCGGATTGACCCGGGCCTGGCAATGCCCCAGCCTGCGGAAATCTCCCACCAACTTGCAGACCCTGCCGGAAAGCCCATCGTCCCGCCCGCATGACCCAGTGCCCGGCCCATCGCCGCGCACCCGTCCCAGCTCGAAACCCTCGAAAAACGCCGCCCAAACCGGCTCCACCGCCCCCGGATCATCCCGCCAGCGGGCGTATTGCAGCTCCAGCGACGCGGGATCGAGTCGAGTGGCCAGGGCGGAAATGGATGTGGTTGGGATCACGGAAACCTGCGGATCGGCGCATTTCCGGCTTGGCCATGCGCGCAAACCATCTAAATAGGGGCCGCAGGCACTTGCGTCAACCGCGCATCCCGCCCACTCTCCTGCCCACCCCATGATCGAAGCCAGCCACCTGACCAAACGATACGCCCGCCATGAAGCGGTCCGGGATGTTTCCTTCTCCGTCGCCCGCGGCGAAATCGTCGGGTTTCTCGGGCCCAACGGGGCCGGAAAAACGACCACCCTGCGGATGCTTACCGGCTACCTGCCACCCAGCTCGGGCAGCGCGCGGGTCGCCGGGTTCGATATCTTCCGCCAGTCGCTCGAAGCCCGCCGCCGGATCGGCTACATGCCGGAAAACGTCCCGCTCTACGGGGAAATGAGGGTCCGGGAATACCTCCGCTACCGCGCCCAACTCAAGGGCCTGGCCAACTCCGAGGGCCGCCGCCGGGTCGGCGAGGTGATCGATACCTGCGGTCTCGACTCCGTCCGCCGCAAAATGATCAAGACCCTCTCCAAAGGCTTCCGCCAACGGGTGGGGCTGGCCGACGCACTGGTTCACGACCCGGAATTGCTCATCCTCGACGAACCCACCAACGGCCTCGACCCGAACCAGATCCGCCAGATCCGCGAACTCATCCGCCAACTCGGCACCAGCCACACCGTGCTGATTTCCACCCACATCCTGCACGAAGTCGAAATGACCTGCAACCGCGTGATCATCATCGACGCCGGGAAAATCCGTGCAGCCGACACCCCGGCCAACCTGATCGGCCGGATGCGCGCGGCCGGCCGCCTGCAAGTGGAACTCCAGGCCGACCCCGAAATCGCCGCCGCCGCGCTCGGCCGGATCGAAGGCATCCGCCGCGCCACCCCGGAACCGCTCGAGGACGGCTGGACCCGCTTCGCCCTGCTCGCGGAATCCGGGACCGATGCCCGCGAGCCGATCGCCCAGTTGGTGGCCCAATACGGCTGGCCGCTCCGCTCGTTGTTCCGTCACGACGCCACCCTCGAAGATGTCTTCGTCGAGCTGACCCGGCGGGACTAACGGTGACACCCAGATTCCTCACGGCAGATCCATAGAAATCCGCAAACGATTCAGTTTGTCAGTGGTATCTAACCCCCGATCCACCATAAGTGACCCGAACCCGGGCTAGATGGATGGTATTGAGCCTCTCGCTCTGTGGCTGTGGCGTCTCGCCGCAGGCTGTCTGAGGGGCATCTTGCCCCGAGTCCCGCCACCGATTCCTCCCCGCCCTGCGCGAAAACAACCTGATCAAAGCCATCGATTTTCTCGCCGCCGTCATCGACCACGCCCCACCCAAATCCCAGCACACCGTCCGCTACTACGGGATCTATTCCAACAAAACCCGCAGCCGCGTCCAAGCGATGCTTCGGTAAGAACCTGCCTGAGAATTATCTGGCAGGAGTCATTTTCCGAAAGGTCGGGAGAATGGATGGCGATTGAACGGTCGGCCCGGCATTTCTATTCTCAATTCATTCGCCCGGACGCTTCGGAAAAGCGAGTGCCGGGATTGCAGGGGGATCCAAAACGGCAACCAGTCCATCCAGTCGCTCCGCAGTTAAATGGATTCGTTCTGAGAAACATGGGGCACGTGGGATTCTGTAACGGTTGTGAGCCGGACGACCGCTGGCGACCCCGTCTCACCGGCGATGGTGAAAATCTAACGGATCGCCAGGCGGTGAGATATGTTAGGCGCCGGATATCCCGAAGAAATCAAGAATTCACCGAAAAAGAATGTTAGTTTGACATGCGCGTCTATTGCGTTATTTTACGCATATATTCCTCTTCAAACCCTGTTGCTTCCTCGAAATACACCCCAGCGCACGCCCGGTATCCATCGCCTCAAATCATGTTAGCCATCCCTATCCTCACGCCCGTATGAAAATGATCTCCCCATTCATCAATACTCCCACCCGTGCGCTCTGCTTGTTGCTGCCGCTGACCGCCATGACCCACGCTGCCAACCCGGCGGTCGCCTACGACGGGGCTAGTGAGGTCGGCAACCTCACTCCCGGAACATGGGCGTATTACGATGTGACGGTGCCAGCCAATGCCGAAGGCTTCAAGGTCACTCTCAGCAGCACCGGGGCCGGTGATCCGGATCTCTATCTGAGAATTGATGAGGACCCGAACACCTCGGCCTACTCGTATCGCTCGATCGCTTTCGCTCAGGATTCGATCATCCTCACCAACACCACTGGTGCGGATCGCAACTACCACATCGGCATTTACTTGCCGGCTGCGGATCCGGGCTCGACGGCATACACCTTGGCCACTCACGGTGAGTTCTACGAATCCACCTTGGTTTGGGATGATGGCTCGACCTTGTCCGGAACCGCGCCCGCCAGCGTGACCAGCACCGCCGGAGCGCTCTACTACTACAAGGTGGTCACCGCCGCCCCCGTCCTCGACGTTTGGCGGACGGCCTTGCGGGTGACCAGCGGCGAGGCGCAGCTCTACGCCAAACAGGATTCCGCGCCGACCCCGACGAGTTATACCATCGCCTCCGAGCATGTTGGCGACGATGGCTTCACCCGCCAGCTTTCCCATGCCACCGGAGCCGGACAAACGTGGTTCCTGCTCGTCGATGCCGATCCCGGAACCCAGTTCGAGTTGGTGACCGGCGATGTCCATGTGGAAGACCTCGGGGTGCTCGCCGCGGACGCGTCCAGCGGCAGCGGCGCGGACAGCATCCCGGCCGAGGGAGCCCGCTTTTTCAAGACCAGCATTCCCGCCGGGCCCTGGCCTGGCGGCTCTGGCTCCAGGATGCCACCGGCACCACCACCTGGGATCACGACTTTTTCGTGCGCAAGGGATTCGCGCCCCATTCCTCAAGCACCGCTCACTACGACAAAAAACGCACCGGTCAGGGGCTTTTGGTCCCGGGATTCCTGGCCCCCGGTGGCGGCGACCTCTATTACGTGGGGGTTTGGGGAAATCCCGGTGAAACCTTCCAACTCGATTCCCGCCAGCAGGAGATCACCGACATTGCCTTTGACGGGACCGTCCCGGTGGCCGCCAGCAACAGTTTCCGCTTCAAGACGTTCCGGGTCAGTGTGCCGGTCGATCAGACCGCTTGGGAAGTCGCCGTCACGCCAGGTTCCGGAGACCCGAACCTCTGTCTGCGGCGCGACCAGGTCCCCAATCCCTTCAACAACGACGCCTTCTCGGAAGTCGCCAACCCGAGCGTCGCCGACAGCATCAGCCTGGTCCTGCCCGATCTGAGCGACGGGACCGTTTACCTCACCACCTATTCGGCCGCCGACTATGCCGGCGATCTCAGCAACCGGGAACCGGTCGTTACGCCGCTCGACTACGCCACCGCCAATTTTGAACCGCACAACCCGCAGAACCACTTTGTTTCGGTGCTCAACGGAGACAGTGCCCGGGCCGGTTGGCGCTACTTTGTGGTGTCGAATCAAGAGCAACCCCAACTCAGCTCCCCCGGCTGGTTGCTGGAGTTGGAAAACCAGGCCCCCGGCACCGAGATCGCGATCCGCCGGGGCGACCTCCCGGGCCGCCATCAGTACCGCCAAAACGGAAATCCGGGCATCCTCCAATCCGTCCGCAGCGACGCCTCCTCCACCCTGGGGTTCCTGCAGCACCGCGACCACGAAAGCGACGTGTGGTATGTCGGCGTTTACACCGTAAACCAGGCC
>JAIPKB010000141.1 GCA_021733795.1 Akkermansiaceae bacterium | reverse complement strand
GAGGTCCGTGCCTACCGCATCCGCCAGTGGCAGGATGCGGGTTGTGCGGCCAGACTCACCGCCGCATGGGAACTGGTGACCGACTACTGGATTGGCATGAAAGGCAAACACCCCGATGAACTCCGACTTCAAAGATCTGTTGCGCATCTTCGCCGAGGAGGAGGTTGAGTACCTTGTGGTCGGGGGTTATGCGGTGATGCACCATGCCCAGCCCCGATACACCAAGGATATGGACCTTTGGATCAAGCCTTCGGTTGAGAACGCGGCAAGAGTAGCCAGAGCGTTCAATCGGTTTGGCCTGCCTTTGGTGGAAGTTACCCAAGAGGATTTTGCCGATGAGGGGCTTCAGCACGTGGTCGGGATTGCCCCTTGTCAGATTGATTTTCTCACATCACTTCCCGGAACGGATGGTTTTGATGCGGCTTGGCAGCGGAAATCGACTGGAGTTACCGACGGTGTGCCGGTTTACTTCCTTGGCAAAGCCGATCTGATCCAGGCCAGGCAATACGCCGGTCGACCTCAGGATCTCGCCGATCTGGACGAGCTTCGGCGGGCCGGTGAAGCTGGAAGCGGGCCAAATCAATGACTTGGAGTGACGAGGGGCTGGATTTTTTGATTTTCTCATATTTTCCGGTTGCCAAGTGGTGCGGGTGCCGTTTAAATGCCGCTCCGCCTGCGAGGGTGGTGGTTGTAATGGCTCGATAGCTCAGTTGGTAGAGCAGCGGATTGAAAATCCGCGTGTCGCTGGTTCGATCCCGGCTCGAGCCACCACTCCCAATCCATTCATGCCCAATGGATTACGACCGGAAAAACCTCATCCGGTTGACGTCATCCCCACCGCCATGAACCCCTCTGGCGACAAAATGGCGACAACTCAGAACCCCGCGCTTCCCTCCGCTCAAAATGCCCGCCGCCGCAAGGCCGGGAGCCGCGGCAAACCCGCCGCCGTGGTCCGTTTCGGCTCGGCCAGCATGCCGGTTTACAGGTGCGAATCCGCTGGTCGGGTCCGCTTCGCCATCTCCTATCACCGGGACGGCAGACGGATGCGCCAGTATTTCGGCGACCTCGCCGCGGCGAAAAAGGAGGCCCAGCTCGTGGCGCAGCGAATCCAGAGCGGAATGCAGCAGCTGACCGACCTCAAGCCCCATGACCGGGAAAACTACCTGGCGGCCCGCGCCAGACTTGGTGAGACTGGCGTTCCCCTGGTCGTGGCGGCCGAGGACTATGCCCAGTGCCGCAAGCTCTTGGGCAACACCCCGCTCCGGGTTGCGGTTGAGGATTTCCTCCGCCGGACCAACGGGGTCAAGCTCGGCGTGAAGGCTTCCCAGGTTGCCAGCGAACTGATCGGCTCCAAGGAACAGGATGGCATGAGCGCCCGGTACTTGAGCCAGCTACGCAGTATCCTCGGGCTGTTCTCGCGGGACTTTGGCGGTCCGATCATGGACGTCACCCCCGAGGAGATCGACGGCTGGCTGAGGAGCGGAAACCTCGCCCCGGTCACCCGCAACAACCGGCTCACCATCCTTCTGGTGTTGTTTGGTTTTGCCAAACAGCGGAACTACCTGCCCGCCTCCGAACCAACCGCTCCGGAGAGGTTGTCCAAGGTGAAAGCCAGAAACGACAATGTGGCCGTGTTTACCCCGGCAGAAATGGCGAAGCTCCTCCACGCCGCCCCGCCGCATCTGGTTCCCATCCTCGCCATCGGGGCGTTTGCCGGCATCCGCATGGCCGAGCTCAACCGGCTCGACTGGTCTGCGGTGGGTCTGGAACGCGGCCACATCGAACTGAGGGCCGGTCAGGCGAAAACCGCGTCCCGGCGGATCATTCCAATCAGTGAGAACTTGCGCGCATGGCTTGAACCGCTCCCTCGGAAAGGGAAGGTAGTGAGAACGGCCATGCTCCATCGTGAAGTGACCGGGCTTGCCCGCGCATTGAAGATGGATTGGCCGCCCAACGTGCTCAGGCATTCGTTTATCAGTTACCGGGTGGCCAAAGTGAAGAGCGCCGACCAGGTGGCCCTCGAAGCGGGCAATTCACCGGCGATCATTTTCAAGCACTACCGGGAACTGGCCACCGAGGGGCAGGCGGACCAGTGGTTCGGCATCCTGCCCAAGGAAGGCCAGAGGGAGAACCGCATCACCTATGACCGCCAGACCCGGACGGTGACGCTGCCGAAAGGGTAGGGGAGATGACCTGTACAAACCGCGTGCCAACGAGGTCTAACGGATGCGGAATGGTTTTGTGAGAACCGGCCATACCGGCATCCCTTGCGCGGCCGACACGAGCTCCTACGCGGCACCAAACACCAAATCCGAAGCCAGGAGCGAAGCCTCCTCACCCCGGATTTGTGTGTGCCGGAAAAACCCCGGTTGCCACAAACCGTCAGACGCCCGAGGAGCCCCGGCCGTCGTAGCCTCGTCGGCGAAGTCGGCTGTGGAACAATCCGCCGGATTCTACGACCTCAGCGGACCCAAAGTACGATGAAAGCCTGGAACGCACAAAGCCGCGCTCGCGGCGGCATCCTGAATGCCGAAGGCACAAACCGGCATAGCCAGAGGCAAATCACGCCCTAACACCTACGATGACAATTCGGCCTTTAACATTTAACACTTCACCTGAGGTTTGGATAGTAAATGTTACCACTTTTCCCAGCAGTCTGTATTGCACCTGTGAGGTTCTTTCTAGTGCGGCAAGGTACTAGCAAACCGATGGCCATGATTAACACGGCAGGCACGATATTCACTGCTAAAGACAGGCCTGTAGCACCTAACCAGCCAAGCATGTCCTTGGAGACGATTGCCGAGGCAATCATGAGCAATCTGAGGCGGTCCCGCAAAACGGAGCCAGTGATTAAGCTATGGAACTGAGGGTTACGGGGAGCAGCGATGATTAGCGCAAGCACGGGTGGAACAATGTGAGTGAATTTCATGATTTTTGATGCATTTCGCTAGAATACCAGAAGTGGATAAAAAAATGATTCCACCTCAGTGATCATCTCTGTAGTCCGTATTCACTGGCGAATTCCTTCGCCGCATCGCTTTCTCGGAGCATGTTCTGATAAATGGCCTCCAGCGCCTTGGTGCGTTCGGCGCCTTGCGGCAGGGTCTCAATCCATCTCATGGCGTTCTCAGGATCGTAGGGATAGGTCTTGGCGGCATAGGCACTTGCGACCGCGGACTTCTCCGGACTGTCGGGTGAACTGTTGAGCCATTGGCCGACGGCGAGGTAGTCTTTCTCTGTCCACCGAGTGGCGAGTTCGAAAGTACGTTCTTTCGATATCTCATCAGGTATCTCGGCTATTGCCAGCCAGTCGAGCCATTGGCCTGTTTCGCCGACCCGCACTTTCTTCTCCATGTCCTTGGTGGCAGCGACGAGTTCCTCACTGGATAAATTCGCCGATTGGAGCAAATCGGACACTTCAATGAACGTAACCTTTGCGTCGGGACGCCCGAAGAGGAGATTGCTCATCTGACCTTGCACTAGTTCCACTTGTTCCGGGGTCGAGGCGAAGGCTCTCATCTCTTCGAACAACTCGGCTCGACGAAGAGGGGTATCCCCATAATATTCCAACGTTTCACTAATATATTTTGATTGAAATTCTGGCGATGCTTCCGCAAGGCACTGGAAAACAAGCGGGAGATCCTTTTTCATCCAACAATAATAATAAACGAGATACTTGAACGGATCGTATATCACTCTCTCGGGCATTGATTCATCACTGATGCTGAAGAGTTCGGGAGCCTTGCTCATCATTCGGGCCATCTCCAACGGGTATTTCTTGATAAATACATTTATGACATACTCATTGACATCACTCTTCATCCCGGAGTTTACGTCGGGATTGCTATTGAATTCGTCCATGAATTCTCTGATCGCTGAGGGGTCGAGTTCCTCCAAGCGACTTTTTATGTTCTCCCGTAGAGTGGCGAGTTCTTCAGCGGATGCCCCGCCCTCATTGCGCAATAGAGCAAAACAGTCGCTTGCGAGGGCTTTCACTTTTTTCTTCATGGCGAGATCCTCCTTGCGCTGCGCCATACGAATGGAGGCGGCTTTTGACATTTGGGCATCATCGATGGGTAGAGCCGAGGCTTCTCTCACGAGTTTGGCATTGGCCTCCTTTTTGCTGGAAAGTTGCTTGCTTTCCCGCCAGCCCAGAAGAGCGGCGACGATGCAGATCACGGCACAAATGATAAGGGAGCGCTTCATACTTCAATTGAGCTTTTGCAGCATTTCTTCACGGATACTGTCATCCGATATCTTCGTTGCCATCACTCGCGCTCTGTCTTTGGGAAAAGGGATACTCCCGTTCGCACTGCCCTCAACCAATGGAAGCAAGATCTCGTCTCCTGCACCTGAACCATGGTAATCCATAGCGACCTTCTCGACAAAATCCTGAGCGCTGGTCGTCTTTGATTCTTCAAGGTAACTCTGGAGTGCAAATCCTGTCGCCCGGTCAGCGGAGCTCGGGTCGATCGCTTGAATCCATTTGCGTTGTTCGTCGAATTTTTCACGAGACGGCATAGTCCACCTCTCACTCACGGCGCGACCCTGCGCAAATTCGGTGAAGAACTGCGCCATAAGGGTGGAGCGCTCTGCAGGGGTGAACCCGAGACTATCGAGGTTCTTCTGGACATTCTTGGGATCGCTCTTGCTGCCGTAGCTGAAATTATACTCAGTCAGACTGTTTTTTCTCAGTATGGCCATGTATTCCTCCACCGGCATCGATTTGCGAAGCAGGTCAACGAAAGCCTTGCTGTTCTCTTTGGGAACGTCCCACACGTAAGCACCCAAACTGGCGCGGAGATCTGGTGGGATATTGTTCATGCGTTGCTCAGCGGCAGCTGGATCGGATGCGAGCAAAGACATCATAAATGCAGCTTCAAAAGGCACCATGTTGGGAGTTTTCCCGTCAAGGGTCTTATCGAAGACCTGAGTGGCGAGTTGACTCTCATACCAGGTAGTGGCGGCGGCGGGATCTCTCGCGAGCCATTCATTGAAATCGCCCATCTTGATCGGGCCTGTATCTTCATTCTGGCATTTTGCAATGAGTTGGCTGAACGCAAACTCGGGATTTTTCTTTTTGAGTTGGTTCAGCATCAACGATTCGAGGTAATTGCGAAATGGTGCATCAACAGGGAGTGAGGCCATTAGCGTATAGGCTCTTACGAGTTCGTCACCACTCATTTCGGAAGCCAGCGTTTCGAGCCTTCTACAGGCCGCTGTGAGATTAAATCTCACCCCCTCATTATTGTTAAGGAGAACGAGTTCGTTGAAATCACTGGCGGTGGGCATGAATTCGGTCAAGGGCTTGCTCTCCTTTTCCGATGATTTTTTCTCGCGCTTCGGCTTGGGGCTTTTCGCAACGGCGCTGGCGCGTTCATTCTGAAGAACAGTGGCATTGCGGGATTCCGCGATCTTCTTCTGAAGAGAGAGATTATTCTGCTCCAGGGCGCTATTTGAACCACGCAAGTAGGTAAGCCATGCCGCAGCGATGATCAGCGCAACGAGTGGCGGGACGTAGTGAATACTTTTCATGATCCGTTGATATTCGCATGGAAAACATCGGCGTCAACATGACTTTCGCTGAAGTCCTCATAGCGGATTCAATTGGAAGTGGAAGAGCCGTCAGCGGCCAATCCCTTCGAGGTTCTGCTGCTTGCGCCATTTTTCGGAGGCGTCGGGGTCTTTTTCGCTCCAGGTGCGGAGACCATCGTTGATCCACTGGTTGCGGAGTTTGTCTGGAACCTGTGCCTGCTTGGCCCACTCGACGGCGCTGAACGGATCGGATTCAATCCAGGTGTCGAAGATGGCATCCATGAGAGAGATCCGCTGGGTATCGCTGAGTTCGTGCGGGGCCTCGATGACCAGGATCTCGGCCTTTTTCATGGCGGCCATGGCATCCGCCTCCGTGCTGCCGCGAAACACGTTCTCCAAGGCCTTGGAATGCATTTTGGCATCGTCAATCCGGGGAAGGTCGGCCAAGGCGGCTGCAAGATCCAGGCGACCCCATTCCATGTAGAGGGCCATTTGCCGGAAGTAGTCTTTGAGGTTACTGTCCGAACCGCCGCGAAAGCGGGCGGCAAGTTCGCTGTAGTAGCCGCTCGGGATCTTTGCCGACAAGCTCCTCAGGCGAAAGGAGCAACGTTTGGCGTCCTCGCGGTCGCTCCCAAAGATCGGCGTCAGGTCGAAGTCGATCAAGGCCTGCTCCGCTTCCTCGATGCTTTGGAACTGCGGTGCGCGCTGGCGGGACTTCGCGTCGCGTCCCTCGGCCGGGGCGGCAAGCTTGCCGGGATCGGCACCCTGCGCCTCACTTTGGGTTGCGACACTTTCGTGATTGACCACGTAGGCGGTGGTTCCGACGGCCGCGATGGCTAACAGGATGGCGGCGACAAGGGTGGCTTTGGCTTTCATAAGGATGGTAAGGCTGGTGATTGAGGTGGTGATGGAGATGGGCTTGGTGCCGCAGGCCGCTTTGCCGGCGAGTTGCAGGATGGTGGTGGAAACGCCGGCCCCGTTGCCGGTTGCGGTCGAGACCACCGAGGAAAGAAGACTAGGCGTGAATGCCGCGGCCTTGGCCTCGGCTGTAAAGAAGCTGCTGAGCGCCGCGACGGATGCCACCTCGACGCCACGTCGGACGAGGATGTTCCGCAACATCTCTCGTGCGCGGGAGAGCCGGGTGCGCAGGGTGGAGGGCTGGAGATCAAGACGGCGGGCGACCTCGTCAAGCGAAGCGCCTTCCAGGTGAAAGAGCACCAGCGGATGGCGGTAGCGCTCCGGCAGGCCATCAAGGGCGGCATCCAGTTCGCGGCGGAATCCGGTGCTGATGGCATCGCGGGTGAGGTTGACGGTTTCGTTCATGGCGGCTGCCTCGCGGCGCTGGCGGCTTTCCCTCGACCTGTGGGCATCCAGCGACAAACGCCGCGACACCGTGTGGAGCCAGCCAGCCACCGATGGTTTTCGGCTGAGCGCCTCCGCCTCCCTTGCCAGAACGAGGAAGGTGGCCTGGGTGACGTCCTGCGCGTCGTGATGGTTGGAGAGTGTCCGCATCGCGACCGCGTGGACCATCGGCCCATGGCGCTCCACCAGGGTGGCGAATGCGGAATGGCTCCCGCTGCCGGAGAATTGCTTCAGCAGCTCGGCGTCGGTCTGTAGGTTCGAATCTTGCACTTTCACAGATATCACGTAGCTGCTACGGATAATGTCCCAAAAATCTCAGTAAAATTTGTGAGCCCATGAACGATTCAGGGCAGCACCACTGGACCAATTGGATGTGCCGTGCCGTCTGGATCCCGGTATTTGAGAGTGTAGGTTCCCCGACAGAAACTTGCCCGATGCTGCCCGCAAGGTCTTCATTCCCGGTACCGTATCACCCGTGCGAGCACGCGCCCCGTCACGATTCCCGACCAAACCGTCATGAAAATACCATCACCCCAACCACACGCCTCACTGTCACGACGTTCAATCCTGAAAGGAGGGTGGACGATCGGAGCCGCAGGCGTTCTGGGCTCCTTCGCTCCCGCCGCCCACGCTGCCCCCACCGACAAACTCAAAAAGGGCGATGTCATCCTCTTCCAGGGCGATTCCATCACCGACGCCGGCAGGAAGAAGGACCTGGCCATGGCCAACAACAGCGAGGCGCTTGGCAAGTGCTACGCCGCGATGATCGCCGGGGAATTGCTGGCCGAGTATCCGGATCTGGGCCTGCAATGTTTCAACCGCGGCATCAGCGGCAACAAGGTTCCCGACCTGGCCGCCCGCTGGGACACCGACACCATTGCCCTCAAGCCGGCCATCCTCAGCATCCACATCGGGGTCAATGACCTCTGGCATACCGTCGCCTTCGGGTCCAAATACAAGGGAACCATCGACGATTATGAAACCGGCTACCGCGAACTCATCAAGCGCTCCCAGAAGGAAATCCCCGGGGTGCGGATCATCGTCTGCGAGCCATTTCAACTCCGCGACTGGCCCGCCCTCGATCCCTACCGCGCCGTGGCCCGGAAACTGGCCGGGGAATTGAACCTCACCTTCGTTTCCTTTCACTCCATGTTCCAGGAGGCGGCGAAAACCATCGACAAGAAATTCTGGGCCGGAGACGGCATTCATCCCACCATCCCAGGCCACACCCTGATGCGGAAAGCATGGCGACAAGCAGTCGGGATTTAAACGGCCCGGAGGTCGATGGCGTGCACCCTAGCCGTCCGGTCATCTACCGGATCCCGACCACTGGCAGCCGCCCGAGTTCAGCCGAGGCGTCTTCCCGTCTTGCCTGCCTGTGGGTGGATGCCGCGACAGTTGGCAAATCTCCAATGATGGGGCGAACGCTTAGACGCAGGCGCGTCGTCACACGCGCACGCGCAGGTCGCGCGCACAGTCACCAGCGCGGTGTCCGCCACTGTGTCAGCGTCGTCACACGCGCACGCGCAGGTCGCGCGCGGTCCAGAGCACGCTCTTGGCCGGGGCTGCGGCTCCTCGCGGTGCCCGTTGCGCCGGGCGCCGAACCGGTCGCGGCAGGCGCGGAACACCTCGTCCACAAATCCCCGGCCGCCCAACACCGCTCCATCGGTGAACCGGAGCGCAGCGAAGATGGACCCCCTGACTGTCTCAAATTCTGCGGTCAACTAGCGAAATATTTTATCTGTCCCTTTCTCATAACCACAACACACGCAGCCCATACTCGGGCGCGGACCAATGGAAATCATTAGTAACGGCAATCAGCTTCTCCGCCCGGCATTGGCTGATCAGCAGGCGGTCAAACGGATCGCCGTGAATCCGCGGAAGGGCGAAAACCCCAGCCGCATGTCGGTAGTTCACATCCAGCAGCGTGAAGCCATGCTGCTTCAGTCTTTGTTCCAAACCATTCTCGAAATCATCCGGCGCTTGGATTTTGCCCAGTCCGGCCTTGATCGCGATTTCCCAGATACTGACGACGCTCACGATTGCCTCGTTGGCGGGATCCTCGATCGCCACGGCGGCGTTCTCGGAAAGCTCCGCGTCATCGCGCAAAAACCAAAGCAGCGCGCAGGTATCGAGCAGCAAATTCATTGGCAGTCGGCGAAGTCGGCCAGTGGTTCATTGAAATCTGGCGGAACCGGTCCGAATGAATACTTCATCATCCCTCGCTTGCGGTGCTGAGCCACAGGCGAACACGGGCGCAACTCGGCCATGCGCCGGCCATTGCGCGTGATCACGAAAACTTCGCCCGCCGCAGCTTCCCGTAGGATTTCGGAAAACTTCGACTTGGCATCATAGGCGGCAATCAGCTTCATGTGGCAACCCTAGGTCGACTGGTCTGACCAGTCAAAAAGAATTTTCAATGATTTCGAATGCCTCACTGCGGATCTTTGCACCGCCCGCTTGGACGAGGGTATTCCGGTTGTCGGAATTAGTGGTTTAATAGCCATGTTGTAAAGAGCGAACCCGGACCTCGCGTGATCGGGATGCAAGTCATCGTGTGCGACCCATTCCGGGGCCGCCAGTCCCTCGGCCATGTGTGGGGCAGATGCCAGACCTGGTCCGATGCTGCCCGCAAGGTCTTCATTCCCGGTACCGTATCACCCGTGCGACCACGCGCCCCGTCACGATCTCCAACCAATCCATCATGAACCGTCTTCATCAAATGCGATTTCTTGGCCAGCTCACCGCCGTGTGCCTCGCGCTGCCCTGCCTGACCGTATCCTCGCGTGCTGAAACCTACGACGCGCGCATCGATGGGCCCCAGGTCCTCACACCGCCTGCCGGCCCGGCCCCGGCGATCAACGGCCCGGAGATCTATGGCGTGCGCCCTGGCAGTCCGGTCATCGACCGGGTCCCGACCACTGGCAGCCGCCCGATCCGCTTCACCGCGAAAGACCTGCCGGACAGCCTCCGCATTGACCAGGCCAAGGGGATCATCACCGGCCACGCGCCCGCAACCGCGGGTCGCCATGTGGTGACTTTTCTGGCGGAGCACGACCACGGCAAAGACGAGCGCAAGCTGACGTTCGTCATCGGCGACAAATTCGCCCTGACTCCGCCGATGGGTTGGAATCACTGGTATACCCACTATCATTTCATCACCGACGCCAAAATCCGTGTGGCCGCCGAAGCCATGGTGGCCAGCGGCATGGCCGATGTCGGGTACTCGTATGTCAGCTGCGACGATTGCTGGATGCGCATCGCCCCCGAATATGTCGGTCAAAGCATCGACACGAACCAAAAGACTCCAAGTACCGGCCTCGACCTCGAAGCGGTGGTGGGCGAGGTGCGCGACGCCGACGGCCGGATCCTTCCCAACAAGAACTTTCCCGACATGCCGGCCTTGACCGGGTTCATCCATGCACTGGGACTGAAGGCCGGCATCTACTCCTCGCCCGGCCCGCGCACCTGCCAGCAGTTCGAGGGCAGCTACGGCCACGAGGAGATCGATGTGAAGACCTACGCCGACTGGGGCTTCGATCTGCTGGCATCGATCAACCTTGCCGCATGCGCGACCTCTGGCGCCGGAAGGATGCCGGCACCGTCGCCGACAGGCTCACCGTCCGCGTCGGTCCCCGCGGTTGTGCCGTCCTCCGCCTCGCTGCTGCCAAAGACCGCAGATCCGGCTCTTATGGAGCGAGAAAACGACAACGCGTGAAAGGGTTACCAGCGGCTCGGCTTCAGCGAGACAGGCGATGAGGTCTTGGAGGTTCTTGTTACATTCTCTGATTAGCCCTGATACCAGTTCCAAAGTTACTCATCAATCGGCGGAAGGGGGACCTCAAGTCCCCCACCCGCCGCCGATTGTGAATAACTTTGCGGATGCGCGGCAGGCATCCGCGATTACCTTGCCTGAGTCGGCGCAAGCCGACAACGGCAGCGCCTCGGGCGAGGCACGGTCAAGCCGCCCTAATCCCGCGAGGGTTGAAGGTAGAACACCGGCCCGATGCTGCCGCCGGGGATGAATTCCGCGGGGATGTTGATGGTTTTGCGGTCGGTCCTGCCTTTCCTGACGGCATCCACCCAGCGCACCACGCGGCGCACGATGAGCCGGTTGTCCCATCGCATGTGGGCAAACTGCGGATGGCATGTGTCCAGCATGGGTTCACAATCTCCCGAGACCAACGAAACTTGTTTCGGAACGCAGATTCCGCGGCGGACCAGGAATGCCAGTGCGGCGAGGAACCAGCAAATCTCATCAATAATCAACGCGGTGGGCGGAGTGGTTTTGAATAGACTTTCCATCAGACGGTTGAAGCCCTCGGGAGTTTCCTCCCAATCCGGCAGGTTGTAGACGCCTGTTGGAATGCCGTGTGCCCTGAGTTCTTCCAGAAATGCGAGTTCGCAGCCCCCTGGCGTCGGCTTGCGAAAACCTTCGCGGACGATCGACACGATGCGCCGATGCCCGAGCGCAATAAGTTGGCGCGTGGCGACTCCATAAGCCAGCACCGCATCCGGCCCGGTACGGGCAAGCGGAAGATCTCCGGTACTGCCATATAGTGCGAAGCAGGGGGTCGGCTGGCTGGCACACCACTCCAGCAGCGGATGTGACCCGCACTCGACCACCCAGGCATCCGCCGGGGTCTCCGCCAAGTGGCGGGTCAGGCGGGCGACATCGTGCTTCAGCTCGATCTGGGATTTTTTCAGGTAGGAAACCTGATGACCCGCAGCCTCCAGCGAGTGCATGATGTCGATCAGGACCATCGAGGTTTGCGGATTGTCCGTCAAGCGCGCGTCGTGGCGCAGGATGTTGACCCGCAGCGGGCGTTGGGATGCCGCGGCCGCCCCGGCGGTGGTGATGCCGCGGCTGCGTCCCTGCCCGCGCCCGCCCAACAGCCCCTCGTCTTCCAGGATCCGCAGGGCGTGCCGGACCGTGTGACGCCCGACATCCAGTTCGCCCGCCAACTGCGGCACGCCCGGAAAGGGGTCGCTCCATCGTCCCCGCCGGATGCCCTCGCGCAGGTGGGCGGCGATTTGTTCAGGCAAGGATTGTCGTGGGATCGGACGCATGGCGGAGCTTATTCACTTTTGGAGCAAGTGGCCGAGAATTTTTTTCTGCCGTGTCCACCACTTCCGGGCTAATGTTGCCCTCGTCGAGCACGCCAGGCACGGTGCCAGGCGCGATCTCGTCATTTCCATTCAGCTCAAACCGTCACTAGTGCAGCAAACCACCCGCATCTCCTCTCAAACATCCCAAGCCACGAACCGTCAGAACGAATCCCAACCAACAAATAAAATGAGCAATGTTACAGGACTTCAAAGATGTCAGGCGGTTCTTGCTGGCGGGGTCGCCGATCGGGTGCCGGTGGTGCCGCAAACGTTCATGTTCGCGGCGGAAACTGCCGGAATCAAGGTGGGCGAAATGGCCCATAGCGCCGCCAGGATGGTGGAGGCACAGGTGGTCAGCCAGGAAAAGTATGGCTACGACGGCTGCGTGATTGATTTTGATGATGCCACGCTGGCAGAGGCGTGCGGGGCGAAAGTCATCTTCCGGGAATGGGACCCCGCCATTGTGGATGAGGCGGAACCCGTCCTCAGGGACCTGCGGGACGTGGATCAACTGAAGCTTCCGGACCCCTGGCGGGATGGAAGGCTGCCGGTTTGGCTGGAAGCCACCCGGTTGCTGAGAGAGCGGATTGGTGACCATGTGTTCATCATGGGCCGCGCGGATCAGGGACCATTCAGCCTGGCCTGTCTCTTGCGAGGGCCCCAGCAGTTCATGATGGATTTGATGGATGAGGAAAACCACGAGTTGATCAGACGGCTGATTGACTATTGCCGCCAGGCCTGCGCCCGGTTCGCGCTGGCACAGCAGGAGGCGGGCGCCCATGCCACCTCCATTGGTGATGCGTTTGCCGGCCCCAGCTTGATATCACCGGCGATGTATCGTGAATTCGCGCTGGAACCCGAGATCCGGCTGACCGAGGAAGTGCAGGCGGCGGGCATACCGTTCTCGATTCACATCTGTGGCAACACCAACGGCATCATCGCCGACATGGGCCGGACCCGCGCGAAAATCCTCGAAGTGGACTGGAAACTGGACATGGCGGAGGCGCGCCGCGCCGTTCCCGCCACGACGGTGCTGATGGGCAATGTGGATCCGAGCGACCCGCTGGTGTTGGGGACGCCGGCGGATGTGGAGGCGGCCGCCAGGAAAGTCATTGAAGCCACCGGCGGACAGGGGTTGTTCCTGAGTTCCGGCTGCGCGATGGGCCGCAACACACCTCCGGAAAACATGAAGGCGCTCGTCGCGGCGGCCGCAAAGTATGGGACCATTTAACCGTGCCCGAAAACATCCCGACTCCATTGCGTGGCAAACCGCCGGATCAGGCGCCCTGGCCGGGTCTGGTATTGACGGGTGGGAAAGGATCGAAGATCTATCATGATGACAAACGACAATAACAATTCGGGGCGCAACCTCTGGTTTCTGGTGGTTGCCGCAAGCGTTTCATCGCTGGGCGGGTTTCTGTTCGGTTATGACAACATCGTGATCAGCGGCGCCATCGAATATCTCACCAAATCATTCGATCTGGACGCCGCCGGCAAAGGCTGGGCGGCGGGTTGCGCGCTGGTGGGATGTCTCGCCGGTTCCGCGGGATCGGGCTGGCTGGCGGATCGTATCGGCCTGAAGAAGAGCCTGGCCATTTGCGCCGTTTGTTTTGCCGGCTCGTCGGTTGGGGTCTTCTTCTGCTACTCGCTGAACCAGTTTGTGATCTGGCGGATGCTGGGCGGGGTGGGCATTGGGGCGGCATCCATTCTGGCGCCGATGTATATCGCGGAGATCGCGCCGGCCCGGATGCGCGGGCGCCTGGTGACATTGTACCAACTGGGGATCGTGCTTGGCATTCTGGGCGCGGTGTATGTCAACATGCTGATTCAACAGGGAGGGACCGAGGAATGGAACCAGGCGGTCGGCTGGAAATGGATGTTCATGGCGGGGATCGTGCCGGCCGTCCTGTTCGCGGTGGCCATCGTTGCCGCACTCGAAAGTCCGCGCTGGCTGATGAAGGCCGGGCGCGTGGATGAAGGCCGGGAAGTGCTGACCAGGATCAACGGCGCGACGATCGCCAAACAGGAGACGGGCAGCATCCGCGAGTCACTGGTCGCGGAGGAAGGACGGTTCTCGGAATTGTTCACCTCGGGGTTTGGTCGCGCCCTGTTTCTCGGTGTCGTGCTGGCAGGGCTGACGCAGACCAGCGGCATTACGCCGGTGTTTTCCTATCTGCCCTCCATCTTTGAGGCGGCCGGCACGAAAACCGGCGATGCGTTCTTCCAGTCGGTACTCGTGAGCGCCATCAACCTGGTCTTCACGCTGGTGGCGCTGTGGCTGGTGGACAAGGCCGGCCGGCGCACCTTGCTGCTGACCGGTATCAGCATCCAGGTGCTGGCTTTTTCGATGGTCGGGTTGTTCTACTACATGGGCGGCTGGCCGATCGGCATCCTGGTGGGAGTGATGGCTTTCGTGGCGGGCCATGCCGTGGGCAACGGAGTGGTCGGCTGGGTGATTCTCTCCGAGATTTTCCCGACCAAATTACGGGGCCGTGCGATGTCGATCGCGACCACCTCGCTGTGGGTGTTCGCGTTCCTGGGGAACCTGGTCTTTCCGGTGATGCAGAAGGCCGTCGGGAACCACGGGGCGTTCTGGGCCTTTACCTTCATGGCCGTGGTGAACCTGTTTTTCGTGATCTTCCTGGTGCCGGAAACCAAGGGCCATTCGCTTGAGGACATCGCGAAGATTTTCTTAAGGAAAAAAGGAACAAGATGAAATGAACAATGATTCCTCCCGGAAGGCGAAACAACTCGGCCTCACTCCATCAAAACCATCAATCTCAAATCCGCACCCCATGACTCACAAAATTTCCCGATTTCACTTCAAACCCGAATCCTCCCGGATGGCGAAACAACTGCGTGGCCTCTTGCTCCCGTTGCTGTGGATCTGCCCTGTTGTGACGGCCTGTGCCGCATCGCCCGTCGCGCAGTGGGATCCGCCTGAAGACAATGGAGTACTGCTCCACAGCGGCTGGCAATTGCATGACGCACCTTCCCTCAATTACTCCGACATCAATACCGCCGGGACCACTGTTTCGAAAGCGGCGTTTGTCCCGGCCGGATGGATGCAGGCCTCGGTGCCGGGAACCATCCTCGCCTGCATGGTGAACAACGGCACCTTCCCCGATCCGAATTACGGGAAGAACATGGAAATCATTCAAGCGCGGTTTGTGAACACCGACTATGTCTACAGGACCCAGTTTCAAGTTCCTGCCTCCTGCACTGGGCGCAGGATCTGGCTCAATTTCGAGGGGATATCCAGAAACGCCATTGTCTTCGTGAACGGCACGAAGGTCGGCGAGATCAACGGGGTCTGGACTCGTGGAAAATTTGACATCACGTCCTGCGTGAATGCAGATGGAAAAAATGGTCTGGCGGTGATCATCCGCAAAGGCACCTCCTCGTCCGACAATCCCGACACCGACAAGGGGCAGGGCTTTTCCGGCCACAACATCCAAGGGAATGAATGCCATCCGGCCATACCGGGCGACGGGAATGGTATCTATGCCGAGGTGTATCTGACCAGCACGGGCAACATCCGCATCGTCGATCCGTTCGTCGCGTCAGACCTGCCGCTGCCCGCGACTTCCCCCGCGAAACTCACCATCAGGACGGAACTGCAGAATCTTACCGCAACGCCCCAGAGCGGAATCGTAAAAGGCACGATAGGTGCCATCGCTTTCCAACAGACCGTGAGCCTCGCCCCCCACGAAACCAAAACCGTCACCTTTTCCCCGAAGACACACCCGGGCCTGAGCATCGCCTCCCCGCGCTTGTGGTGGCCGAACGGCTACGGCGACCCCAACCTGTATACCTTGAAACTCGCCGTCCAGATGAAGGACGCATCGATATCCGACAGCAAGACCCAGAATTTCGGAATCCGTGAAGTCACCTACGACACCAGCGGAGATCCCGCCAACCTGAAGATACAGGTCAACGGAGTCCCCATCTTCTGCCGGGGCGGCAACTGGATGAGTCCTGATTTGTTCATGCGATACGACGCGGTCAAGGCCGACATCGATGCCAGGTTCCACAAGGAAATGGGATTCACCATGATCCGTTTCTGGAAGGGGCAGGTGCCGTTCAGACAGGTTTTTGACGCCATGGACCGCTATGGGATTCTGACCTGGTGCGAGTGGAACGGGCTCGGCGGCGAATCAT
>JAIPKB010000140.1 GCA_021733795.1 Akkermansiaceae bacterium | reverse complement strand
CCTGACCTCTGACTCCTGACCTCTGACTCCGACTCCGACTCCTGACTTCCGACTTCTGCCCAACTCCCGCATTCCTGACAACATCCACCCCGCCCATCCGTATCCATCTGGATGAACACCACCCGCCGACAGTTTTTGCAGCACCTGGCACCCGTGGCCGGGATCATGGTAGCGCCGAATCTCCTCCGGGCGGCCAACCTCAACGGCCGCCTCCAGCACGCCTGCATCGGGGTGGGTGGGATGATGGGATTCAATGATTTCCAGAATTTCAGACAGCACCCCCGGACGGATGTGGTGGCGATCTGCGACGTGGATGCCGGCAATCTGGAGCGGGCGCTCAAGGAGGTGCCGAATGCCAGGCCCTATCGCGATTGGCGGGAAATGCTGGCGAAAGAAGGCGGTCGGATCGACTCGATCAACGCGACGGTTCCCGACCACATGCACGCGGCCATTTGTCTATCCGCGATGCGGGCGGGCAAACATGTCTATTGCCAGAAGCCGATGTGCCACGATGTGGCGGAGATCCGGGCGCTCACCCGGCTGGCCGCCGAGAAGCGTTTGAAGACGCAGTTGGGCAATCAGCATTCGTCCGGCGCCGGCGACCGGATGACCGTGGAGTATCTGAAGGCCGGAGTGATCGGCCACATCAAACACGTCTATCTTTGCTCCAACCGGACTTCCGGGATGGCCTATCGGCTTGACCAACCCAAGCCGCCAGCGGCACCCGTGCCGGCGACGCTGGATTGGGACCTGTGGTTGGGGACGGCGCCCGCGCGGCCCTACGCGCGGGACGTCTATCATCCGAGCAAATGGCGGACCTGGCTGGACTTCGGCACCGGTTGGAGCGGGGATATCGGCTGCCACATCTTCAGCGCCCCATGGAAGGGGCTTGGGTTGAAGGCTCCGCTCAGCATCGAGGCCCGGGTCAACCGGAGTTGGCAGGAATCACCCGCGCTGCGCGCCCAACTATGGGCCCGGGCCGATCACATCACCTGGGTGTTTCCAGGCAATGAACTGACTGGCGGCCGCGAGCTGACCGTCGAATGGTTCGATGGGGTGGAGCCGGATTTTTACATCCCGGAGGAATTCCGCAAACTCTATCCGGGGGAGCGCTTCCCCGAGGAGGCCGCCCTGCTGATCGGCGAGGAGGGTGCCTTGCTGCTACCCCATACCAGCGGCCCGCAACTGCTGCCGCGCGACAAGTTCGCCAAGGTGCCGCGGCCCAAAACCAAGGGGGAAAACCACTACCATAGCTTTGCCAACAGCATCCTGGACGACACCCCGTGCGAGTCGTCGTTTGATCAATCCGGCCCGATGTCCGAGGCGGTCATCCTCGGCACCGTGGCGGTCCGCACCCCCGGGGTGAAACTGGAATGGGACGCCCAGGCCTTGAAAATCCCCAACTCCGCCGAGGCGGATGGCCTGCTCCGCCGGTCCTACCGTGAGGGCTGGCACATCGAGGGACTGGGGTGAGCGGACCGCACCCGCCATGCCGGCCGGCACCGGTTGCCGTGCGACCTCACGCCGGGGTGAGGTCCATTTGCCCCCTAACACTGCTTTGTTTATCTGGATCTTATGCTCCGAAAACCTTTGTCGCGAGCGTTGTCGGCAGTTCCAAGTGCTCAAAATTCGACAAAGTTTACGACAAAGCTAGCGACAAATTGTCTTTTCTTCCGATGTAACAAAGTGGAACTAATCACAAATCCTTTCGTCGGCGGCCAGGCGTTCCTCCAGAGCCGCGAGTTTCGCTTCGAGCAGGGTGACCCTCTTTTTCCACGTCTCCAACCGCATCAAATTGGCATGGCTCTGGGCGGCCTTGCGGTGAGGCATCGCCGGGTAGCCGGTGACGTAGGTCGCCTGGGGGACATTCTTGGTCACCCCGGCCTGGGCTCCGACGACCGCTCCGTCGCCGACCGTGAGGTGACCTGCCAATCCGGCCTGGCCGGCGAGGAGGACGCCGGTGCCGATGTTAGTGCTGCCCGAGATGCCGACCTGTGCGGCCATTGCGGTGTGATCCCCGATCTGGCAGTTGTGGGCAATCATCACCAGATTGTCGACCTTAACCCCCTTGCCGACCACGGTCTTGCCGAAGCGCGCACGATCCACGGCCGAGTTGACGCCGATTTCGCTGTCAGCGCCGATTTCGACCGTTCCGATGTGGGGGATTTTCTTCCAAGCTCCGTTTTCGCGGTAGTTTCCAAATCCGTCGCCACCCACGACCGCGCCCTCGTGAAGAATCACCCGGTCGCCCAGAATGACCCGCTCGCGGACCACCGCATGGGGTTGCAGGACGCAGTCCCGGCCGATCACCGCCTCGCGCCCGACATAGCAACCCGCGACCAATAACGTCCCCGCCTGAATGACCGCTCCACGCTCCACCACACAGAGTGGTCCGATGCGCACAGTCGGATCAATATCGGTCTCCGGGTGGATGACACTGGAAGGATGGCTGCCCACGGCCACCTCGGCTTTGGGCAGGGTTCCTATCAATTCGGCGGTCAACGCCATCGCCCGGTCCGGCGCCTGCACTCGAATCACCGCACAGGGGCTGTCGCCTGCCCAATCGCGGGAGACAATCACTGCCGAAGCCCGCGTCGCGGCAAGCGCGGCCGCGTATTTCGAGTTGGCAAGAAAGCTCAGGTCTCCTGCCACCGCCTCGGTCAGCCCGGCAATGCCAGTGATCTCGAGGTCGCCATTGCCGGTGAACTCGCCGTCGATTCGTGCCGCCAGTTCTGAGAGTTTCATGATGGTGAAATGGTTCCGTTAAGGGGGTGAAATTCCGGGCGGTTCGAGGCACGCGCCCCGACGGCCCGCTCTGGCAAACACAACAGTTGAAGTGGACCTGGAGTGAGATTCATGGACGGATGGGTTGGCATCGAGGGTAGCCATTTGTTTCGCTTTGGCAACGAATTTGTGCACGAATTTGTGCATCGATTTCCATTGCCAGGGTGCGTGGTGACCAACGCGGCTACGGGGGACGGGGCGGTGATGGCGGCGGGTGCCCCGCTTGCGTGATCGCTCAAACAGAGGGACAGCACGAGGCTGCGGCGGGAGATGCGGGGCTTGTTAACCAAAAATTCACTAAAGTGTGATGCTTTACCAATATTACCCCGTGAGAAACGTGATAATACCCTCGAATTATCCCGCGCTACAGCCTCGTCCGACATGGCTTGCGTAGCCGTTTTCCAGAATTCAGATCGTCCGACAAGACCATGAAAATAAGGCATGGCGGATGAAATCCGCCGCCACGGATCATTCCGGCTCAAGGTTCATGATCGTGTGCGTGGTCCGCTCCCTGCCGTCTTTGAAGAGCACGATGGTTTTGTCTCATCTCACGAATCCGGTGGTGTCGCAGCGCTCAACCACCAGCAACAGGCTGGAAGCCTATCCTCCTCCCCCTCCGCGTCTCCCTCCGCGACCTCTGCGCCTCCGCGTTTCGTTTCAAGCCAACCCTCAACTGTCTCACAACAGGCTGGAAGCCCGTTTTTCATGACAGGCTGGAAGCCTATCCACCTCCCTCTCTGCGTTCGCCGCTGCGATCCTTGCGCCTTTGCGGTTTGCTTGGAGTCGGATTTGACTGGCGGAATTGAGCTGGCTGGGGCAGGGTCCGGGTGTGGACCTGTTTTCTGCGAGATCCCGGCCGTCCGGGCCGAAGGCGCTTTCCGTGACCCAGTTGTTGCGGAAGATGCGGGGATTGTTGGAGGCGGGGATCGGCGAGGTGTGGGTGGAGGGGGAGGTTTCCAATCTGCGCAAGCAGGGCAGCGGACATTGGTATTTTTCGCTGAAGGACGAGGGCGCGCAGATCCAGTGCGCGATGTTCGGAGCGGCCCGCAAGCCGGGGGCGGCGGGGTTGAAGGATGGGGCGCAGGTGCGGGTGTTCGCCGAGGCGAGCGTGTATGAGGCGCGCGGGCAGTTGCAGATCATCGTGGTGAAGGTCGAGGAGGCTGGCCAGGGAGATTTGCAGGCGCGGTTTGAGGCGTTGAAACGGAGGTTGCAGGAGGAGGGCCTGTTCGCGGCGGAGCGCAAGCGGGCACTGCCGGTGTTTCCGCAGGTGGTGGGGATTGTGACTTCGGACACCGGCGCGGTGATCCGGGATATTTTGCATGTGCTGCAACGGCGGGCACCGTGGGTGCAGCCGGTGCTGCTGCCGGTGCGGGTGCAGGGCAAGGGTGCGGAGTTGGAGATCGCGCGGGCGATCGAGCGCCTGGGCCGGGCGGCGGAATACGGCTGGCCGGTCTGCGACGTGCTGATCGTGGGCCGGGGCGGCGGCTCGCTGGAGGACCTGTGGTGTTTCAACGAAGAGGTGGTGGCGCGGGCGATCGCGGCTTGTCCGGTGCCGGTGATCTCGGCGGTGGGGCATGAGACGGATTTCACGATTGCGGACTTCGTGGCGGATTTGCGCGCTCCCACACCGAGCGCGGCGGCGGAGGTGGTGGCTCCGGATGGGGCCGAGCTGATGGCGCGGCTGGGTCAGTTGGGCGGGCGGCTGGGAAGGGTGCTGGAGCAGTATTTGCGCCGCTCCCAGGCGGTCTTGGACGGACTGAAGCGCGGGGTGCTCCAACGCGATGGCGAGAAACTATTGCGGGAGCCGATGCTGCGGGTGGATTCCCTGCGCGGGCGCTTGGGGCAGGTGGCCGGCCGGGCGCTGAACGATCACGCCGCACGCCTCAAGTCGCTGCGGCTGCTCCACCAGGCGCAGCATCCGGCGCGGGTGCTGGAGCGGCGCTTGGAACAGGTGGAGGATCAGCGGAGGAAACTCGGGCGGGTGCTGGCGGATGCCCTCGAACACCACGCGGTGAAGCTGCGGCATCTGCGGGAAATGCTCCGCACGCTGGGGCCGGAGTCGGCGTTTCAGCGCGGGTTTTCGATCACCCTCGGACCCAACGGTCGCGCGCTGCGGTCGGTGACCGAGGTCCGGACCGGCGAAACCCTGCGGACCAAGCTGGCGGACGGCGAGGTCTCCAGCGAGGTGAAATGATCCAGGCTAACCCACCTGCACCAGTTGCCGCAGGTGGGTGGAAAGCAGCCGGCAGTGGATCACCGCACCCGGATAGACCTGGGCCAGCGCCGCCTGATAGGCTTGCATCTGGCCACGGTGCCGCTCCAGCAATTCGTCCGGCCGGGCGACCGCGTCGGTTTTGAAATCCAGCACCTCCACCCGGGTCACCGCGCCGTCGGGGTCGTGATGCAAGTGCATCCGGTCGATCACGCCGCTGAGCCATTGACCGTCGAGCACGGCATCGATCGCTTGTTCGCGGAACAACGAGACCGGTCCGCCCCGGCGCTCGAACCGCTCACGGATGTCCGGGATGGAGAGTAGGCCGGCCACCAGGCGGCCCGCATCGTCGGCTGACAAGGTGGGGGATTGCTCATCGATCCAGCCGACCTGCTCGAACACCTCGTGCACCGCGCTGCCGAACCGCAGGCCCGCCCCGCTGCCGCCGTGGGCTACGGGATGATTCGCATGATCGGCATCCGCTGCGCCACTGGGGCGGAGCCGGTTGCGGCGTGGCACCGACGGCCCGAGCCGTGGCTGGCTGCCGACGACGGCGGCGGCGGGCGGGAGCAGCGGCACCTCCTGGATCCAGTCCGGCGAGCCTTCTTGATAGACAATCCCCGGCGAGCCATCCGCATCCAGCGCCTGCTCCAGCCAGTTGGCGAGCGACGGGCGGTCCGGGTCCCGGGATTTGGCGGGCGGTTCCAACAAGACATACAATCCCCGTTTCGCCCGGGTGAGGGCCACATAGCAAAGGCACATCGCCTCATAGCGTTGGTCCGCCGCCCAGCGGGTCTCGGCCTCGCGCATTTCAGGCAGGATTTCCCGCGCCCATTTCGGCGGGGTTTGGGTGAGCCAATCGTCGGCGGTGGCGAGGGTGAAATATTGGGCCTGGGGGATGGAGTCGGTGGGGAAGTCCGGCACCACCACCACATCGAAGCCGAGGCCCTTGGACTTGTGGATGGTCATCACCTGCACGGCGGCCACTCCGGGGCTTTGGGAAACCTCCAACCGGGCCAGCCGGTCGGCCGCCTCGCGCAAGGTCACCCCGCCCTGGGCATCCATCGCTTGCAAGGCCCCGATCAAATCGCCCGCCCGGCGCCTGCCGAAGCCCATCCAGCCGGTCCAGCAGGCGGCGACCACCTCTTCCACCGCGTCCGCCATGCCCGCCTCGGCGATCCGGCCGGTGAGTCCGGCCCAGGCCGCATCCCAATTGCCGCCGAAACGGGTGAGGAGGACGTTTGCCAGCGGCGACATCGCCACCACTTCGCGGGCGAACCGCTGGGCCGGATCCGCCGCCCATTTCAACAAATTGGCGATCGCCACACCCGCCGGATGGTCCTTGGCCGGCTCGCGGCGGCCCTCCTCGATCACATCGAAACCCGCCACCCGCAGGGCATCCGCCACTTCTCTAACTTGTTTGTTGCCGCGCACCAGCACCCCGCACGAGAGCGCGCGTTGGCCGATCCCGAGTTCACCCAACACTTCCGCCGTTCTCGCCAGCCGTTCCTCCCAACTTCCCTCCACCATTTCCACCCGCGCCTCGCCGTGCCGTGCCGGGTCCTGGAGCGGCTTGGCGGAAACGTGCTCCTGCCATTGCCAGCGGTCCGCCACCGTCCCGAAGAGGGATTTCATGGTGGTGAGGTCGCCGCACACCCGGTTGACCAATGCCAGCACCTGGGGGCATGAACGCCAGGACTCGGCCATCCGCGCGATTTCCATCCCGCCGCCGTAGCGGCGCAGCACCTCGTCGAACAAACCCACCTCGCCGCCGCGCCAGGCATAAATCGCCTGCTTGCGGTCGCCCACCACGAACACCGAACCGGGACCCTCCGCTGCGGCCTCATCGATCAGCGGTTGCAAGCCAAGCCAATCCGCCCGGCTGGTATCCTGGAACTCATCCAGCAGCCAGTGCTCGTGGCGAGCATCGAGCCGGAAGTCCACAGCCTCGCGGCGCAGGCGGGCGTCCTCGCCGCGTGCCCATTCGCCCATCAGGCATTTCACATCGTCGAAACCCAACCAGCCCCGCCGCCGCAGCCGTTGTTCGCACAGTGCGTCGTAAACCGCCATCACCTCGCGCACGGCCCGCGTGCGGGCCAGGGCGGCCGCCATTTCACAGCGAGCCACCAGTTCCACCACTGCCCGCAGGGCTCCGGCCGCCGGCCCGTCAATCACGAAGGGTTTCTGGTATTTCAGCTCCAGCGGGCCGTCACCGGCGGCTGCCACCGCCGCCAGCAGGCTGGCCAACAGGCTGGTGGGGCTGCCCAGGCTGCCGCTGCCGATCGTGTGATTGGCCAGCGTGTCGAGCACCTTCGCCAGCGCATCGGGCTGCCGCTTGTCGGTGAAAACGATCAATTCCGATCCGGCCCGCACCTGATCCAACAACCCGTGCCGCCGTTCCTCCCAGGCGGTATGCGGCACGCCCGCCAACTGCGGAGGGCCCCAGTCGGCGTCCGCCCGTTCCCGGAACACGCTCTGCCACTGGTCCACGAACCCGCGCAGGCCATCGGCCACTTTTTGTTCCTCGCGGCCGACCATGGCGCGGCGGAAGGCGTGGAAGAACCCGTCGTCGCCGGCGTGTTCCAGCCGTTCGCCGAGGATTGACTCGAGCAAGCCGTCGCGGGCCGCCGCCAGTTGCGGGCCTTCCAGCAGCTCAAACCTGCCACCGGTGATGCCGAGTTCGTATTGGAACCCCCGGACGACTTTTGAGAAAAACCCGTCCATGGTGCCGAGCACGAGGCGCGGCAGGGCACGGACCACGCGTTCCAGGGCCTCGCTGAAATCCGCCTCCGGCAGGCTCAGGTCCCGGCGGAGGGTGGCGGCGGTGGTCGGATCAGCGGCCGCGCGGGCCAGCTTGGAGAGCACCGCATCGGCGAACTCGCCGGCCGCCTTGCGGGTGAATGTGAGGGCGACGATCTGCTCCGGGGCGATCCCGCCTGCGACCAAGCCGATCACCCGGTTGCCGAGCTGGAATGTTTTTCCCGATCCGGCTGAGGCGAGGATGAGCAGGTTTTTGGCCAGCGGGGTCATGCGGGAGAGAGGATGGCGGCCCGGCTCACTCGTCGAGCGGCTCTGCCCGGGGGATGATCATCGGCGGGGACTCGATCAGATCGTCAGGGTCCACCGGCTCCGCCCGGGGGACTTCCTGCACCGGTACCGCCCGCGGCGGGGGGGCCGGCGGATCTTCCACCGGCAGTGCCCGCGGCGGTGGGACCGGCGCCGCGCGCGGGGGCGGCGGGGTGACCACCGGGGCCGGGGCCGGCACGGCCTTGGGCACGACTCGCACGGGCTCGGGCGGCGGCGGTTCCTTGCGCATCCGGATCTCCACCCGGCGGTTCAACGCCTGTTCATCCACGGTGCCGCCGGGCACCAGCGGCTCGAACTTGCCCTTGCCGCGGGTGAGAATCTTGCTGGGTTCCATCCGCAGCGACTCGACCAGGTATTCTCGAACAGCCGCCGCCCGTCGCCGTGAGAGGTCGAGGTTGGCCTCATCGGTGCCGACTAGGTCGGTGTGGCCCTCCACCCAGCAATACAGCCCGGGGTTGCGGTCGATCAACAGCCCCAGTTTCATCAGGCCCACCTTGGCGCTTTCCCTGAGTTCGGCGCTGTTGAACTCGAACAGCAGGTCGCTGGGCAGCATGGTTTTCTTGCTGACCAGCACATTGGCCGGCAGGCCGATCAGGTCGTCCAGCGAGGTCACACCATCCAACGCCCCTTCACGCACTTTGCCATTGGCTCCCTGTTTCACCATCTCGTCGGTGAATTTTTTCAAATCCACGTCATCCACCTGGACCGCTCCGGGGTCCACGGTGATCTGGCCGTCGGCGGCGGGCGGGAGTTTTTCCTCCATCCGTCCGAGGTCCGGCAAGTCCGCCTCGATGTCGAAACCGGCCGACAGATCCGGTGCCACTTCCAGGGGTTCTCCTTCCCGCGCCGGGTTGGTCATGCGGAGGGCATACTCGGGGGCGAGCACATCCGGTCTGATATCGATTTCCTGATCGACCGGCAGTTTGGCCAAGAGGTCGATTTCCTCCAGCAGGGCGGCCGCGTCATTGGGTGGCACCACCACATCCTCCGGGGCGATGGGATCTTCGGGTCGCATCTCCACCTCCACCTGTTTCACGGTCATTGGCGCGGTGGTCATTTCCTTCATCTCGGAAAATCCCAGCCCGATCCTCATGTAGTCCAAAACCAGGAAGACCAACACATGCAGCAACACCGAAAACAACATGGCCACCGCCGCCCACCAGCCAAGATGCTCCGGACCAGGCAACCGGTAGGTTCCCCCGTCTCGCGCGTCACTCCATGAATAACCGTTGGCCACGGCGCAATTATACGCGCGATTTTTATTCTGGCAATCACTTCGGCGCGCAATTATGACGGCGCAGGTGTCACGAACGCCCACCATCTACCTATTACCACCACCATGGCAGCCAAGAAATCGACTCCAGCATCCAAGACCACCGCAACTCCGACCAAGAAGGCCGCAGCCACGAAAACCGTAGCCACGAAGGCATCGGCCACGAAAACCGCAGCCAAGAAGGCATCGGCCAAGAAGACCGCAACCACCAAAACCGCAGCCAAGAAAACCGCAGCCACGAAGACCGCAGCCACGAAAACCGCAGCCACGAAAACCGCAGCCAAGCAAGCTCCAGCGAAGAATGCCCCGGTCAAAAAAACCGCCGCGAAGCAGCCCGTCAGCCCCCTCTCCCACAACGACATCGCCCGCGAGGCCTACCTCAACTATCGCAACCGCACCGCAATCGGCGCTCCCGGCGATCATCACAGCGATTGGCTGGAAGCCGAACGTCGGCTGAAGGGTGAAAACCTTTCCCGTACCTTGGCGTATCCGGGTGCATGAGAAACCTCATCACGGTTGTTTGGGTCGCGGCGTTCGCTTCCGCCTGCGCTCCCACCCATGTCACCCGCTACGCCTGGGTCACCGGGCTCAAGCCGGAAAAAGCCGCCTATTACCGGGAACTCCACGCCAAACCCTGGCCCGCGGTCAATGCCATGATCAAAAAGGCCCATATCCGCAACTACTCGATCTACGAACGCGAAATCAATGGTAAAACCTACCTGTTTTCCTATCTCGAATACACCGGCGACAACTTTGACGCCGATATGAAAATGATGGGTACCGACGCGGAAACCCGCCGCTGGTGGAAGGAAACCGACCCCTGCCAGGCACCGTTGGCGGATGCCCGCAAGGCCGGTAAAATCTGGTCGGATGCCGCCGAAGTCTATCACCTCGACTGATTCCACCCCCTTTATTTGCTCCGCCCCAGCGACGGCCTCCTCACCCTCAAGGCTCGCCCCGCCGCGATCGCTGCCGCCCGCCTGCTGCATGGCGACCCGGTCCCGTTCATCGTGGCGGACGGCACCCTCACGCTCCCCGCCAACGCCTGGCCGCCGATCGCTACCATCGTCGAACTGACCATGGCCGGCTCCACGTCCTCGACGCCGCCGAAGGCCCCCCGATTTCCTCAATCCGGCTCTTCGCGCCAGCAAAGGCGAAGTGACAGGGCGAGGGAGATCAGTGATCAGGAAACGATAAGGCAACACTCCGCTTTTCTCGGGAAATGGTTGGCTTGAGAAGTTCTCTTGAATGTCCGCTATCCTCTGGCCGTTATTATCTTGACGCGCGCCAGCGCTTGACATAGATTGATTTCAACTAGATTCAGGCGGCCCACGGTTGGGCCGTCCAGCCATGCCGCTGTCTCGCCAACTAACCAATATTGCAATTATGCAAACGATCCGCCGCTGCATTCTTGCCTTCGCCCTCGCGGCTACTCTGGCCGAGGCAGGCGTCTCACTCGAATGGGAATACACGCTCAATGGCACCAGCTTGGGACTGCCTGCCGGGGAGTTCATGATTAAGTCGCATAAGGTGGCTCCTTCGGGCCATGTTGCGCTTCATCTTGCGTATAGTGACATGGCGATGGAGACCAATGTCCAATACCAGGTGCAGGAATCTACGGATCTGGCGACCTGGGCGAATGTGGGCTCCTTGCTAACCGGCACGGGTGCCACGATGGAGTGGGCCACTCCCGTCACTGCCGTATCGACGGGGCCGGAGGAGGTTTGGGCACCCCGGGAACCGGAGTGGGCGGGAACCGACGAACCCCGGGCGGAGGTGGGATGCCGGGGCGGGGTTGCGCACCGGGCAGGCGGCGCAGGGGAGCGCTGCGCGGCGGCGGCGGCGTATCGGCGAAGGAGAGCTGGAACGACCACTGATAGGTCCGGTCCGCGGGGATCCGGTATTGCGGCAGGGCGAGCGCGCCCCAGGAATTGGTGCCGCCAAGGCCGGCCTGCCGGTGATCGAGGTTGAAGGTGTGGAAATCCCGTTTCGGCAGCTCGCCGGGATGCATGACCAGGGTGATGTCGGCCGCTGAACATGGATAGAATCCGGCTTCCAACAAGTGGTCGCCGGTGGCGTCCACGCGCAGGGTGGAACCTCCGTTCGGGGCCGCCAGGGTGAGCCAGCGGATATCAGTGCGATTGCCGGATTCCTGCGGATCGGTGTAGCGGTGGAACATGGCCGGCACGATCATCTCATGGATGGTGGTCCAGGCCCCGGTGTTACGATCCACATAGTTCTCATGGGGGCCGCGGCCATACCATTTGCAAACCGGGACCGTAGTAGGAATAGCGCATTGATAACCGATCCGCGGCAGGTCCGGCAGCCCCTTGCCCGGAGTGAACACGGTGGCAACCGAAAGCTGGCCCGCGCCGGTGAGGCGGTAGCGGATGGTGGCGGTGCTCCCATTGGCCGGAATCGCCAATTCGGCGGTGACCGTGGCGGTGGTCCCGTCCATGGCGGCGGTCACCTTGGTGGCGGTGGCGCGCTGACCGGCGTATTGCCAGATCTTGAGCTTGTGTTGGAGCTGGGCCCCCTCATCGTTGTTGGTGGGCGGGCGCCAGAAATTGAGCTGGAGCGGCGAGACCAGCCATTCCTGATCCTTGCGGCGGAGGGAGGTGATGAGGCCGCGGGCTTTGTCGAGCACCACCGTTAGATCGGCGGCCTTGAGCGTGATCGCCGCAGATCCCTCGGCGAGGGAGGCAGGCGGCTTCGCGGCGGCGGCCACCGGCGGCTGGCGCTTGCCCCAGGGCAGCGGGATTTCATCCCAGGCGATCGGCATCCCGGCCGGGCTCCAGGCGGTCGCCTCAGTTAGATCGTAGCGAACACGGAAATAGTACTCGCCGGCGGGATCGGGCGTGTGCTGGGTCGGCACCGTTAAATCCCCACTCCGGGCGGGACCGAGGTCGGGCAGCGCCAACTTGCCCTCCGCCACGGCAATCCCGTTCTTGAGCAGTTTCCACGAACCGGTGAACGGCTTGAGCTTGCTGAAAAACTGTTCGTTGTAAACGCGGATCTTCAGATTGGGACTGGTGACGTCCACCGCGCTGGTGTGGATGTTTTGATAGGCTTTCCTGATCTCCTCGTACTGCGGCGAAGGCTGGAGGGTGGCGGAAACAATGCCGTTGCAGCAGAACGACCCATCCTGGGGACGCTCGTTGAAATCGCCGCCATACGCCAGAAACCGCTGGGTTTTGGGTTTCTCCGCGTCTTTGGCGAAGTCCAACAACATCAGCGGATCGGCGGCGGTCAGGGCGCTGCCAAGTTCCGCCGCGCCAAGCGCGCGCGGGAAAACGGCAACCCGGCGGACCGAGCCATTGAGGCGGCGGCCGGTCTCCTCGGTGTCGATCCCGACAGCCAGCGCAAAGGCGTTTCTCGATACCTTGCCGGCACACGGCTTGGACGCCGCGGATTTGCCGTCAATATATAAAGTCAGGTTGGCCCCGTCATAGGTGCCGGTGTAGGTGTGGAAGACGGTTGAGGCATCGCCGGGGAGCTTGGCACGAACGTTTTGCCAGGTACCGGCGGAGTGGATGAAGAACTCCAGTTCCCCTTGTTCGGTGAGCTTGAGCGAGTAGGCGGTGTCCCCCTTGCTGATGAGCGGCTGGCCACCGGTGCCGCCGCCGGTCTGGTTGAAGCGCGCCTCCGCGACCAAGGTGAGCGGTCCGGTCAGGTCGAGCTTGGCGGATTGCTCCACCACCGCGGATCCGCCGAAGAGGCCTTCGGCCGGGTCCAGCGATCCTAACAATCTCACCGGGATTTTGTGGGCAGAGCGGTCCTCGACGTCGGTCGGCTGGTGTTTGAGATGAAGGAGCGCCTGGTCCTTCCAATCCCAGATGAAGCCGCCCTGAAGCAGACGTTCCTTGCGGAAAAGCCGCCAGTAGTCGGCCAGGTTGCCAGAGGAATTGCCCATGGCGTGGCTGTATTCACACTCGATGAGCGGCCGTTGCCCGGCCAACGGTTTCTTTTCCTCATTGCGGCAGTAATTTTCGCAACCGTCGATGGTGGCATACATGGGGGTGAAGAGATCGGCGTGGTCCGCGTTGCCGGCCTGCTCGTAGTGGACCGGGCGGGAGGGGTCGCGCTGGTGAATCCAAGCGGAACATTTGACAAAGTTCTCACCGTCTCCGGCCTCGTTGCCCATCGACCACATGATGACGCTGGGATGGTTCTTGTCGCGTTCCACCAGGTTCTTGATCCGGTCGAGATGAGCCTCGAACCAGGCTGGATTTTTAGCGAGCGATTCCGGGCCGTAGCCCATGCCGTGGGACTCGATGTTGGCTTCGGCAACGACGTAGAGGCCGAGTTCATCGCACAGTTCGAGGAAGGCCGGATCGTTAGGGTAGTGGGAGGTGCGGACCGCGTTGATGTTGGTGCGTTTCATCTGCAGCAGGTCGGCGCGCAGGTCGTTGGTGGTGACGTAGTGGCCGGTGCGGGGGTTGTGGTCGTGGCGGTTCACCCCCTTGATCAGGATCGGCTGACCGTTGTGGAGAAACTGGCCGTCCTTGATTTCATCCCGGCGGAAACCGGTCTTGCCCTGGTAGTAGGCGATTTCGCGGCCCACGGCATCGGCCAGGACGAGGTGATAGGTATATAGTGTGGGAACCTCGGCCGACCAGGATTTCACGTCGCTGATGGCGTCCATCCGGATCGAGGCGGTGGTCTCGCCCTTGGCGGGAATCTCCGACATGACGACCGGAGTGGCGATGACCTTGCCATCCGGTGCGGTGAGGGTGAGGGTGAGCCGGCACTTTCCGGGATCGGCACCACGGTTGGCGAGATTCGCGCTGAGTTCGAGGGTGCCGGTGCGGTAGTCATCGGCCAGTCCGGCCTTGAGGTGGAAGTCCCGCAGGTCCAGATCCGCGGCGGACCACAGATAAACATCGCGGAATATGCCGGAGAGGCGGAACATGTCCTGATCCTCCAAATAGGAGCCGTCGGAATATTGATAAACCTCGGCGGCGAGAATGTTTTCGCCGGGTTTCAAATAGTTGGTTAGATCGAACTCCGCCGGGGTGCGGGAGTCCTGCGAGTAGCCGACCTTTTTGCCATTGAGCCAGAGGTAGAAGGCAGAGTCCACCCCGCCGAAAACGATGAACGTGTGGCGGCCCTGCCAAGTATCAGGCAGGGTGAACTGGTGGCGGTAGGAACCCACCTGGTTGCGGTTTGCAACCGGGAAATTGGTGTAGGCTGCGGGCGGTGTGCCCATCACCCCGGGCGGATTCTTGGCAAATGGATAGGTGATGTTGGTGTAACCCGGTGCGCCATAACCATGGAGCTGCCAGTTGGCCGGCACCGGGATTTCCGTCCAGCTGCTGTCATTGAATGCCGGGTTTTCGAACCCGGCGGGGCGGTCGGCTGGATTGCCGGTGTGGTGGAATTTCCACTTGCCGTTGAGCAGCGTGCACCAGGGCGATTCCAGCCGCGATCCGGCCGCCACCTTCTTGTTAGGGAAGGGCATCGAGGTCGCACGGGGTGCCTCCTTGTTGAGGCGGAACACGGCGGGGTTTTCCCAATCCGGAGTCTGGGCGGCAAGGAGCCCGAGCATGGCGGGTAGCAGGATGAATGGCGGGATGTTCATTGGCATGGCGGGGTGGGGTCGGTAGCATGGCCCGGAGCCAGCGGTTTGGCAATGGTAAACCGGCGGTGGCGATGAGCCTCCGGAGCGCGCTCATTCTGAGCGCTGAGTCAGGCGGACATTCTGTCCGGCAGGTGTTCCCGTGGCTGGCGCGGCTCGCGCCAGGCCGTCTCCGGGGCGGCTCGCCCCGGACCGTCTGTCCGGCATTTTGCGACGCCCCCCCCTCTCGTCCGACAGCATGTCGGCCTCACATAGCCGACAGGATGTCGGCGCTCCGTGCTTTCATTCTGAACGCTGAGTCAGGCGGACATGCGGTCCGAGGTCCGTCTCACGGAGCGGATGGATGGTCCCCGCTCCGCTCCCAAAGGGTGAACCTTCCTTCGCTCAATTTCGCCTTAATTGGATTTCTCCTGATATATCGAAGCACATTCACAAAATGATCCCGATCACGGATCAACGTGTCCCGGTAGTCCGGCTGCCAGATCGGCCCTTTGCCAAGCAGCCGGGCGGTATGGCCTTTCCACGATTGAATCAGTTTTCCCATTTCCACCAGTGGGCTGAATAGCAGGTGTACATGGTTCGGCATGATCACCCATGCCTGGTGGCGGACCCGCTCACCCTCGAATCGCATCAAAGAATCCGCGAGCACCCGGCGTGCCTCGGGGTCGGCGAAATGGCAACAGCCGAGTCCCTGATCGAGCCAATGTTCGATTCTCGCGGTGAAGCGACGGTGGTATTCGGCCTGGATTTCGGCCGACCACGGTTGCGGATTTTCCGCCATCCACTGCGTGCGTTCCGACCTCCATTCGCGGATCAACGACAGAGGCAGGGCATCGCCGAGGCGAAAAGTCACAAACTGGATCGCGGAGCCCTGCTGCCAGTGCGGTAGTTCCTCCCCGTGTTTGGAGATTTGAGAATGCGGATTGAGAAAGTTCATATGAACAGTCTTCACGGATTTCCCGAACTCGCCAAGGAAATATTTCAAAGGAGGGCGTTTTTTCTGGAGGTCGCTTTCTCCTCCTGACCGACAGAATGTCGGTCTGTCGGCCTCACATAGCCGACAGCATGTCGGCGCTCCGGAGCGCGCCCATTCTGAGCGCTGAGTCAGGCGGACATTCTGTCCGGCGCAGTGCTGTCCGGCGCAGTGCTGTCCGGCAGGCGGCGCTGCCCGGAGGGATTCCCGTCACACCCGGCCGACAGCATGTCGGCCTCACATAGCCGACAGCATGTCGGCGCTCCGGAGCGCGCTCATTCT
>JAIPKB010000139.1 GCA_021733795.1 Akkermansiaceae bacterium | reverse complement strand
CCCGGCTCCTGACTCGCACCAGCATCCACCACAATAGCAGCGAAATATTCAGTAAAACGGAGGATACCAGGAGGCTATTTGGATATTTTGGCAGTGCAGCACCATATATCCTATTTGACGTCACCAAAGCTGACTTGGTGCGAGAGATGTAAGCGAGAGTGGCTTCAAGCTCAATTTCCTGTAGCCCCCCCACCTGCCTCAGGGAAGCCAACCGACAGTTTGTCTCGGCCTTGAGCAAACTCGAAAGCGCTGACTCGGCTATCGCTCTTGCCTCAACCACGGCGTCCAGGGGTAGAGGCCTGATGAACGTACAAGCAAGCACGAAAAGCGAACACAGGCAACACGCCAGCGACAGCGATCTCAGCAGCCGTATTGAAATTGGTTTACTCATATTGAAGCGCGATAAAACTGTCAACCGGATCTGGGACGCACCGGCTTCTTGCCTTGCAACATGAGAAGGTTCCACCAACCACAAATGCCGCTCGTGTGGTGTTTCCTATCCCCCTGTAGGGGCCTGGAGAATCTCGAACTTCCATCCTTGCAAGGTAGTGATACCCTTGGCAACATCTGGAACTGGTTGGATCACAGTATTTCGTCCCGGTTTCTACGTTCACCTTTTGGGGAGCAACTCGGTACCAGAACTTACCAAGTCGAGCCGCTCCATCCACTATGCTTTGAGGCCGGTCTCCAGATGTGTCATCCAATACATGCGAGCTGTTGGGATCCTCCATGCCATCTGTGGCCCATGGGGCCGTCCAGTTGCGGGGATAGACTGACAAGACGACGTAGCCCTCCAGGTTGGCAGACGATTTACTCCCCGAGCAGATCTGTCTTCTCATTTCCAGATTGACGTGATTGCGAAACCTTTTCTTCGCAGCTTCATTCAAGCCGGGAAATCTCTTCGAGAACCAATCCGTTTGGTTGCCTATTACGGCATATGGTGGAATGTGCTCAGAAATTGAAGGTTCCGTTGTTGGCTCAGGTGCAGGAACATCGGTCACGTGTCCAGGGATATATGGACCTCCCGTTCCGAATGGTGACCACGGAATCTCCGACAATCCAAGCCGATCCCATCGATCCACCGCATCATTCCCCACGAACCCATAAAGGTTCAATCCTCCTCGTTCCCCAATGGGATCCCTGGATGGCCATCTGCCCGTGAGCGGGTCATACCAGCGATACCCGTAATAAGCTACACCCATCATTTTTGCCATTACTTCATCCATATCCTGTGATGATGGAGTATGGGCATGCCTGCTTTCGCAGCCTGACCGGAAGACGGGCTGGACGGCCGGGTTTGGTCGATTTTCGGGATCCGAAACCGGGGAATATCCATCCCTGTCGGACGGTCTCGGGACCGTCCGGGGCAACGGACTGGGGCGGCAAGGGGGCTCCTGCATGGCTTGCGGGACATCTAGCACCACCCCGCCGCATCCGCAAGAAGAATCCACGGGAAAGTTTTCCGGTCCGACCGGTTTGGCTGGGCCTCCGCCAGCCGGCGCTGGCGGAGTGCCGGGGTCGGGCGGGGTGGCCGGGGGCGGCTCGGGGGCCGGAGGTTCCGGTGCGGGTGGTTCGGGTAGGTGTTGGGGGCGGAATTGATGTAGGATGAGATTTCAGAATTGAGATCGGAAGAATTTACCCAGACCTTAGGAATGACGTAGGGAAACATGATCAATGTGGTAGTGATTTTTGCAGGCTTTTCACTACCACACTCGCCGCTATCAGACTCGGGTTTTGCTCCGGGCTCTAGGATTTTCAAGGCATGGCAGCAGAACTCAATTTTGACCCCAGAATGGACCTGGGGTAGCGCAGATTGAATTGCTGGAAGTTCCGTCCTTATGGAGCTGGCTTCAGCCGGCGAGTGAAAGCGGTGAGTTCCGGCGGCTCCGACCAGACACGCCGGCTGAAGCCAGCGCTCCGTCGCCTCCCCCGGCCGTTTGACGGAACGCAATTCATCTTGCGCCATCCAATCCATGATTCACCACTGAAAATTGAGTTCTGATTCGGAGTGCGCGGGATTTGAAGGTGCGGGTTGGAAGGTAAGGAGAGGTGGCGGCGGGGCATCTGGCCTCGTTTGTGTCCATGGGCGTTCCTTGCGCACGACGACAGTACGGTCGTCGCCCCTTATGATTGAAGGCTTCAGTTGATGTTCCGTGCATGAACTGAGCCCCTTCCAGAGGGTGGCATGCCCGCCCTGCCCACAGACGTCAAATGAATGCCCCGCCCGTGAACGCCCCGGCGGCCCAAACCTTCTCAGGGCGGCAGAGCAGGGCTGGCACCCGGCTTGCCGTCCCCTCCTCCCGGAACCATCACTGAGGCCACCCGATAGAAGCGCTTCAACACGGTGGACGGGTGACTGACGGTAGCCGGCGGACCTTGATCGGTCCACTGCACCCGGTTGCCGGTCGCGATGATGATCGGCACCACCGGCTCCCAGGTCATCAGATCGTGACTGTATTCGATCCGGTACCCAGCCCCTGGCGTGGCATCAAAGCCGATCCGGATGTTGCCCCCGGCGAGCACCTCGATCTCATCGACTCCGGCCGGTGGCGTGTCATCGAAAACCGGGGTGAGGGTCGGATCGTCGGGCGGCATGGCAGCACTGCCCGGATCGTCGGTTTCCACCAGGATGCCACCGTCGGCGGTGATCGTCGCCTTGGTGCTCAGGTCGCTGGTGTCGCCGCCCAGCGCCTGAACGGTGGTATCGTACTCGAGGGTCAGCTTCTTGCCTTCAGGCAGGTTCGGCAGGTCGAGCGTGATTGTTTCGCCAGCCGCGTGCAGGGGCACTGCGAGCGACACGGTGACGACGAGGGAGGTGATTAATGAGCGGATCATGGGTAGACGGGGAGTTTGAATCGTCATTCGGGGGCGGACCATTCCATCAGGTGATAGATGCCGTTGTCGGCGACGTGGTGAAAGCCGAGCCGCAGGTAGAGGCTCATCGCTGGATTGTTCGCCTCGACGTGGATGCTGACGGATTTGCCCGCCGCCCCGGCCTCGGACAGGATCCCGCGCAGGATCCCACCGCCGATCCCGCGGCCACGCCATTCGGGCAGCAACGCGATGTCGACGATGCGGATCTCCCCATCGCGGCGGTCGAGGTAGAGCCGGCCGACCGGCTCGCCGGATTCCGGGTCGAGGATCAGGTCGAAGGAGGCGGCGTGGTAGTTCTCGGAGTAATACTTGTGCTGGGCCGCGAACTGCTGCGCGAGGAAGGCGTCGATCTGCTGCTGCGGCCAGCCGGTAACCGCCAACTCCTGCTGCCGGGTGCCGGCGTAGAGCCGACCGAGAAACGGCAGGTCGGCGTCGGTGATCGGCCGCAGGGCGATGTCGAGGACTTCGGGCATGGACTCAGGAGCGCGAGGGGTAGGTGCCGACCAGCGCGATGCAGAAGTTCAGCGCGAGGTACGGCTGCAGGTTGTTGTGCGACTGGCCACCGCCCTGGCTGGGCAGCGGCGACAGAGTCGAGTCGAGCGCAGTGCCCGCCGGGGCGTAGGCCTTGGCGGCGGCGGTCGGGCCGCCGGCCATGTAGGCGGCCGGCTTCGGGTCGTCGTCGTTGGCCCCGGCCAGGGTGGTGGTGAGCTGGTGATTGTGATTCGGCATCTGGGCCGCCGTGAGCGTCTCGGTGTTCGTCCCGCCGGTCTCCCCCAAGCGGCGGTTGCTGAGCCCCGGACCGTTGCCCGGGTGCATCGGCGCGCGTCCCTGCAGGTTCGGCAGACCGAAGGTGGTGCGGCCGTCGCCACCGTAGGTGGTGCCGACCAGCGAGAACAGGGCGGTGTTCTGGGCAATCTGTAGCAACGGGCCGTTGCAGAACGCCCAGCTTCGCGGGGCGAAGTTGCAGCCGAAGATCCGGATTTCTGCGATGAATGGATCGGACATGGTGTTGGGTCAGGAGCGGGACGGATAGATGCCGGTGAGCGCGACGATGAAGGTGATGCACTGGTAGGGCATCATGTTGTCGTGCGGCTGGCTGCCGCCGACGTTGGTGATGCTGCCGGCCGCCAACGGCTTGGTCGAGGTGGGGGGCGGGCTGGACAGGTAGGCCGCCACCGTCGACTGGGCCGGAGCCGCGCCGCCCGGGCTGCCGTCGGCCGCGGCCCGGGTGTCGGCCGGCAGCGCGTGGGTGTGGGCCGGGAGCTGGGCGGTGGTGAGTGTCACCTGCTCGGTGCCGCTCTTCTGGCCGATCGGGCGGGCGCTCAGCCCCGGAGCGGCCCCCAAGTGCAACGGCAGCCGGCCGCGCAGGTCGGGCAGCCCGAAGGTGGTGCGCCCGTCGCCGCCGTAGATGGTGCCGAACAACGAGAACAGCGCGTCGTTCTGCGAGATCGCCAGCAACTGGCCGTCGCACAGGGCATGGCCCCGCGGCGCGAAGGTGCCCGCGAACATCCTGATTTCTCCGATGAATGGTTCCGACATGGTGGTAATTAGTTGCGGCTTGGGAAGAGTCCCTGCAGGGCGATGCAGAAGTTGACCACGGTGTAAGGCTGCATGTTCTCGTGCGCCTGCCCGCCGCCGGCGTTGGAGACCCCCTGGATGCTGCTGTTGCCGGCCCCGTCGCGGTAGAGTGAGAAGTTCGCCTCCGCCAACACCGAGCCGCCGTCGGGCCCGGCGTTGCGCTGGTCGGTCGCCGGGGAGCCGGCCGCCTTCAGTTCATGGGTGTGCGCCGTCATCTCGGCGGTGGTGACCGTATGGCGTTCCTCCCCGCCCTTGTCACCCAGGCGGAACGTGCCGTCGAAGTGCAGCGGCACGCGGCCGCGAAGGTCGGGCAGCGCGAAGGTGGTCCGCCCGTCGCCGCCGAAGGTGGTGCCGAGCAGGGAAAACAGCGCCTGGTTCTGGTTGATTGGCAGGAGCTGGCCGTCGCACTGCGCGAACCCGCGCGGGGCGAAGTTGAATCCAAAGATGCTGATCTCGGAGAGGAATGGCTCGGACATGGTTTCGAGGGGGTGAAAACGGGTGGCAGGCGGTCAGGGGGTCGGCAGGGTGGTGGCGGGCGGCAGCGCAACCGCGCCCGGGGTGGCGATGAAGGTACCGAAGGCCTTGACCGACAAGTCGCTGGTGTTCAAGCCGTCGAGGTAGCTCGAGGGGTCGCCGACCAGGCCATGGATGCCCACCGTCGCGGTGTCGAGTTGGTCGATCCGGATCCCGGACTCTGCCGGTCCGCTGCCGAACACGTCCTCACCCTGGGCGGTGTTGCCCTCGATCTTCATCCGGGCGCGGGTCTGGTCGGAAATCGTGATCCGGATGCCGGGAGCGAACGCGAACTGGCCCGGCGGCGGCGCGCCGACGTTGTTGTTGAGCAGCGTGAGCTGGAAGTCGGGATTGCCGCCGGTGGCCGGGTTCTCGCTGGCGATCACGTCGATCGGGATGCCGCTGGCATCGGTGACGGTGTTTTTCTCCACCCGCACCGTGGTGGTGCCGTTGGCCGGGCCGCCGCTGCCGAGGTCGTCGTGGTTGAGGTAGAGCAGCGCGTGCCTGTGCACCGTGTTGTTGGTGACCGTGGCCTGGAGGGCACCGGGGCTGTCGTTCTTGAGCAGCACCGCGAACGGGCCGTAGGGGTCGGCATCATCGAAGTAGTTGTTGTTGACCGTGATATTGCCGGAGCCGCCGCCGTCCGGGTTGAAGATAATCACTCCGTCGCCGGCGTCGCCCTCCAGGAAGCTGCTGTTGTCCACCGTCAACTGGATGTCCGACGCTGCCCCTTCCGAGATCGCCTGGATCGCCTCGTGGGCGAGCGAGTCGAAGGTGGAACCGCTGACCAGGGCGACGATCTGTGCGCTGCCCTGCGCGATCAGCAGGATCGCCTCCTCGCCGGCGTTGCCGACGGTCGTCTGGTTGTCCTGGAAGGTGGTGTCGTCGATCGTCAGGTCGGCCGTGCCGCCGGTGTTGACCAGCTCGATGCCGGTCTCGTTGAAGGCGTCGAACAGGCTGTCACGGACGAAGTTGTCGCCTGCCAGTTCACGCAGCCGGAACCCGTGCTCCTCCTGCGCGTTGCCGGCGTTGAGCACCAGGCAGTTGGTCGCCCTGAGATCGCTCACGCGGGTGCCGTTGACCCCGTGGTCGCCGGTGCGGGCGATCATGCACTGGTCGAGGGTCAGTCCGTCGACGTCGGTCGCCTGAATCCCGTCACCGGCGATGTTGGCGGTGGAATCCGGGGCGTCGAATGGAGCTGCGGTTGGGTCGCCGATCGTCATGTGCTTGAGGCTGACGCCGGTGGCGTTGTTCAGCATGATCGCGTCGCCGGTGGTATTCTGGAGGATGCCGCCGGAGCCGTTGCCGCCCCGCACGCCGCTGGCCCCATCGCCGGTTACCGTGAAGCTGCCGGTGGTGGTCTCGAGGGCGATCCCGACCCCCGCGCCATTGCACGAGACGCTGGTCAGGGTCATGCCGAGGTTGGCGTTGTTGACCTGGACCGGGGTGCCGCTGGTGGTGGTGATGGCACCCGAGGAGCAGTTGAAGGTGGCGCTGCCTTGCAGCCATAGTCCCCTGCCGCTGGTGGTGGTGATGTTGCAGGCACCGAGATCCAGGGTACCGGTGGCGCCGACGACCGTCACCCCGATGCGGGTCCCGCCGTTGAGCACGGTGATTGAGGAGAACGCGGCCGCGCAGTTGCCGTTCGTCAGGTCGAGTGCGGTGCCGGTGCCGCCGATCGACACCGAGGAATCGACCGTCAAGGTGCCGAAGGAGTCGCCAAAGATCCCCGGCCCGCCGGGCGTGTCGCCGAGGTTCAGGCCGGACAGCCTGTTGTTGGTCGCCAGTTGAATCCCCCGGCCGTCGATTGCCGCGGTGGTGTTGCGGATCGTTGGCGGAGCGCCGGCACCCGGCAGGGTCACCCCGGCGGGCACCATCAGGAAGTCCGCCAGGCTTGCCCCCTGGCCGATCAGTCTCTGGCCAGGGCGAAGCTGGATCCCGCCGTCATACGGAGAGGCCGCCGAGGCGATGAAGATCAGGTCCCCATCGCCCGGGTCGCCGACCCCGCCGTTGTTGCCGACGTTGTAAGCGACCAGCGAATCATACGGGGCGGCCTGGGAACCATTGCCCCCCGGGGCCGCCGCGGCATCCACAAACCAAGTCATCGGACCGTTGACCGAAATGGTCGCCGTTGCGCTGTCGGCGTTCAGGTCGGAGTCCACCAGGGTGTAGGTGAAGGTGTCAGCACCGGTGAACCCGGCCGGTGGCTCGTAGGTAAACGCTCCGGTGGCCATGATCATCACCGAGCCACCGCCGGCGGTCGCCTTGGTCTCGGCCTTTGCCGTGAGCCCGAAATTCGCGATCCGCCCGGGGAATTGCCGGGCACCGTCAACGCTGATGATATTCTCGGCATCCACGTCGTTGGCCAGCAGGCCGCTCGCCACCGAGATCTGGATCCGGAGGTTGCCGAGCGTGCTGAACGCGTCCGGCAATGCCAGCGGCTTCGATTTCACCTTGCCATTGAGCGCGGTCCGACCGTCGAGCACGTCCTTGATCGAGAGCTTGGTGGCGTCGCCGCCACTGCTGGCCACCCGAACGGTGTACTTGACCGTCTCACCGGGGTTTGCCTTGCCGTCCGAGTTCGCATCGGCGAGCTGATCCTCCTTCTCCGCGCCGAGAGCGGGCTCCGCAACCCCTCTGGCGGCGAAACCAACGGATGCGATGAAGGCCAACATCAAGACTGCCAGAAACCGGGAATGGGGAAACAAAATCATGTGCGAAGAAGTTCGGGTGGCCGATCAGTTGAAGATCCCTTCGAGCAAAAGACCGCCGTCGGCACTCCCGACCGGGACCAGGAAAACCTCCAGCGGAGCGGGGAGCCGGGGATGGGTCAAGGAGAAGATCTGCTGCACGAGGTCCGACCGGCCGGCAGCGAAAAAGAGCAGTGAAAAGGGCCGTCGCGAACCCGCACCCATGCCGGATTCGCCCAGCGGCGTAGCTTCGCGGAGTTGGCAGGCGATCACCTGATCGCCACCGTCCGGCAGCCGGCACTCAAAGAGACTGCCGATCACTGGTTCAAAATCCTGTAAAGTAAGTTCAGCTAACATCACGATATTCTCCTCACGCTTTGAGCACGTTCTCAACGCAAACCCGGCGACCGTTGTGCTCGAAACTCAACCGGTTGCCATCGGCGTACATGGTCGCCCCCTCGGGGACGACCCGGTGGGCATCCACCGCGAATCGCTCGAGATCAGCAATCTCGCACACGACGTGCAGGTTGCCCCCCGCGCCAGTCTCGTCGCGGCGGACGACCAAGCTCCCGGCGTAGGACGCCACCCGCTCCCGGATCCACTCCAACTCGGGCGAGTCCCCGCCGCCACCGACGACGAATCCAACACCCTTGGCCAACCCACCGCCCGCCGCCATGCCCGCCACGGCCAGCCCCGAAACCCGAATAAATCGCCGGCGTTCCAGTTTCATACGGCCAAGACCTTGCTCTTGGGGTGCAAGCCGCCGGAAGAACCGATGGACAGGCCGGCGGGCTGGAAAAAGGGAGAGAGAGGGGAAAAGGGGGCTTCGCCCTCCCAAGAGGAGGCAGAAACGGCAGAAAAACGCACCTCCGGAGCCGACCGGGGTGGCAATCGGGCAGGATCATGTCTAAAATCGGGGGAAGGGGTCAGATTCATTAAAAGTCCTCTCACTCGCGAGACTCGCATTCCTGCCCGCCTTGTCAAGAAGAATCCACACGATTCTTGCTGGCAGTCCGGCTTGGGGCCAGGTCACTCATGCCAAAAAACCGGCCCCGGTTCGCCGGATCAACTCCCTCCAACATCAGGCTCCGCCCCTGTCACGCGTGCTGCTAGCCTCCCTGCTTCGTCTCGTTTCTCGGCTCCATGGGCGTTCCTTGCGCACGACGACAATAAGGTCGTCGCTCCTTATTTTCTGATCACTGATCACTGATCACTTCTTCACCTCCCCCCCTCACCCGCCGGCTTCGGGATGGAGGCGCAGAGTTGTTCCAGGGCGAGGACGGTGTAGGAAGTGACGAGGATGGGATTGGATTCCATCCAACGGCCGTTGTCGTTGACCCAGGAGCCGTTTTCGCGCTGGCGGGTGAGCAGGCTGCGGCCCAGATCGTCGCGCCAGTCGGCCTCGCCGCCGTTTGCGAGCTTGAGTTTGTCGACGCCTGCGGCGGTCAGCGCCTTGGCCATCGTTTGATAGTAATAGTAGAGTCCCTCGGCACCCATGCCGGGGTTTTGCTTGATCGAATAATTCTTGCCGAGCCATTCCTTGACGGCGGTCACGCGGGGGTCATCGGCGCTGACCTTGGCGTAGATGAAGGACAGCAGGCCGGCGTAGGACATCGACCCGTAGGACCTGAGGGCGGTGCGTTCTTCCTCGGTCTTCTCCTCGCCGGCTTTCGATTCGCCGGGGGTGTAGATGAAGCCGCCGTCGTCGCCGGCGAACTCCTGGTCGTTGGTGGCCTTGTTGTTCTGGCAGCGGGAGATGAAGGTGATGGCAGCATCCCAATCGAGGTCCGGCTGGGTGCCGTATTTGCCGTCCTCCACGAGTTTTTTGGAAATGGCGAGTGCCTCGATGGCGAGGTAGGTATTGGAGAGGTCGGTGTGGTCGTCCTTGGATCCGTAGCCGACACCGCCGTCGTTGGGGTTGTCAGTCTCCCCCTTTTCGCCGATGTCCCATTGGGCGCCGACGAGGTGGCGGCGGGCCTTGACGGCGGCGGGCTCATAGGACTCCTTGCCGGAAGCCATCAGGGCGGTGAGTGCGGTGGCGGTGTTGTACACGGAGAGGCCGCGGTTGTAGATCCCGCCATCTTCCTTTTGTTGGGCCAACAGCCAGGCAAACCCTTTTTCCACATAGGGGGGAACGGGCGCGCCCGGGGCCCGGTTGGGGTCGCGGACAGCGGCGGTGAGCGCCAGCGCGGTGAAGGCGGGAAGGCCTTCATCGTCCCATTGGCCGGTGGCCTTTTGTTGTTCCTTGAGCCAGGCATTGCCACGGGCGATGGCCTGGCGCATTTCCTGTTCGAGGGATACGTAACGATTCGCAGCCGGCGCGGCAGTGACGACAACGCCGGTGAGGATGAGGAGGGCGGCAGTGGTTTTCATGGTATTTTAACAGAGTCTAAAAGTCTGAAGGTTGAAGGTCGGTTGGTGAGAGGGTTGCGTGTGGGGAGTGCATTATTGTCATCTGTCTTCCGTCAGCTGTCTTCCGTCATCCGTCTTCTTCCCTGGATTAGGAGCGAAGATGACGGTGACTTTTGTTCCTTCTGCTGGAACTCTCTTAGGAAAAGGGATCCAGACGTCGTCGTTGTTGTTGTCGGTACCGGGGTAATTGAGGAGCGCGGCGTTGGAGAGGAAGATGGCGATGAGGTCACCGGTGGTTTCGGCCACGAACTTCCCCTGCTCGATGACGGAGCCGCCGTACACCCAGAGGGTCTCCGGCATCGCCCTGCCTTTGGCCGCATTTTGGATCCACTCGTTGAGCGGCACGCAGCGGATCTTGCCCCGGTCGTTCCACTCGACTTTCACCTGGATCCGGGCGGCCGCCTTGACCGAGGCTGACACCACGGGAAAGCGATTGCTGAGGCCGCCTCGTTCGTTGACATCGGCATACAGCTCGGGAGACGGCTGGTAACGCAGCAGGGTGAAGGCAAGATTGATGTAGGTGGCGGAAACGTCGGTGGCAAGGAGCGACTCGTGAACCTTGCCGTGAGTGCGGACCAAGGCGTATTCGAGCAGCCCCTCGGTCATGTTGACCACTGCGGGAAACCGGATTTCGCGGGTTTTCTGGTCGAGGACAAGCTCGCCGATCCGATAACGGGTGGCATCGAGGCGTGCGACGGCAGGCCTGACTGGGGCGATCTCCTGGTCCGGTGCCGGCAGGGACTTCGGCTCGACCGGTGAACGGTCCTGGGCCGTGGCCAGAACCGTGGTGAGTCCGAGGATGAGAAAACGACGCATGGGCGGTGATGAGGGGCGGAAGAATAACGTCCCGAAGTGGACCAATCTTAGCGGGTTTTCCGAAAAATCAAGGAGCGGGCGGTTCCTGCGGGAGATTGAGCGCCTTTGCCAACTCAAACCAGCGGAGCCGGGTGATCCGATGGCTGAGGGAATCGAGTGGCGGCTCGCTCCTCGGCGGAGTACTGACCGGAGTGCGTGATTTATTGGTGGCGAGCTGCTTGGTGGCGAGCTTGAACAGGTTGCGCAGGATCTCGGGATGAAGGAGTGAGGTCTTGCTGACGGTGAAAGAGAGGTTGCCGGTGGAGCAGGAGGTCTCCTCCAGGCCACTCATCCTCAGGGTCACCGGCATTCTGGACGAGGAGCGGCTCTTGGATTTCCGGGGGATGATGATCGCCTCGGTGGTGGGGGCAAGCACCCCATGCGAGGCCTCGATCAGATCCTTGACGATCTGGTCGAGGACGGGTTCAAGACCCGCTTCCAACCGGTCCTCCACATGCACGTGAATCACTACGGGGATGGGCTGGTGCCCGGCCGACCACATCGGCACCGACTTACGGAGCCGCTTGACGGCGGCAAACGAAGCGGTCAGATGGCTGGCCAGGGGCTTGGTGGAGTCGATCACCCGCTCCCAGACCAAGAGCGTGCGCTGGCGGTCGCCGGAAGCCTCGACCAAAGTGCTCAGTTCAATGAGATGACGGGACCCCTTGACGGCCAGATTGGTGAATGTGTCGAGACTGGGATTGCGGTCGGCGACCTCGGCAGGAGATGGCGGCCGGGTCCGGATCCGCTGTGGCGGACGGTGGTCAACCGCCTGGGGCCGCGACGGCGAGGACGGCAGCTGCACCTCCGAGCGGGGCAGGGTGGTCAGTGCCAACTGCCGGGAGATCTCCAGCTTTGCTGCGGATGGCGGAGTTAGAAAATCCATCCTCCAGGTGCCGGCAAACCACCCGCCGAGGGAAACGGCGAGCAGCAGGGCCAGGGCGATGGGTAGTGGAACACGCACGGCCGGTACTGTGCCCTCCCCCCAGGCCGGCGGGAAGCCAAATCACCGGAGGCTCCGCAAAAAAACACCCCGCCGGTTGGCGGGGTGCGTTCAAAAACAATGCGAGGAAGCCTACTCACTTGGCGGCCTTGACCAACAGGGCGCGCTTGCCCACGCGGTTGCGGAGGTAGTGGAGCTTGGCGCGGCGGACCTTGCCCTTGTTGGTCACCTCGATCTTGGCGATACGGGGGGTATGCACCGGGAAAACGCGCTCGACGCCTTCACCATAGGAGATTTTCCGCACGGTAAAGGATGAATTGATGCCGGCACCGCGGCGGGCAATCACCAGGCCGGCGAAGATCTGCACGCGTTCCTTGCCACCCTCGACGACGCGGGTATGGACTTTGACGGTATCCCCGATATTGAAGTCGGCGAGATCCTGTTTGAGCTGCTCTTGTTCGATTTTCTTGATGATGTCCATGGGGTCCTCCTTGGCGGGAAATAGGTTCAGTGGTGCGGGGCCCGTCAGGAGTGACGGATGCGCGGGGCGGGAGAGCTAGAGGATGGCGGCGGAAATTGCAACCGCTAAATTCACGGATTCGGTGGTTTTTTTCCGTAAACCGCCTCCGGATCAAAACTGAGGTTGGTACTGGTGAAGGCCAAAGCGACCGTGCCGCCCGCCGGAGCGGCGACCACCGTGCGGTAAAAACACGAGTTTCGCCCGGTGTGACAGGCACCCGCGCCCACCTGCTCGACCAGCAGCACGAGGGCGTCCTGATCGCAATCCGTCCGGATTTCCACGATCCGCTGGACGTGGCCGGAAGTGGCCCCCTTGTGCCAGATTTCCTGGCGTGAACGCGACCAATAGACCGCCTCACCCCGCTCGAGCGTCAACCGCAGCGACTCCTCGTTCATGTAAGCAAGCATCAGCGGCTCGCGGGTGGCGGCGTCCATCGCGAGGGCGGGAATGAGTCCATCGGCATCAAATTTGGGGGCGAAGGCGGTGCCTTGCTCGATTTCCTGTTTGGTGGTGCGGGGCGAGAATTGGAGAGTGGGGTCCATGCCCGGGAGTCTGCCCGCGCAACGCACGACTGAAAAGCCGAAAACCCGGATTTTTCAGCAGGCTGTCGGTTTCGAATTGCTTACCCGAGCGAGTTAGGCAGGATGTGGCCCGGCATGGCATACACGACGGAACGGGCATACGAGTTGATTGCGGCGGCGCACGCCCGCGGACGGCTGGCCCACGCGCTGCTGATCAGCGGAGCGAACGGCTGCGGCAAGCAGGAACTGGCAGCCCGGTTGATTCAACTGGTCAACGGCGGTGGTGGTGGCGGCGGGATCGACTTGTTCGGCGAGCCGGTGGTGGAGGTGGTGCCCGCGCTCGACGACCTGGAGAGCGGCTGGGTGCGGGTGCTGCGCCCGCGGATGAAATCACGGCAACTCGGAGTGGATGTGATCCGGGACCTGGAGCACACCCTGCACCTGGCGGCTCCGGCTGGGTCCTACAAGGTGGGCGTGATCCTGGACGCCGACCGGATGAACGATCAGGCGGCCAACGCCTTCCTCAAAACGCTGGAGGAACCACCGCGAAACACCCTGCTGCTGCTGCTGACGGCCAATCCACAACGCCTGCTGCCGACGATCCTTTCGCGCTGCCTGAGCATTCCCCTGCTGGGTGGCCGCAGCCTGCTGGCAGAAAGCGGCGACGAATTGGTGGCGGCGCTCAACGCCGCCGCGCTGAGGGGCTTCGGCACGCCGGTGGCGGCACTCCACCTCAAGGCCGCCTTCTCCGGGTTTCTAAACCGCTACCGGGTGGCCGCCGAGGCCAGCGCCAGCACTGCGGAAAAGGGCGAAATCGCCGCCTATCGGGACACCACCGACGGAGTCTGGCTCAAGGAACGGAAAGCCTTTCACGAAGCGGGAGCCCAGGCGGAATATCTCGACGCCCGCAACCGGAGCTTCGATGTGCTCATGGCCTGGATGGCGGATTTGCTGAGACTCAAGATCCGAGCGGGCGGCCTGGATTTCCCCGAGTCCGCCGGCGACCTGGCACGGATCGCCGAGCAGGAGGATGCATCCCGCCTGCTCCAACGGCTGGAGGCGCTGGACGCACTGCGCCGGACCCTGGAAACCAATGCCTTTGAGCCGCTGGCCCTCGAGGTGGGGTTTCTTCAGGCGTTCGGCTGACCGCCGGTTAGAAATCACCCTGCTCGGCCACCTGCCCGGACAGCGGAATGGCCACGGCTTGCAACAACTGCGCCAGCCCCTCCAACACCTGGAGGATACCCTCCGCCCAGCGGCCGTCCGCCCAGGCGGGCGACGCCAGTTCCAGCAGATGGTCAAGGGTTTCCTGCCTAAGAAAGGGCTCCAGGCCATAGCCCGGCATGAGTGCCGACTCACCTCGATCCGGATCGATCAGCAGCAAAATGGCATGATTGGAGGCACCACGCCTGGCATAGCCCGCCAGGATCCCCCCGTTGAAAAGCCAAAACGCATACAGGCCGAAGGGATGCGATGGCGGAAACGCATGCAGTACCACCTGGATCACCACCTGGGGAAACCGGCGCTGGAGCCGCTCGATGCGTTTCCGAATCCGCGAATGATCGTTGGATGACATCAGCGCCAGGGAATCCGCCAGCCCCGGATGCAACATGGGCATGGCCCCCAGCAGGGTCCCCGCACGCGGAAACGTCAGCCGGCAGCTCGGGCATTCCGCAGCATCGGCACGCAGTTGATGGTTGCAGTAAGGGCAGTGCATCGCTCCCGGGATGCTAGGATACGGGATACCGGGTGAAAAGCCTAAACTCCCGAACAGGTGGGACAAAGACCGAAAAACTCCAGTTCATGATAGAGGTTGCGATAGCCGGTCTGGCGGCGGATTTGTTCCTCCAGCTCATGCACCGGGCACGGCGCGTTGATCGCGGTGATGGAACCACACCCGGTGCAGATCAGGTAGTCGTTGTGACGGTCGGGGACCAGCAAGGTGAAATAGGCGGCCCGCTCATGCAGGCCCAGCCGCCGGACCACCCCGTGCTGGGCGAGGCGTTGCAGCAAGCGGAACACCGTCGCCTTGTCACACAGGTTGGAAAGCCGTTCGGAGGCGGCCAACTCGGTGAGGGTCATCGGCCGTGCGGCGTCGTGCAGGGTTCCCAGCAATTCCTCAAGCGCCTTGGTGCGCCGGAGTCCGACATCCCGGCAGCGGGCGATGGTGGCGGTCACGGAAGGATGCACGGCAGTTCCGGGTGGGTAATCGTTAGAACAACGCCCCCTGGGGGTCGGCCGGTCGCGCGGGAGGCGGAAAACCGATTTTTTCGTAGGCGGATGGCTGGGCGATCCTGCCGCGCGGAGTGCGCTGGATGAACCCCTGCATGATCAAAAAGGGCTCATGCACCTCCTCGATGGTGGCGGCGTCCTCGCCCAGCGCCACGGCGAGCGAGTTGAGTCCCACCGGTCCGCCATTGAACTTCACAATCAGGGCTTCCAACAGGCGCTTGTCCATTTCATCGAGCCCCTGGGAGTCGATCTCGATCATCGCCAGCGCGGCATCGGCGGTGCTGGCATCAATGAACCCGCCACCGCGCACCTGGGCGAAATCCCGCACCCAGCGCAGCAGGGCGTTGGCCACCCGCGGGGTGCCTCGGGAACGCGAGGCGATCTCCAGCGCCCCGGCGCGTTCAATCCCGATTTCCAGCAAGCCGGCGGAACGTTCGATGATCTGGGCGAGTTCGTCGTGAGTGTAATAATCGAGCCGGTTGATGAGCCCGAACCGGGACCTCAGCGGCGCGGTGAGCATCCCGGAGCGGGTGGTGGCCCCTATCAGGGTGAACCGCGGCAAATTGATCTGGATCGACCGCGCGGACGGCCCGGAATCGATGATGATGTCCAGCCGGTAGTCCTCCATCGCCGGGTAGAGGTACTCCTCAATCGCCGGATGCAGGCGGTGGATTTCATCGATAAACAGAATATCGCCCTTCTGGATATTGGTGAGGATGCCGGCCAGATCCCCCGCCTTCTCGATCTGGGGGCCGGAGGTGGTGTGGAGCTGGCTGCCGGCCGCGCGGGCGATCAGCGTGGCCAGCGTGGTTTTGCCGAGCCCGGGAGGACCGGACAGGAGCACATGGTCGAGCACATCACTGCGTTGTTTCGCGGCGGCGAGCATCAGCAGCAGCCGTTCCTTGACCTTTTCCTGGCCAACGAACTCGGAAAACACCGGCGGCCGCAGCGAAACATCGAACGGTGTGGCTGGCTCGGCGGTGGTTTTTTGATAGAAGGTTTCTGGCATCGGTGGCTGACGGCGCCGAGTGTGCAGGAGAAGGCCACCAAAGTCAACTCGTGACGAAACGCACGACGAAGCGATGGCCCCTGCATCTG
>JAIPKB010000138.1 GCA_021733795.1 Akkermansiaceae bacterium | reverse complement strand
GGTGGCACGCCATGAGCCTCTACGGCCAGACGGGCACCGGACGCCACCTCAACCACTACAGCCACGTGCTCGACGACAGCGTGGGCGGCTTGGTCAGGCGGATGGAACGGGCCACCCAGCCGAACCGCAAGGCCGACGCCGCCAACCGCTGCGGACGCGGCATGCTCAATCTCCGCAAGCTCTTCACCCACGGCGTCATCGAATTCCGGGTGTTCGCCGGCACGCTCAATCGCCACAAGCTCATGCACCACCTCGCTACGGTGCTGGGCCTCTGCCGCCGCGCCGCCGAAATCGAATGCCTCGGTGCCTTCACGAAGAACAAGGCGCAGGCGAAACGCACCTCATCCGCCGCCACTGCCCTGCGCTTCCTCTGGGATTACCTCGGATGGACCGGCAGCAAGCGCCCCGTCGCCCTGGGTTTGGTCGGTCCCCTCCACACCGAGTTCAAAACCTACCGGGAAGCCGCCGAGCGGATGTGCCAGCGGTTCGATTCCCGCTTCCCCTACGCCAATCTCTAACCTCCCCTAAAGCCATGTGTGTGATCCTTGTATGCCCTGAGAACGTGCGCCCCGACCGCACCACCCTCGACGCCTGCCACAAAGCCAATCCCCACGGGGCCGGGGTGGCGTGGCGCGAAGATGACCTGGTCCGCTGGATGAAGGGACTCGAACCGGAGGAACTCGAATCCCTGATCGCCGGCCTATCCGGTGAGATCGTGATCCACTTCCGCTGGGCGAGCGTGGGGGAGGTGACGCCGAAGCTCTGCCACCCGTTCCCGGTCACGGCCAACGCCACCACCCGCCTGACCGGCCACGCCCGCGCCGCCCTCTTCCACAACGGCACGTGGAGTGAATGGTGCGGAACCTACCGCCGGATGCCCCGCCACCGGAGACCCGACGGCGTGCTCTCCGACACCCGCGTCGCCGCCTCGCTGGTTGACCTGTGCGGAAGTGAGGTGCTCGAACGGCTCCCCGGCCGCTGGGTGTTCTTCGAGCGGGACTTCACCGAACTCTTCGGCGACTGGCAGCGGTGGCAGGGGATGCGGGTGAGCAACCTCAATTTCGGGCGCCATCTCAACAGCCACCAACAGCCCACCCTCAAGCTCTCCGCCACCTGCGGCATCCCGGCTACCCGGAAGCCCCGCAAGTGAGCACCCAACGCAAACAACGAACCAAAAACAGCAAACAATGAAGACAACCATCCGCATCGCCGCTACCGAGACGGCAACCCACAACTCATCCTCCTGGTTCCCGCCACCCCCGCCCCCGCAACTGCTCACCGAACGGCAGATGTGCGAGTGGCTGAATGTGAGCAAACGCCACCTGTTCTGCTGGAGAAAAGCCGGACTCATTCCCCACATCAAAATCGGCCGGGCCGTTAGGTTCCGCGTCGCCGATGTCCAGCGCGCCCTTGAAACCATGACCATTGAAACCAACCCCTGAGCCAACCATGAAACGCACCTACAAACTGATAGCCAGCCGTGGCAACGAGATTGTCTTCGATGACCACCTCCAAGCCGACACCCCCCGCGACGCTCGCAAGGAATTGAAGAAACTGCTCGGACTGCAAAGCCTGAGCGGCATCGTCTTTGCCATCACCGAAATCCCCGTGAATCTGATCCGCAGTCTTGTCGATGCCAGGATTGCGGAAATCGCCGGGGGTGATCCTCTGGACATCATCCTTCCCGACGATGTCAAAGACGTGGTCATCGAGCATCTCACGCCCATCCTCAGCCGTCTCGCCACGCCGGAACCACCCACCACTCCCTTCGACCCGCAGGTGGATCTTCCGGCTCCAAATTGGGGGCTCATCAAGCGCCACTACCGACGCTATGGCAACCCGGAGGCCACCGCCGCCAAATACGGCATCGACCTTGAAACGCTCGAAACCCGTGCCAACGAGGAGGGCTGGGCATCATGATCGAGGTCAAACGCTACCGAAAGCCCGACGGCTACCAGACCCGGTATTGGGGGATCTACGTGGACGGGGAACTGCTCGCCGTGGTGCTCTATCGAAAAGGAGCGCAGGCCATTGCCGACCTGATCCTCTCCACCCGTGCGGGAAAGGCGGCGAGTGATGCGGCGTAGGTGGGTCCAAGCGCTCCGAACCCATTGCCAGGAATGTTGTGGCAGACCCCGCATCGTTTCCTGCGACAACGATTGACTCGAATGCCCGAATTGCAGCCGGATCGGTCCCGCCTCCAAACCTCCGGACCAGCTCCCCGGGGAGGCCTGGGATTTTCCAGCTTGCGACGGCGCGGAAATGGCGATGGAGAGGAGGTGCTTCTCAGTCAAGGTGCACGCTTGCGAGCATTCTTGATCCGACGTGCCAATACCAGCGACGCTCATAATCCAGGTGCCCGCCGGTCCTGTCCACCCGATTCTGACACGTCCGCTTCCGCTGGCTACTCGACCTCGCGACCGCTCACTTCATTGCCGACGTTCGTCCCTAACTTGGCTATTCCGTTCGCTCTTGCTGTTCCTATGGGACTGAACTGCGGGCCAGGCGGAACCCGTATACGTATGTTGCGATCACCGGGTTGCCCCCCCAGCCACGGCGTGCTACACGACAGCTTTTGGCGTTGTAGTGCCAGGTGCCCCCCCGGAGCACCCGGCCTACGCGCGAAGTACCACCACGCGGATCGGTCCCAGGCGACGACAAGTAATAGCTGCTCCCATACCAATCCCAGCACAACTCCCCCATATTCCCCACCATGTCATACAAACCATACCCGTTCGGCGCGAAGCTACCTACCGCCGAACTATAAGGATAAACTCCGTCATTGTAACTCGGGTGGTAGGTGGGGCTCGTATATCCGCTAGTGTCGTAGCTGTAGGCGCTGCTGTCCGCCTGATAGTTTGCATTGCTGTGATTGATCGTATCGCCCCACGGGAAGTTCTTTCCGGTCAAGCCACCGCGTGCCGCCTTCTCCCACTCCGCCTCGGTCGGCAGGCGATAACCGTTGGCGCTCCAATTGCAGGTCAGGTTATCGTTATTTCCCGTCTTGTAGGTCGTCCAGGTCTTGTAGCACGGCGTCAACCCCTCCTTCTGGCTCCGTGCGTTACACCACTTCACCATCGCATACCAGTTGATCGAATGCACTGGATGCTTCGCCCCTTTCCAGGCATTGGGGACATTCCCCTCAGGCAGGTCCGTGTAACCATTGCTCAGTCCCCAAGCCCGCACGACGTCCCATTCCTCCTTCGTCACCTCGTATTTCCCCATGTAAAACGCACTCACATAGACGCTGTGCACGGGCAGTTCATCGGATTCCCCCACCAGCGGGTCCGACTGGTCGCCCATCAGGAAGGGTCCCGCCGGGATTAGCGCGAAACCCTCAGGAGCCCAGGGCGCAGGTGCCCCGCTGAGCGCAAGCCTGTAAAACCGCCGTGCCGCCCCTGGGACATACGGGATGGTGATGACGAGTTCGTCGCCATTCCCGATCCACGTCGCGCCGAGATCCTGCCAAGTCCCGGCGGCCATAGTGTCGGAGTCCTGGAGCTGATAGCTGCGTCCGGCCACCGACGGCTGCACTATGAATTCCAAATCACCTCCGGAGATTCCGATTTTCGGCGCAACCAACTCGCTGGGCAGGATGGGCAGCCCTGTGGTGGCGAATGTCATGTCCATGCCCGACCATGTGCCGCCGCTGTTGGTCGCGGTGAGGCGGTAATGGTAGGTCTTTCCAGCCTGCAATCCGCTGATCGTCGCGCTGACGTCCTGCACCGTGGAACCGTTGTCCGGCGAGAGGGTCACGGCGGCGGTACTGCCGTAGGCATTCGTCAGGCCGTATTCGAACTGCGCGCTGGTCGCGGTCCCGTTCGGGTTCACCGTGCCGTTGAGGGTGGCGGTGGTGGTGGTCACTCCGGTGGCACTGCCGGTGGTCACGGCCGGCAGCCCGCCGATGACGGTCACAAGGTTGTCCAGCCACGCTTGACCGGCGGCGACCGCCTGGAGGTCGGCGGAGCCGGTGATGGAAACCGAGAAGGTCTGGCCGGGCCCCATTCCCACTTGGTCCATCCACGGCCCGAATTCGAGGGTGCCCTTGCTCACCCACGAGGACCCGCCGGCGGCCCCGTCGGCGTCGAACCAGAAGGTGAAGGCCCGCGCCGCCCCGTCGTAGTCGATGCGCAGCCCCACGTCCGGAGAACTCAACCCGGCCTCATAGAACGCGTTCGGCAGGTCCTCGCCATCAACGCCGAAATCGTCCTCGATGCCGAACGAATTCGTGTACATGTGCCGAAAGAAGTTGAAGCCGCCGCCGGCGCGCTCGTCGTTCCCGGTCCAGCCGATGCCAAGCAACACGCTCACGAACTGGTCCGGGTCGGTCATCGGCAGCGCGTCGAGGTGGGCGTCAATGCGCACGCTCCAGCTCCGGTCGGCCGGCAAGAGGGTCTCGTTCCACATGCTGCCTGCGAACTCCTCGCCGACCACCGGGGTGACGAAGTTCATCCGGCCGCCCACCACCGTGAGGTCGGTCGAGGGGGAGGATTGCATCGAGGTCGTCCAGTTCGTCGGGTTGGTGAAGTCGTCAGTGATGACGGTTTGGGCGGTGGCCGCGCAGCAGGCGGCGGCCAATGCCGCAAATGCGGCGGTGCGTCCGATCCCGTGCGGTCGCGGGAGCTGGAGAGTGCGCTGCGACAACGGAGCGGGCAGGATTTGTTTCATGGTGATGGCGAGTGATTGCTAGGAAATTGCTTTTCCAGGTTGGTGCGCATGAGGGGCTAAAGAGCGGTTCGGAGAGCGGGAGAAGGGGGGTTGGTTTCGATGGCGACCCCAAGGTGCGGGAATGCGGCGATTTTTTCCTTCCATTGCCGCCATCCTGTCAGGGAGTGCTCGATGCGGAACTCGGAGACGATCCTGCCCTGGCTGTTGACGATGACGATGTCGTGATGGTCCTTTGCCCAGTCGAATCCGGCGAAGTGAGTCAATTCGTGGTGAGTTGTCATGGCCTTGGTTGGTTCGGATTTCCTGCGGGCACACCCGATCCCTCCACCGGTCGAACTGATACGATGAGCTTCGCGAGCCTTTGTTCTATCAGACCTTGGGGATGGACCTCCGTCCGGACCGATTTTCTTTCCCGGATCCTCAGGGGATTGGGGGTAGGTGACCGTATCCAGGCGGGGGCGTTTCCGCCGCCGGTCGGAAACCGGCGTGGGAAAGTTATCAAGCGGAACCTCGGATGTCCCGGCAAAGTTATTCACAATCGGCGGCGGCTGGGGCGCGGTGGAAGAGCGCCCTTCCGCCGATTGATGAGTAACTTTGGAACAAGTATCATGGGGGTTGGCGAGCCATCATCCCCGTCAAGGTGCAGGAAGCTCTTCGATCCGGTAGAAGCATCTCGACTGGCCCGGGATCATGGGAACGGTGGCCACACCGGCCCCGGCTGGATCGGTGGTCACGGTGCCCTTGTCGAGGAAGAGCGCCATCAGATCCACGCCGCCCCTCACCCGGTAGGTGGTGTCGGGCATGCCAGTGAATTCAATCCGGAAGCTGGTTCCGACAATGGAAGCGGCGGAGATGACCGGGCCGGGGCGCACGATGATGGTCAGCGAGCGTGTCTGGAGACCGGCCGGACGGGTGGTGGTGACGGTGTAGGTGGTGGTGACATCGGGGCTGACCGGGACGAGGGCTATCCCATTCACCGGGGTGATGGCTCCGATGCCGTTGTCGATTGAGATCGAAGTGACGTCGGAGGCGACATGGACCGAGAGGGTGGTGGAGTCGCCCTGCGCGATATTTCCGCTGTCCGTGCTGAAGTCCAAGAGACCGGTGGCGACCGCGACAACGAGCCCGAGGGTGTCGGGGCCGGAGGGGTTGAGCAGGGATTCGACCTGCCAGACGAGTTCCGGAGCCAGGGCTGGCAATTGGAGGTGGGTGAAAGACCCAATCAGCGTGGTGGCACTGAGTATGTTGAAACGATTGCCGACGGTGGGCAGGAATCCATCGATCAAGACCACCTCCAGCGTGCCGGACAGGGTGGCGGTGGCGTCGACATTCACCGTATCGAACGATGCTGCCGAGGTGCCGCCGAGTTCGATGTGCATCTTCCCGGAGGCCGATTGGGTGTAGTCGCCCGTGATGTGGGTGTTTCCCGCCGAATTTCCGGGTGAAAGGATCCCCCCGCCATTGGAGAGCGGGCCGGTGATTTCTCCAGCGGAGAGCAGGCCTCCGGTGAACTCGAGGCGTGCGCCCCCGCTAAGAGTGGTGGCGATGAGGGATCCGTCGTTCAGGAGGTACTGGCTGCCGTTTGCGATCGAAAGCGATCCGACGGAGTGGGTGCCGCCGGTCTGGGTGAACGTGCCGGTGCCGGGGCCGCCGATCTTTCCGGTGTTCACCGTCAAGGCTCCGTTGCTCAGGTCGTAAGTGCCGACACCGCCCGCGTATTCCCCCAGGTGCAGGGTGGAGCTCACTTGATGGGTGCCACCGGTCTGGAAGAAGTGGCCGGCTCCGGACGCGCCGATGGTTTCAGTGGTCGCCTGCAAACTGCCGGTGCTGCTGAGCCGGTAGGTTCCGGTGCCGGAGGAGGCTTCTCCCAGAATGAGAAGCGGGGTGGAATGAATACCGGAACTCTGCTGCATGGCGCCCTGTCCGGCGACGCCCACCATGGTTTCCTGAGTGACGCTGATTTGGCCGTTGGAGAGATTGCAGCTGCCCACGCTGCCGGTCCGGTTTGCCACGAAAAGCCGGCCGATGGTGCTGCCTGTGGAGCCCCACTGATTGAAGGTCCCATTGCCGGAGTCTCCGACGTTCAAGGTGCCGGCCTTGACTTGCTGGGTGCCACTGGAATGGACCAAGCTTCCCTGGGTGCCGGCTGTCGAGCCGATGTTGAAGGTGCCGACATCGATAATGGTGGCGACGGCGGGCTTGGTGAATTTCAACTCCGTGCTATTGAGATTCAGAGTGGAGGTCCCCGAGCCCGCAACAATCGAGTGGGTATTCAGTTTCGCGCCGGCACCAAGGGTATAGGTTCCACTGGTGCCACCCGCCACGGCGAAATACATCGTTCCCGTGGTATGGGTTCCGCCGGTCTGGCTAAAGAGGCCGGAGCCAAATAAACCAATAAATGCAGCGGGGGAAGTGAGTGTACCGCCGCTGAGGGAGTAGATGCCGGCGCTCCCGGTGTTGTGACCCAGTGTCATGACATTGGAGACCTGATTGCTGCCGCCGGATTGTATGAAGGAACCCACTCCGTCCCAACCGATCGTCTCAACATGTGCCGTCAGCTTGGGTGCGGGAGCTCCACCCGGCGCGGCGGCATTCAGGCGATAGGTGCCGGTGCTCCCAGCGCTTTCGCCCAAGGTGAGGTCCTGTTCGACGGTGTTGATTCCCGAGTTCTGGGTAAAGGTGCCGTTGCTGCCGCTTCCCCCACCGATCACTTCGTACCCCGCGGTGAGGATGGATTCGCCCAGGGAATAGGAGGAGAGGCTGTTAGTTCCCGCAGCCACGGACAGCGTGTTGGTGACGGTGTTGCTCACCTTGTAGATGGGAGTGGTGGTCCCGAAGATATACTCGGCGCTTCCTCCTTGAGCGAAAGTGGCATTCCCGTTGAGCCCAATGATTTCATTGGCGGCGGTGAGGGTGCCTCCTTCCAGGCTGAAAATTCCGGACGCGAGAGCGTCGTGGCCCAGGATGAGTGATCCGCCGACGGTATGGGTGGTGGCTGGATCGCCGGAATACACGATGCTCTCGGTTTGATGGAACTGCCCCGTTCCACCTTTGCCGATAATCTCATCGGTTCCGACGTTGAGCTTGCCGCTGTAGAAGTGATAGGTGCCTGATCCCCCCGAGGATGAGCCAAGGGTGAGCCTCTTCTGGACCGAGTGCTCCGCTCCACTGTCGTGAAGGAAATTCGCGGTGCCCTGATCACCGACGGACTCGAAAATTGGTTGGAGCTTCGCGTCGGTCGTGCGGGCGTCGGGGTTGGAGAGATTGTAGTTGCCGGTGGAACCTGCCTGGAAGGCGATGACAAGATTGCCTTGGGAGGCATTGTTGGTTCCCCTCACGTGATCCACGGTGGCGGAGCTGGAGTATCCCACATACTGGAGCCCGGTGGACGACATCGACAGATTACCTAGAATCTTCAGGGTCATGCCGCCGTTCAGATAGAGATTCTTGGCTTGGGCGGTGAAACCCGATTTGATCAACACCCGTTGGTTGATATCGATCGTGGCATTGTCCTCAAAGTCGGGGATGCCTAAAAGACCGGCAAAGCCCCAGTTCCATGAATTGTTCCAATCCCCGAAGCCGTCCACCGTGCGGCCGGCGGAATCGAATTGCAGGTCGTATGCCCGCGAAGAGGTGACGATCCCAGCCAGCAAAGCGGTGGCGAACAAACGAGTTTTTATCATGGTAACAAGGCTAGAGCTGCAAGGAGATTGCTTTCTGCGGGATGCCCCTGAAAGAGCCAACGGGAACGGACCGGAGGGCGGGGAAATGGGGGTTGCGGGGGAAAAGGGGGATTTGGGTAAAGCTGAAATGCTGAAAACTGAAACGCTGAAAGGAAGATTACTCCGCTGGACGCCGGAATCTGGCGGGAGCGGAAGAATTCACGGCGGTTTTCATTCAGCGCGAGCGTAGCTCTCCAAGCCGCTTTGCCAATAATTCTTTTGGCGGCGGTTTTTCGGGAGCCCTGCTGGACCTTCAGGTGTATTCGAGAACCAGTGTCCGGCCGTCGTCCAGTTGGATTTCCTCGGGTTTCCATGTTTGGCTTTGGTCGTAGCCATCTGGATCGGGATTGGATGGATTCCGGGGACGGTTGAACCGCCGCCTGTGGCGGAGATTCAAGACTTGAAGACACAAGACAGAAGACGAAGAGGGCTCCGCGCAGATTGCTAGGAAATTGCTTTTCACGGTTGGTGCGCATGAGGGGCTAAAGAGCGGTTCGGAGAGCGGGAGAAGGGGGGTTGATGTAGCGTGTCGGCAAGTCGCCACGGAGCTGGTCGACCGTGATCTGGATGACGAGCCGGGGCTTCTCGAACGTGGGTGACGGTGCCGCCGTGGCCGGGAAGGCCAAGACCAGCCCGAGCACGACTCCCAACCCCAGGTGTTTCGTTATGTGGTACATCCTGAATTGTTGTTAGTAGGTTGATCTTCTCCTCACGAGGAGTCGTCTCAATCGTCGAGCAAGTGCTCGGTTACCCAATCGGCGACTTTGGCGATGGCAGCCTGCGACTCGGCACTCTCCGGGAGTGACGGCACGAACACATGGGGCATGCCCTCGTAGATATCGAGCTTCACCGTCTGACCCGCCTGGTCGAGCGCCTGATAGAGCCGGACGAAGTTGCTGAGGAAAATCTCTTTCGTGCCGCCCTGGATCAAGGTTGGCGGAAAGCCCTTCTTGAAGTCGCCATACACAGGCGAAACATAGGGGTTCTTGTGATCCTTGGCATCAGCGTAGGCCAGTGCCGAAGGCCCGAGAACGTACTCGTAGGTGTAGTAGGGCTCGGCATCGCGGAGCGTGACGTAGGTGTCACCGGTTTCGGAGATATCCGCCCAGGGAGACCACAGCACGAGCGCCGCGGGCATCCCCATGCCGAGGTCGCGCATTTTGAGCGTGACACCCGCCGCGAGGCCACCGCCCGCAGAGTCACCATAGAGGACAATGTCGTCGGCAGCGAAGCCCTGCTCGGCCAGCGCCTTGAAGACGTTCACGATCTCGTCGGTTGTCTTCTGCCACTTGGAATGCGGCGCGAGGGTGTAGTTCACTGCAATGACGCGCAGACCGGTTTCGGCGGCGAAGAACATGGCCGACTCGATCACGGCCTTGGCCGAGTTCAGCACGTAGGCGCCACCGTGAGTGTAGACTGCGATCTTGTCCTTGCTGGCAAGTTTTGCAGGCGTCACCTCGATCACGGGAACGCCGGCGATTTCGCTTTCCTTGTAGCTCACGCCAAACGCGGCGGCCTTTTCATCGGCCGCGGGTTCCTTCGCCTTGTCGTTGGCGGCCTGCACGGCTTTCCAGGCCTCGAGGTCATCCGGGGCAGGCATCGGCGCCTCGCGACCTTGCCCCTTTTTGGAGAAAAACGCGCCCCACTCGGGCGAGATCGTCTCCGGGACGTGTGCCCACAAGGGCGTTGTGGCCTGAGCAGCTGGCGTCACCTCTTTGGCTTCTTCACCATTTGCAAGTGTGGTGAAACCGGCGCAAAGCACCGCCAGGGCAAGAGTATTCAGTGTCTTATTCATAACAGTTCCCTCGATTCTGTTTTACTGCTTTTCCGCCTTGGGCGCTTTCCAGGTCTTCATCGCCTCGATGTCTGGTGCGTAGACACGCATGATGACATCCAGATTTTCGTCCTTTCCTCCTGATGGCAACCAGTTCTCCTTGGGCACACCCTCAGGTTGTTCGGGCGATATGTGGATTTCCAGACCGCCCGAATCGTCCAGTTTCATCCCGCCGTTTTCGCCGACACTGTATTTGTAATTGTCATTCGGGATGAAGAGCCCCTTCTTGGCATCGTAGAGGGTGGCCGACCAGAAAGCCCCCGCAGGCGGCAGCTGTTCCTTGGTCATCCTGATCACATAATGACCTTTGGCTTGGATAGGCTGCCCGTCGGCCGTCCCGATGCCAGGATACTGCGCCTGGTCGTAGGGCAGACCGATCGGACCGACACATGACTGCGTGACCATCGGCTCGAGCGTCATCTTGCCTTTCGGCTGGAAGACCTTGGTGAGGTACGGATTGCCTTTGGGATCATTCCAGGTCTTCAAGGACTCTCTCAGGACTTCTTTGGCAACGTTGGCAAACTTCTCACCATCGATCTGAGTAACTTTGTTCGCATCGAATTTCTTGCCCGGCTCCACACCCAACGGCTTCAGCGCGGCCAGGACTTTTTGATCCATTTCATCTTCAGGATCGAATGTGGTGTGATTGAAAGTGAACTGCATCGCTTCTAGAAAATTATTCTTGAAGACAGCCTCGTCATTACTGAACGCCGGGAAACTGACTTCGCTCGTCGGCAGTTTCGCTTTGCCCTGATACTCCGACAAGGTCATGAGTTTCTGGGTTTTCATCGCCGCAATATTGCGCTTCATCCGCTCGGGTTCGCTTGCGTGAGGCGTGACCCGCAGGAAAGCAATGGCGAAGTCGCCGGTCATCTTCAGGGTTTGGTCGATCCCTTTGACCGGCTCCCCTTTGTAATTCTTCGTCCGCGAGGTGTGGAAGAGCATGGTCGTCGGTTTCTTGAAGTCGCCCTTGATCGTCGACAGGGGGACGTCGATGTAGTGGTCGTAAGCGGATGTTTCCAATGACACATACTTCGAATCAAAGGCCGGAAACTGGATCACAACCGCGTCATCGCGCAGATCCAGCATTGAAATCAGATAGAGCGAGTCGTTGTTGGGCCGTGGAATGGCCGTGAGCGTATGATCTGACAGGGTTTCCGGGACCAGCATTTTGTTCCAGCCACCGGTGCCCAGGGGGTTCCCTTCCTGCATCGCAAAGTTATTATTGGTGTTGAACATTGCGACATACTGATAGGAACGGCGGACGACATTCTCGACTTCCTCGTCGCTGAGTTTTTCCTCGGAGCTGCATCCGGCACTAAGCGCGAAAAACGCGACGAGGGCCGTAGATAAAATTTTTCTCATGGTTACTTTTTCCTTTCTGATGCCTGAGAGAGAGTTAACCAGGCCTTGTAGGGTCTGCGGCATTCGCGATGTCGTTTTCATATTCGTTTTCATATTCGTTTTCTTATTGGTTTCGATGTTTAAGAGCGCTCGGAGAGAGGACTACTTGATTGCTAGGAAATTGCTTTTCACGGTTGGTGCGCATGAGGGGCTAAAGAGCGGTTCGGAGAGCGGGAGAAGGGGGGTTGTCGGCCGCCTTGACGACGGAGGTTTCGCGCAGGCCGACGTAGGATTTCACGGTGTCCTTGCCGGCGGTGATGGTGAGGTCGTAGAGGGTGGGTGAGGAGGGTGACCAGAGTTGGGGGGCGGGGATGGTTAGGGTGAGCCGCTTCGCCGGGCCGCTGGTTTTGGCGACTTCCTTGCCGGCCAGCGAGGCGACGACCGTGGCCTCGGTGGCTGCGGTGGTGGTGAGTTCGATGGCGACTTGGCCGCTGATCGACGGGGTGATTTTGGCGGCGGTGAGGTGGGTTGCCGGGACTTGTTCCAGCCAGACGGTCTGCCAGATCCCGGTGACCGGGGTGTACCAGATGCCGCCGGGATTGTTGACTTGCTTGCCGTGGAGTTGATAGGTGCCGTCCTGGTTGGTGGCGTCGGTGACTTTGACGGTGAGGGTGTTGACGCCGGGCTTGAGGGCGGCCGTGATGTCGAATGAAAACGGCAGGAATCCGCCGGTGTGGGAGCCGACCTTGGTGTCATTGATCCAGACGGTGGACTGGTAATCGACGGCCTCGAAATTGAGCAGCGTGCGCTGGTTGCCGGAAGCGGTCGGGGTTTCGAACGTGCGGCGGTACCAGAGTGCGTCGTCGGCGGTGACGCGTTTTTTCACCCCTGAGAGCGCGGACTCGATGGCGAAGGGGACGAGGATTTCACCGGTCCAGGCCGCGGGGGGCGTGTCAGCGGCTTGCGGAGTGACCGCGTACTGCCAGAGTCCGTTGAGGTTGGTCCAATTCTCACGGATGAAGGCGGGGCGAGGATATTCCCGCCAGGCGGATTCCGGCGTGAGTTTGGCGCCCCATTCAGTGAGCATCGAATCCGGGGCGGGCTGCCAGGCTTGGGCCGTGGCGAGGGTGGTGGCGGTGAGGAGGAGTTTTAACATGGTGTGGAATCTTCCTTAACGCTGGCAGTGCTCCTGAAATTTCCAACAAAAAGAAAGCGTCCGCCGCTGGGATGGGGCTGCCGGGCAGGGCGAGTCAAGGGGGGTGGGCGTCCTCGCCCACCTCAAGGCCGGAGGGCGTCCCCGCCCTCCGACCCATGCTCCGAGAAAGAACTGCCTGCCCCGCGCCATCCCCCTTCCGTTTTCCATGCCGCTTGGTTGCGCCCACTCTCATTGAAAGCGAGGACGTTCCGTCACAAGTCACGTCGCCGGGGCTTTGCCAACTCAAGGGGCTCGCGTTTGAGAAGATCCTTGTAAACCGCATTCTCCGGCTGGTTGATTCCGTACACCGTAACCATGTCCATGATCGTCAACAGGTGCCTCTTGGAAACCTCGGTGAGTTCAAAATCCCCCTGGCGGAACACCGTGCGGGACAACAACGTGGAGCCCAGGCGTGTTATCGCCTTGCCATACTTCGCCGCGCCCTGCTTGCCTGGGTCATAGTGAAACAGTTGCGTCCAACCTGCGCACATCCCTTTGCAGTCAGGCTCGAACATATAATGGCCAACCAAAAGGTATTCGAAGCTGCCAGAGAACTTCCGGGGTTCCCCAACATCCGCCGCCGGGGATGCGCTGATTTCAAAAGAGATCTCAATGCTGCTAACTCCTTCGCTGGTTCCAAACACAAACAGCTTCCGCTCGCACTTGCGGGCATATTCCTTGCCGTCCAACATGATCCAATCCCATTTTACCGGTTTGCTGATCGTTACCTCAGGTTTATCCCGGTGGTGGCGAACGATCAGAACGGATGCGGGTTCGTCCAGTTCACCGAAGATTGACAACATGCCTGCGCCTTGCTGGTTGATTTTTGTCCCGCTCAACCACATTCCGGGCTTGCTGTCCGCATCAATTCCACTTTCAAGGTCCGCGCGAAGTTCACCGAAGAGCGTCTCGATTGCGGTGTCAGTCGCGTCTGCGTGAAAAAAGCGCCGCAGGTTCTCATGGTCCTGCGTAAGGCAAAGGACGAGCGGATCCAAGCTGGCATCCTGTGGATTGTCAGCACCCTGAGGAGCTGGCGGTTCCTGACGCTTGCAGCCGACCGCAAGAACCAGCAGAAGAACAGACTGGAGGATGCGCCAAATACGCAGGTTGATGGTTTTCATTGCTGCGCATACGGCTGGTTGGGCTGATGTCTGTCACTGGTTGTCGAGGGCTGTCCATTCGCAGCATGGAGGGCTTGGAACGGTAAATCTGCTTCCGCAGGGTGGCGCTCCCTTCATCAACGCGAAAGTGATGGAGTGCGGGAGGATATGGAGGTGTCACGGCGGTGGCGACGGAGCGCTGGCTTCAGCCGGCGAGTCTTGGTGGGGCGTGGAATCTAGCCCGCTTTGCAAGCGGATTTCTCCCGCTTGCCGTCCTGCCGTCCAGCACCCACCAAATGTCGGACTCAGCTCCGGCTCATCGACCCAGTGCCGGGTCCGTGGACTGCGTGCAGCTTGCCGCCGCTGTGATGCCCGCAGCTTGCTGCGGCATGGATCGGATCGGGGAGGAGTGAGCGAACCACGTGCACATCCCGCCAGCAAGCCGGCCGGACCGACAGCGGCAGCAGGCTGCCGTCAGTCCACGGGCGAGGATGCCCACCGCCCATTGACCCGCCGGCTGAAGCCAGCGCTCCGATTTGCTTAGCCCGGTTTTTTGGTGGCTATTCCCCGCGCTTCGGCTAGGTTGCGCTTGTTCCCGCATTTTCGACTTTACCCTCCATCAATCCGCCATGAGTACAGTCCAACCGATCCGCGTCACCGTCTGGGGCGAGTTCCGACACGAAAAAAACAACCCCAAGGTCGCCGCCATCTATCCGCAGGGGATGCACCAAACCATCGCCGACGCCCTCGGCCGCTGCGCCGGGTTCAGCGTCCGCACCGCCACGCTGGATGAGCCGGAGCACGGTCTCTCCGATGCCGTGCTCGACCAGACCGACGTGCTCACCTGGTGGGGGCACCTGGCCCACGACGAGGTTGCCGACGCCGTGGTGGCCAAGGTGAGGCGGCGGGTGCTGGAGGGCATGGGGCTCATCGTCCTCCACAGCGCCCACTATTCCAAGATCTTCCTGTCGCTGATGGGCGACACCTGCTCGCTCTCCTGGCGGGAGGCCTCCGACAAGGAGCGCCTGTGGGTCGTGTGCCCCTCGCATCCCATCGTCCGGGGTCTCGGGCCGTTCATCGAGCTGCCGACCGAGGAAATGTACGGCGAGCCGTTCGGCATCCCGACACCGGACGAGTTGATCTTCATCAGTTGGTTCACTGGCGGCGAGGTTTTCCGGTCCGGAGCGACCTGGCGGCGGGGCAATGGCCGGATCTTCTATTTCCGTCCCGGCCATGAGACCTATCCGACCTATCACCACCCGGAAATCCAGCAGGTCATCGCCAACGCCGTGGCTTGGGCTCACAGCGGACTCCGGATCAAGGACGACGCCCCCAACGTATCGCCGCAGAAACCCTGATTTTCATCGGCTTCCACCGGAGCGCTGGCTTCAGCCGGCGAGTCTTGCTGCGGAGTGCTGACGGCACGCCTGGCCAGTGACGGTATTGGGTGGGACATGCTCTCAACTTAGCAAGAAATCGCGTTGTCAGAGCAACTAGCGGCAAGATTCCCACTGAGGACACTGACACTCACTGAAAACACTGAATTTTCAGTTCGTCACAGTGCTTTCAGTTTTCTTCAGTTTATCAGTGGTTTCTGCTGCCCGATCAACCTTAAGTGATCCGAAATCGGGCTATATTGGCAGTCTTGGGCGGCCCCCCCCCTCCCTTGACTCGCCGGCTGAAGCCAGCGCTCCATCACCTGCACCGGGCGCCATCGCTAGCCGTCACCCGGAGACTTTCAATAATTACCACTGGCTCCTGCCGAAAGACAGGAGGTGCCGACGCAGTAGAGTGCCGAGCGTCACCACCAACCACCTGAAAGGAAACCACCATGGGCAAGATCGGTATCGGCATCAATCTGGAATTCGTCCGTCACGAGGACAAACCCTTCGAATGGGGCGTGAACAAGGCAGCGGAACTCGGCTACGAATACGTGGAACCCATGCTCCACTGGGGCCGCGAACTGCTCAGTGAAGCGGGGTATTTCCACAGCGTCTCAATGCTCGATGATCCGCTGCGGATCCTCCGCGCCTGCCAGGCGGCCGGGGTGAAACCCTCCGGTTTCTCCGCCCACACCCCGCTGTGCAAACCGGAGATCTCCACCGAATACCTCAAGCAGGCGGTCCGCTTCGCCGCCGAGTGTGGCGCGCCGGTGGTCAACACCGACGAAGGACCCAAGCCCGCTTGGACGACCGCCGAGGAAGACCATGTGCTCATGCGCTATGTGCTCATGGAACCCGCCAAGTTGGCCGAACCACGCGGAATTGTGTTAGGAATCGAGCCCCACCAGCAATACTCCAAGCATCCCGACGGTCTCGACCGGATCCACGCGTTGGTCGATTCGCCGGGGATCGGCATGAACTTCGATACCGGCA
>JAIPKB010000137.1 GCA_021733795.1 Akkermansiaceae bacterium | reverse complement strand
GGGGGCCGCCGGACTTTTCGCCCTTGCGGAAGGTGGGCTTGGATTCGGTATCGAAGCCGACCACCCGCGCTTCGCGAAGCGCGGCCACGGCGAGGTCCGCCTGGGCGGTGGGGGTGAGCACGGGGATCCTGTCCAGCGTGGGCCCGGTGAAAAGGTCCAGATGGGGGATGGTGGTTTTGGGGGGTGGAGTCTTGGGGGGGGGCACGGGGGGTTAGCGGCGTTTCTTGCCTCCGCCGGTCTTCTTTCTACGGGTCTGTTTGCGCGGCGAATCGTCGAGCAGGGCGGTGTAGGTGTAAGAGAAGTTGTCCAGCTTGCGGCGGGGGATTGGCTGTTCGATGAAGATTTCGACGGATTTGGCGTAGTCCAGTTCGTCGGCGGTGAGGATGGTGAAGGCGTCGCCCTCGGCCTCGGCGCGGCCGGTGCGGCCGATCCGGTGGACATAATCCTCGGCGTTTTCCGGCACCCGGTAGTTGATGACGTGGGAGACTCCGGAAATGTCGATCCCGCGGGCGGCGACGTCGGTGGCGACGAGGATTTCGTAGGTGCCCGCCTTGAACCCGGCGAGGGCTTTCATCCGATCCACTTGCGAGATATCCGAGTGCATCGCGGCGACCTTGCTTTGACCGGTGGTCTTGATCAGGGAGCAGAGTTGGTCGGCCTCCTTGCGCGTGCGGGTGAAGATCATCACCGAGTGGTAGTCGGTTTCCTTGAGCAGGCCGAGGAGGAGTTCGTCGCGCTGGTCCATGGCCACCGGGTAGAATGCGTGGGTCACGGTGGTGGGGATCGAGCGGCGGGCGATCTCGATGCTGATGGGTTCAACCAGGCACCACTGGGCGAAGGTTTGGATCGCCGGCGGCATGGTGGCGGAGAAAAACAGCGTCTGGCGACCTTCCCAAGGGCAGAGATTGACGATCTTGCGGACCTGGGGGAGAAAACCCATGTCGAGCATGCGGTCCACTTCGTCGAGGATCAGGGTCTTGAGTGCGCCGAAGCGCATGGCTCCGCGGAAGAACAGGTCCACCAAACGACCGGGCGTGGCGACGACGATGTCCGCGCCGGCGGTGAGTTGGTCGATTTGCGGGCCGAGGCCTACGCCGCCGTAGAGCAGGGCGACCTTGAGGCCGGTGTGTTTGCCGTAGTGCTCAAATGCCTCGGCCACCTGGTGGGCGAGTTCGCGGGTCGGTTCCAGGACGAGGATCTGGGGTTTCTCGAGTTTCTCGATCTTGGACAGGAGGGGAAGGGCGAAGGCGGCGGTCTTGCCGGTGCCGGTTTGCGAAGCACCGATGACATCGCTGCCGGCCATGATAATTGGAATCGCCTGCGTCTGAATCGGCGTAGGTGTGGTGTATCCGCTTTCCTTGACTGCTTCCAAGACGGCTGCGGAGAGCCCGAGTGTAGTAAATCCCATGCGGGGGATCTCCTAAGGCCTGTTGTGACTGCGGTCAAGCAGCGAATGTGAAGAATCGCGCGGAAACCCGGGTTTTTCATTTGAATGCCGCCACCACCGGAATTCCAGGCCCGAGAAAAAGGCCGCCGAAGTCGGGTGGATTTCGGGTTGTTTTGCAAATTGATTAACATATATTTAATATGATCAGGAATCTTCCGGGGTTTTCCGCGATTCGTCCGCGTGCTTGCTTGATTGTTGTAATGTATTGTTTTTTCAATGTTTTTAAAAAAGAAGGGGGGCGCGTGTATTGATACTTTAGTTTAATTGGAGAGCCTCCATGCGGTAATTTTTTGAAAATGTGACATATTCTTCTTGCGTAATTCGGAGGTATGTGAGAATTTAACGCCGTCGAGCGCATCAAGGTGTGCAAGGCATCACCCAGCCAGCCGGGAGTCGGTGTTTCGAGGCGGACTTGTTCGTCTCTGACAGAGGCTCTCGATTCCCCCACCCCCACCCTACACCCACCCCCCCCTGATTCAATCGAATAACAATCACCCGGTTGTTCGTTAGTTGCGTCCCCCCGTTGCCTGAAGTTTTCAATGATCCTCCGGATGATTGAAAGTGGACGGCCTCTCGCAACACGTCCAATCCTCCCCCCGAAGACATGAAAACGAAACGACTGACTGCCGCTCCGGCAGCAATGGTGAACGCTTGTGCCCTGGTCTCGTCCAGGGCGCAAGCCCAAGCCACTCCCGAAAACGCATCGATTCCCAACGGAACCCTGAATGCATCCCAAGCGATCCGACCGCAAGCTCAACTTGCGCGAACCCTAACCACCCCCGAATTATGAACCCGCAAACCAGAGTGCTTCATTCCGGTGGGTTGGCAGTCGCCGGGATGGCCATATTGATCAATGGGCAGGCCTTTGGGACTCCCCCGGTCATGCGGGATGCGGCTACCCACCAGCGGTTGGTGGGGCAGCGCAGCGCGGCCGGGCACGATCCGATGAGTGATTTCGAACCCTGTGAAGGCCAAGACCCCTCGCGGGTCAATCCCCCCAAGGACATTTTGGAAAAATCCGAGATTCTCTGTTTCGGCGGAGTGGCCACGTTGGTGCCCAAATACGCGTTGCTGGGAATCCCGGCGAAATTCAAGGCGCGGACGAAGATCGCTAACGGTGCACGGGTTTTGCCATGGGTCGAGTTTCTGGCAAAAAACCGTTCATGGATCTCAACGGTCGAGGTCACTGCGGATGAGGCGGCGGGCCGCCAGATGCTGCCTGCCAAGACCCAGCAGGCGGTGGTGGATTGCGGCAATGTCGTGGTCGCCACCCATCTCGACGGCCCGATTTCAGTGCTCGAGTATCGACCTGGCCTGGCGGCCGGATCCGCGCGGAAATGACGGGTTGACTGACACGCTGGGGTTCACGGAAGCGTGGGCTCCGGCCAAGTGTCATTTTGCATCGATCCGGCACCCGCTAACGGGTGGGCTCGCTGTCATCCGGTTCGTCTTCGATCAGCCGGCGGCGTTTTTCCGTGAGCAGCGTGCGAACGACATGGACCAGCAGCAGGATGCAGACCAAGGCGGCTCCGGAACTGAGAATGGGAACCGGACCCTGGTTGCGCTCGCCAATCCAGAAGCTGGGAAGCGCGGCAAGGTGTTCGATGCCGCGCGAGGCACCCAGCAGTGCCACCACCCCGGCTCCGATCACTCCGAGCCAGCGCATTTTCAGCGAGAACAGGCCACAGATGATCAACGCCCCGCCAAGCGTGAGCGCCCCGGTGATGAAGGACAAGCGTTCGTCGTCGTAGAGAACCTCGCTGCCGGCGTAACCGAGGGCGAGAATGGCGAAACCTGAGAAGAAAATCTGAAACCGCATGACCGGAAGAAACCGTACCGAACGGGATTTGGCAAGCGAGGAGTTGGGGAGTTGGGACTTGCGCAGCGGGCCGGATGCGGCACACTCGGCCCGGTGAACTCTTCTCCTCTTGGATTTTTCGACTCGGGCGTCGGCGGCCTCACGGTGGTGCGGGCGGTGCAGGAATTGCTGCCAGCGGAAAACATCGTGTATTTGGGCGACACCGCGCGCCTGCCATACGGGTCGAAGAGCCCGGAAACGATCCGGCAGTTTGCGGATGAGGACGTGCGGTTTTTGCTAGGGCACGGGGTCAAGGCGATCGTGGTGGCCTGCAATACGGCCACCGCCCACGCACTGCCGCAACTGCGGGAGCAATACCGGGTGCCAATCCTGGGAGTGATCGAACCGGGTGTGGAGGCCGCGCTGGCGGATCCGCTGGCCGAACGGATCGGGGTGATTGGCACGCGGGGAACGATCGAATCGCATGCCTATCAACACGCGCTGGCCCAGCGCCGGACCGGGTTGATGATTTACGGCCAGGCGACGCCGTTGCTGGTGCCGCTGGTCGAGGAAAACTGGTTGGATCACCCGGCAACGCGAGAGGTTTTGACGACCTATCTGAAGCCGTTGCTCACGAAGGGAATCGACACGTTGATGCTGGCTTGCACCCACTATCCGCTGCTGGTGCCGGCGTTGCGGGAGTTGTTGCCGACGGAGGTGCGGCTGGTTGATTCCGCAACAACTTGCGCGGAGCACTTGCAGCGCGAGCTGGGCAGGCTGGACTGGTTGGCACCCGCCGGACAGGCGGCCACCTTGGAAATTCATCTGACCGACCTCTCCGAGCAGTTTGAAGAACTGGCGGGGCGTTTTTTGAGCAAGGCACCCGGGCGGATCCGCCGGGCGGTGTTGGGCAATGCGGTGCGTTGACTGTTGTCGTGGGCCCCGGATGGACCTGCCGGGCGAAGCGCACGCTGAGCGTCCACTCACAAAAGTGGACTTACCCTAATCCTGCCTGAGTCAAGGCTTTAGCCGATCTTTCCGCGCCTCCCCTCCCCACCCCTTGAATTGCGCTTGCATTGGCCTCCGGGCTCGTGGATGGTCGCGCCCGTGACTTTGCCAACCCGCACACCCTGGTGGTTGTGGCCCAACCTGCTGAGCCTTGATGCACCGCTGGTAGCGGTGGTGTGGCTGTTCATGCTGGCGAAAACCTGGGGTGTCAACTACCACCCGGAGCACGAATACGCAGTGCTGGCCTTGGTGGTATGGGCGATTTATGTGGTGGACCGCCTGCTGGATGGCATGATTCACGGCGATTCAACGCGCTGCCAGGAACGCCATCAGTTTCATCTGCGCCACCGCCGGAAACTCGCGCCGCTCGCGGTAGTGGCGGTGGTCGCGGCAATGACCTTGGTGCTGAACTACACCCCGATGGCGATCTATGGCTACGCGGCGGTGGCGGGCTTTCTCATCAGCGGATTTTTTGCGATGGCCCTGTTTGCCACCCCCGACGTCGGCGAGATCCCCTATTCGAAGAACGTTCTGGGCGGCCTTTCCTTCGCGTTCGGCACCTCGATGGTGGCGCATGTCTATCTGTTCGACAAGGGGATCGTCGACCTGCTGCTGCACAGCCGGGAGTTCATCGCCTTTGCGGTGCTGTGCATCATGAACATCTCGGCAATCGATCTGTGGGAGCACGCCAGCCGAACCGAAGATGAGGAGTTGAAGGCGCAGGATGAACTGGCACTGACCTTGCCGCTGGTACTCCTCGGCGGAGCGGCCTTCCTGTTTGCTAGGCAGGCCGACGGCACCGGCGCGGGTCCCTTTTTCTATGCGGTTCTCACCGGGGCCGCGCTGTTGTTCGTGCTCAACCGGAGCCGCGCCCGTTTCAGTCTGGAGGCCCTGCGGGTGCTTGCGGATGTGGCAATGGTGTTGCCGGTGCTGGTGTTTCTGGGACTGCGTTGATATTCCCGGCCATAATTCGCTTGTGCCCCGTAGGGCGGCGGCTAAGGTGGCGGCCGATGAAACTGGTGTTTATGGCGACTGGCGATATCGCCCTGCCCGCATTCCAACTCCTGCTGGACCGCGGACCGCGGCCGCTGGCCCTGCTGACGCAGCCGGACAAACCGGTGGGACGGCACCAGACATTGATGGCTCCGGCCATCAAGCTGGAAGCCCTGGCCGCCGGAATTCCCGTCATGCAACCCCTGGCGGCGGTCGACGCAACCGCCGAACTGGCAGCCATGCAACCCGACGTAATCGTGGTCATGGCCTACGGCCAAATCCTCCGCCAGAACATGCTCACCCTACCAAGCCTGGCCATCATCAACCTCCACGCATCGCTCTTGCCCAAACACCGCGGGGCATCCTGCATCCAGGCGGCGATCGCGGCCGGCGACTGCAAGACCGGAATCACCGCGATCCATGTGGCACCCAAGCTGGACGCCGGAGACATCATCTACGCCAAATCACTGCGCATCGAGGACCACGACACCGGCGGATCCCTCCACCAACGACTCGCGGAACTGGCACCCGAGGTCCTTCAAGAGGCATTGAAACGGCTGGCGGCCGGTACCGCCGAACGCAATCCCCAGGAGGAAAATCAGAGCACCTATGCCCCGAAACTCGAGCGTGATGCCGGCCGGATCGACTGGTCACGCGATGCCGCCGACTTGGAGCGGCAAATCCGCGCCTACGATCCATGGCCCGGCACCTTCGCGGTGGTCCGGGATGGCGGCACCGACCGCCGCCTGAAGATTTTCCCACCGGTAGAGGCCTGCGATACCCCCCTTGCCCCGCGCGAAGTCCTGGTGCAGGACGGCCATCTCCTCATCGGCTGCGGCTGCGGCTCCTTGCGGATTCAGGAAGTCCAGCCCGAAGGTTCCCGCCGCATGAATACCGCCGATTACCTCCGCGGCCGCCACCCCCGGCTGGCTGACGGCTGAAGGCTGCTATGGCAGCGCCGCACGGATTTTCTCCAACCCGGCGAGCATCTTTGCCCGCGGGCAGGCAAAGTTGAAGCGGAACCATCCCGGCCAGCCGAAATAGGCGCCATCGGACAGGAACAACCCGGCGCGTTGTTCGAAGTGGGTGGCGGGATTCTCCACCCCGATGGTGCGCGCATCGATCCACGCCAGATAGGTGGCCTCGGGCGGCGTGATCGTTAGGTCGGGGCATTGGTTCCGGATGAAAGCGACAAGCGCATCGCGGTTGCCGGCAAGATATCCGAGGAGCGACTGTCGCCATGGCTCGCCGTGCCGGTAGGCGGCCTCGGCGGCGTAATAGGAAAGAGCGTTGATCTCGGTGAGCGTGTGGCCGCGGGTCGCGCTGAACCGGCGGCGGAGCGAGTCGTCCGGAATCACCGCCACCGCATATCCGAGACCGGCGATGTTCCAAGTCTTGCTAGGTGACAACAGCGTGATGGTGCGGCGGGCCAACTGCTGCGGCAGCTTGAGCGCGGAGTAATGTGGAGTGGCTCCCTCGTCGAGGATCAGATCGCAGTGGATTTCATCGGAGACCAACACCATGTTATGGGCTTCGCAAAACGACGCGAGTTGCAGGATCTCGGTACGGTTGAAGGCACGGCCCAGCGGGTTCTGAGGATTGCAGAGCAGGAACACCCGGGTCTGCTTGGTCACGGCGCGCTCCATCGCGGCCCAATCGAAACCCCAGCGGCCTTGCTGGCAGACGTGGTCCACGGTGATGAGATCCACCCGCGCGTCGTGGTGGACATTGAGAAACGGCGGATAGACCGGCGTGCAGGTCATCACCGCTTCCCCTGGACCGCAAAACGCGCGGCCCGCCAGCGAGAGCGCCGGCACCAACCCGCCGAGATGGATGATGTGCTCGAGCGGCACCACCGCCTGCCGCCGGTCCCGCAGATAGGCGAGCAGCGCATCGTTCAAGCCCTCGTGGGCCTGCGCATAACCGAACACCCCGTGATCCACCCGCTGGTGGAGCGCTGCGAGAATCTCCGGCGGCGAGGCGAAATCCATGTCCGCCACCCAGAACGGGTCGAGTTCGGGGCGGCGGTCGTATTTGATGCAACCGGTGCCGCGGCGGGCGATGGGGGTGTCAAAGAAATCGGACATGGCGGACGGAGGGATAGGGGAAAGGGCAAAAGCTGAAAAGCTGAAAAGCTGAAAAGGCGTAAATGCTGGAAAGCGGGAATGAAGAATCCTGTCAGACCGCTCTCCACCGCCATTCAGACACTCAGGACTGCCAGGATTGGGGAGCTGTCAGGGGTATCGGGGATTTGGTGAATCCCGAAGGATCACGGGTAACAATCATTTCGGCCTGGCAGGCGAGAGCAGAGGCGATTTGCATGGCGTCTTCAAAATCACCTCCATCGTGGCAAAATGCGACTCCGAGGTCGGAGTGACCGACGGGTGCAATACGACAAACCGAGGACACATTCCGGATAAAAGCAAGCGCCGCTTCGCGACCCTCAAGCTTTTCGACAATGTAGGAGATATTCGAGACGGTGTGCCACGACATGAAGCAGGTGTGGTTTTCGATGGCATCCTTCAGAACTGCATCAGAACGGGCAAAGTGAGGCGCTCTCCTCAAAGCCACATCGAGCAGAACACTTGTGTCGAAGAAGAGATTCATGCGGGGCGGGTATATTTTTCCCAAATCGCCTGTGCTTTCAGGTCACCTTTCAAAAGATCATCCCGGTTCGCGGAAACAGGGCGTTGTGCCCACTTCTCCAAAAAGCGGACCGCCTTCTTCTTCTCCGCTTCCGAGGGAGAGATCTTCTGTTGCTCTAAGTAAGTCTGGAAGGAGACCATCACCGCAACAGGGCGACCCTGTTTTTCAATGGTCACGGGCTCGTTCTGTGCCTTATCGAGCAAGGCACCAAAATGAGTCTTCGCTTCGGAAGCGGATACTTTTGTCATGACCCAATCTTAAGCACTTTGACCAAAATGGTCAAATCAAACTTTTCGCGAAGCGCGGAATCCTTCCGGTGCCATCTTGCAATGCACGATGCCCGCGCGGTCCGTGAAAAACTCGGTCTCAGCGCGAGATCGGAGAAGTGATGCATTCTTTTCTCGCTAAAAACAACACTGAGCCGCAGTGCGGGTCACCTGCCGACGGCGCTTGGCAGGAACCGGTAATAGACTTCCAGCATCAGGATACAGAGGGTGGTGCGGTAATGGGTGTCGGTCCGGAACATGGCGGCCACCGCGCGGAGTTCCTTGCCACCCCCCGGGACTTTCCATGAGCCGTCCGCATTCTGATTATTGAGGAGTTGATCGCGGAAGAGCGCGTTGTAACGCTTCCATTGCTCGCCACCGCGGTTCATCATCGCCTGGCTCTCGTAATAATGACCAGCCGCCCTGTTTGGTTTGGTTATCGATGATCAACTGGCCCGCCACTTGGCAGACCTTTTCCAGATTAGGGATATTGATTTTGAGCTGCCTGCAAAAGGTGGTGGCTTCTGCGATGGCATAGGTGTTGATCGCGTGTTCATAGCAGATCGCCTTGTTAGTGGCGGGGGTTCCGGTTGCGATCCAGCCCTTGTTCTTCACGGCCACGTTGATCAGGAAGGTCATGGCGCGCACGCAGGAGTCGCCGTATTCAGCGGAGACAGGGGTTTCGCAGTGACCGAGGTAGGCCAGCAGGGCCAGTCCGGTGTTGGCGAGGTTGCCGGGCCAGTCGCCCTCCTCTCGTTGGGTGGACTTCAGCCAGTTGAGCCCCTGGACCACCGCTTCCTCGCACTCCGGAGTGCCACCGGCTTCCTTGAGCCGGGTCATGCGGTCGGCCTTGGAACAGCGCATTTTCATGGAAGCGGGGATCATGCCAAAGCCGGTGTCCGCCACCGGAGCGGCCACAGTGGTGACGGCATTGAAGCCGGAAATGAGGCCGATCACAATGATCGACAGGGTGGCGATGGCTGCGGGACGGTGTGGGGTGTGGAGCTTCATGGGATCGAATGATACCGGTTGAAGTCTGAGGTGGATGTCGGAAAATTCCAGCCAAATGTTTCGACCGCAGATGAATTCCGAAGCATGACAACAAAGTCAAAGCCCCGTCACCCCGGGAACCGCAGGCAGGGACCGTTTTCCGAACGGTCCGCGAGAATGGGTGGCGAATGAATGGCCGATCCGGCATTTTCATTCTCAGCTCATTCGCCCGGACGCGTCGGAAACGCGTCCCTGCCAAAGAACCAGTCCGGCTCTTCCGGGCAGGAACCGTTTTCCAAACGGTCCGGCTGGGGACGGTCCCGTGCGCTGGAAAAACCGTGCGAATTCGCCACCATCCCGCCCCGGAAATATGTGGGACCGAGGGGTTCGGGTGGCTTGGGATTGGATGGAAGTTCGGCGTCGCCCCCGCCGGACCGCTCGGAGAGGCGGTCCCTGCCTGTTCTAGCGGAGCTTTGACCCTTGTGTCATGCACCCGCGGCCGGGCAATCCGCCGATTTGCCGCTGGACATCCGGCGTGAGGAGAGGCAGAAAGTGGCATGACAATTTTTGAAAGCAGCAAGCCGCTGGCGTGGGGCGAACTGGCGATGCCGTTGTTAGGACTGGCGGCGGACTGGGATGGCGAGCGGGTGGAGCCGGCCGCCGGGTTTTCACTGGCCAAGGACGACCGCCGTTTGTGGTTCGTGGCCAGTCACCGGCGACCGGCGATGCTGCACCCGCAGGCCCGGCCGGGAGTGTTCCAGGCGGAGTTGTGGCGCTACGATGTGGCCGAGTTGTTTTTGGCCGACCCACGCAGCGGCCGCTATTTCGAGTTCAATCTCTCGCCGAACGGGGCCTGGTGGAACTGCGAGCTGACTGCCCCCAGGGTGCGGGCCAGCGAGGAGGACGTGCCGATGCCCGACGTGGCCACCTTTGCGGATCTCTCGGCCGACGGCAGTTGGCTGGCGGCGATGGCGCTGCCGCTTGATTTGCTGGAAGCGCGGCTGGATTTCGGCCCGGAAACCCGGGCAAATGTGACCTTCATTCTGGAAACCCCCAAGCAGCGGTTCCTAACGGCGGCCAAGCTCGGCGAGGGAGAACCCGACTACCACCAACCGGCAAGTTTCCCCCAGGTTTCGTTCGTGCCGCTGCCAATCGGCTAGTTTTTTCCAAAAGTGGCGGATCGCCGCTTGGCGGATGCCCCGATGTGTGTATCCTTGACGGCGGTGAGCGAGGGGTTCCAGATCCAGGAAATCGTGGCCCAAGATGAACTTGGGATCCAGTTCCGTGCGATCGACACGTCGAGCGGAACCCAAGTCGGGCTGCGCCGGTTTTTCCCATTCGGCAGGGATGGCGGTGGGCTGGAGACCCATGAGCGCGAAGAGTACCAGCGGGGTGTGGTCGAAATGTGCGCGCTCAAACACCCGGCGCTGCAGACGGTGCTCGGTGGTGGCTGCGATCCGGTGGACGGGACTCCCTATCTGGTGACCGAATGGGTGGATGGCGAGTCACTCTCGGCCCTGCTCAAGCACGGCGAGTTCGAACCAGACGCGGTGGTGGACGTGATGGACCGCGCACTGCAATTGTGCGAGGCAATCTCGGGCAGGCTCGGGATGGAGGCGATGTGGCTCGATACGACACCCCGGATGGTGGTCCTGGACCAGGAAAATGTGGAGCGTGGATTCACCTTCGGAATTTCACCCGTGCGCTGGCTGGTGGACAACCGGGAACGGCGCAGCATGCTGCCGTTGGTCTGGCTGGCAGAGACGATGATGGGCTGGCAGGGCAGACTGCTGGGAGACCACGTCGGTCGCGGCTTGGGAACCTGGATCAAATGGCTGCGTGCCAATGCCTTGGCCGCGACCTTGAGTGATGCGAGACGGATGCTGGCCAACATGACCGCCCCCCAACCGGCCGCAAGCGACTTCACGGCAAGCCAGGCACCAGAAACCTCCATTGGTAGCTACAGCGAGTACGCGTCGTCCACCGCCCCAACCGGCCCGATGACGAGGGAACCCCAGGCCACGCTGCCGGCGGCGAAATCAATTCCGGACCGGCATCTGAAACGCCTCTTAATCTGGGTTGCCATCCTGGCCATGCTGGTGGGACTCACCGCATGGTGGGTGGTGACACACCCCCGCACAGCCAGAAATCCAACGGGTTCCGCACCTCAACTGACCGGGGAGGCGAAACGCCTCGCGGAAGTCAACGCCCTGGCCGCCGCGCTGGCAGAACGCAGCAACGCAGCCGATGCCATCGTCTTCAAAGCGGAGGAAACCCAGGAACTTCTCAACGAAAAAGACCACACGATCACTGTGGAAGGCGTGGTCAAACGGGTGAGACCCTCCAATTCGGGAGCCACCCTCTATCTGGAGTTTGGCGGCGACGAGCAACCGGAAATGGTCAGGGGACGGGTCGTGGTCAAGAACGCCGGCAAGGAACTGTCCGAGGCGGCACTCAACAAATGGGTGAGCAAACGAGTGCGGATCACGGGAAGACTCAAGGTGGTGAAACTCAAGGACAGATCGCGCCCGGAAATAGTGCTCGAAGACGGCGGCTCAATCAAGGAGGTGCCATGAGTGCGCGAATCGAGGCGGAACTACCCGTGTTCGCCGTCGTGGGACGGGTCAACATGGGCAAGTCGGCGGTGTTGGCCACCCTGTTGGAAATCGATGACAACCAATTGATCCGGGTGAGCCCCACCCCGGGTGAAACCACCTGCTGCCAGGAACACCGCCTGGTGTTTGGCGAGCGGGAATGCGTGAGATTCATCGACACGCCAGGGTTCTCGCGGCCGATTGAGGCAATGCGCGTGATCCAACAACTCCACGGCGAGGGCCCGCCAGGACTGGATTCGCTGCGCCGCTTCGTGACCTCGGCGGGTGATGATTTTCAAGACGAGAAACGATTGTTAGAACCGCTGCTCGCGGGAGCCGGAGTGCTCTATGTGGTGGACCCCACCAAGCCGTTGCGCGATGACTTTCTGGCGGAGATGGAGATCCTGCGGTGGACCGGGCGGCCGCGACTGGCCTTGCTCAACCGCCGTGGCGAAACCGTCTGCACCGGGGAAGAGGAGTGGCGCTCCAGGCTGGGTGGATCGTTCAACCTGGTGCGCACCTTCGATGCCCACCGGGCGCGCTACGGCGAACGGTTGCGGCTGTTGCGGGGATTGTTGGACATCGAGGAGGGGCATCGCGGGCATCTGGAGGAAACCATCCGACTGGTGGAAGACGAATGGCGCTGCCGCCGCGAGGATGCGGCGGAGCGGATTATGGATTTCCTAACCGATGCTCTGCGGCTGCGAGTGGTCGAGTCGATCAGCGAACGCGACAAAGCCGTCAAGAGCCGACGGGAGCGCAAGCAACAGAAGCTGGCGCAACGCTATTACCGCGAGCTGGCGGGCCTGGAGCGGCACCTGTTTGATCACTTGTTGGAGATTTACCGCCACCACCTGCTCACTGCCGAGGCAAGTGGCGAGTTCGCGGAAATCGACCTGCAATGCGCCGAAACCTGGCGAAAATGGGGGCTCTCCCGCTGGCAGCTTGCCGCAGTGGGGGCGGCCGCAGGCGGAGCCGCAGGCCTGGCGCTGGATGCGGCCACCGGCGGGCTCACCCATGGTGCCGGCACTGTCGCTGGCGCGCTCGGCGGGGGAGTGGGCACCTGGTGGATGGGGGGCAGCCTGCCGGATCTCAAACTCAGCATCACCGCTGGTATCCGCCTCGGTGACGGCACCGGCCGGGCACTGGAGATGGGTCCGCCGAAAACCCCGAATTTCCCATGGGTTTTGTTAGACGGAGTACTCACCCGCTACCAACGGATGCTCGCACGGGCCCATGGCCGCCGCGATGAAGAAACGCTGGCCGGCGGCAGCGAGGGTTTCACCCGCCAATTTGCAGCGGCGCGGAGAAGTCTGTTAGGTAAATGGTTTGCTGCCTGCCTCAAGCAGAAAAACGACGCCAGGCTTGAGCCGCAGGTGGTGGCAGAGCTGGTGACGGTGCTCGAAGAAGTGGAGCACGGTAACACCGCCACGCCGACATCCTGAACCACCGTAATTTCAAATTATTTTCTTGAGGCGGCCACCAGAATCCGCTTGAATTCGGAACACACCGCAATGTCATCCCGGACCTCCCATCATCCATCCATTGCAGCCACCGCCACCCGCTTGAGATCCGGTGCACGGGGGATTTCGGCCCGCATCTTTTGGTGGGGCGTTTACGGGATCGGCTGGCTGGCTGGTTCCCTCGCCGCCCAAACCTACATCGATCCCGGTGACGCGCTGGGAATCTGGGATTTCAACAACGCCGCCATCCCGACTCAGGCGAGCGATCTGATGCAGAACACTCCGATCGGGTTTCAGTCCGCCGCCGCCTTCAGTGGGGATGGCGCCGGACGCAGCGGCGTGGCGGGCGACCGCGCGCTGGATCTCGGCACCAGCGGCAGCAATTCCGCCCGGATCACCGACGCCGGCTTCCTCGGACTGCTCAACCAAAGCAATCTGGAGACAGACAGCCTATCCGTCGTGTTCTGGCAGAAATGGTCCACCTCGATTGCGGCCAGTTCCACCGTGTGGTTCAACTCACCCGGCGCATCGGGTGGCAGCCGCGGCTTCCAAGCCCACCTCCCTTACAGCGACAACGCCCTGTATTTCGACACCTCCGGTTGTTGCGACAGCCCCGGCCAGCGCCTGGCCGCAGCCATCACCAGTATGTTCCCCACCTTCAATTGGCAGCAGTGGCACCATTTCGCCCTGCTGAAAAACGGAGGATCCAAACAACTGTGGATCGACGGCCAATTGTTCCTCTCCCAAACCAGCGGTGCCGCCCCCCTGCTCAGCGACTGGATCGAAGTGCTGATCGGCGGCCAACCCGGCACCTCGGGAACCTCCCTGCGGGGACTCATCGATGACTTCGCGATTTTCGGTGCCGCACTGGATCCCTCTCAAATCGCCTCGCTTGCCGGGGGCGCGACCCCGGCGTCGCTCGTGATCCCACCCAATCAACGTCCACCCCAGTTCAGCGCGCTCTTCCCGCCCGATGGCACCGCCTTTCATCTCCCGGCCGATGGCACCGATTTCACCGTCACCACGGTAGCCCCCAACAGCATCGCCACCGGTGACATCCGACTGTTCATCAACGGCACCGACGAAACCGCCAACCTCAGTTTCAGCGGCAGCGCCACCGCCCGGACCGCCACCTTCACGGGCACCCTCCTTGCCGGGAGGTTCTACAGCCTCCGGGCGGAGGTCTCCGACAACGCCAACCGCAGCGCCACCATCAGCTGGTCGTTCGACACCGCCGACCCGGCGACCGCCCCCGCCTATCCGGTACTTGACCTAACCGAAATTGGCATACCCAGACAGTCCGCCACCAACGGCACCCACACCGCCGGACTCGCGCTCGACGACAACCCGGCCACCATTGCGGAAACCCCTGACCAGCCGGGAGCATTCTGGGAGGTGGAGCTGAACCGCACCGTGACCGCAAGCCGCGCCTATCTCACCACCCCCGCCAACCCGGAACTCGCCGGTGTGCTCGACGGAGTTTCGGTGCGCTTCTACAACCTCCGCGACCAACTCATCCATCAGGAGGTGATCGGACAGGTCTCGCCCGGCGGCGTCTGGGCGGTGTTCCTGCCGCCCGGCAGCGAGGTGCGGATCGTGCGGCTCGAGTTGCCGACTGGCCAAACCAACGGCGCGGGCGACCACCGGATTGCCTTGGCCGGGTTGCAGCTTTGCGGCGACCCATCGCCGGCCTTCGGCCCACTCAACCTCTCCGCCATCGCCACCGTCTCCCAATCCACCACCAATGGCAGCAACACCGCAGCGCTCGCGATCGATGGCAACCCCGCCACCTCCAGCGAAACCACCAACAGCCCCAACAGCCACTGGCTGCTGAAACTCGACCGCGCCCGACCGGTGAACCGGATCGAACTGGTCAACCGCAGCGATGGCTATGCCGCCCGCATCTCCGGCCTGACCGTGCAATTGCTAGATGACGCATCAAACACCCTGGCCACCACCACCGTTACCAACCCCGGCTCCGGAGCCACCTGGGGCTACGACGTGCCCGCCGCAACCCCTGACGTCCGCTTCGTCCGGATCAGCCTGGAGAACAACGCCACCACCGGCCTGGGCGATTTCATCGTTTCCCCCGGTGAAGTGAGTCTGTTCAGCGGTGCCAACCTCGCCCTCGGCACCCCGGCCTATATGGTGCGACTCATCGACACCCTGCCGTCGGCCGCCAATGCCAACGACGGCAACCACGCGACCTACACCGAAACGACCACCCAAACCACCGATGGCTACTGGGAAACCGACCTCGGCTCCGCGCAGGCGCTCTACTCCGTCCGCGCCGTGGCCCTGGACGCTGGCGACAACCAGATCCGCTTGCGCCACGCCACCGTGCGGCTGTTCGATGAGAACCACAAGTCGGTGTTTTCCGAGCATCTGTCCGGCACCTCCGCCGTATTCGATGTGATCCTGCCCGGCCCGGTCACGGCCCGCTACGTCAGGGTCGGCCTTGAGAACAAGGAGCGTTCTTCTCTAACAGGAGACACGGAATGGTATCTACGGCTGCGGGAGGTGCAGGCGTTCGGCCGCCTGCCCGGTGAAATTGGCATCACGGATTTCACTGCGACTCGAACCGCGATCACCGCCGGCCAAAGCACCACCCTCACCTGGCGGGAAGAGGACTTGCGCGAACTCACGCTCTATCCGGCCATCGGCCCGGTGGGCATCCGGGTCGATGCCGGTGGAGCCGGCTCGCTGGAGCTGAGCCCCTCCGCCACCACCGAGTTCACCCTGGTCGGCAGCGATCACAATGGCCCCACCATCCGCCACCTGACGATCGAAGTCGATGACCTGCCGCTGCCGCTGCGGATCAGCGAGTTCTGCGCCGACAACCGGATCTCGTTCCGCGACGGCCACGGCGACGCCAGCGACTGGATCGAGCTGCGCAATCCTAACAACCTCCCTGTTGCGGCAGGCGGCTACGGCCTGAGTGATGACCCTGCGTCACCCATGAAATGGATCATTCCGGCCGCCAGCATCATTCCCTCCCACGGCACGTTGCTGATCATGGCCTCCGGTCGCGACGACGGCACCGACGCCGCTGGGTACCCGCACGCCACCTTCAGCCTGAACGCCGCCGGTGAGTCGCTGGTCCTAACCAATCCGGACGGTCTCACCACCGAGGATGCCATCTTCAACTATCCGCCCCAGCGCGAGGACCTCGCCTATGGGCGCTCACCGGAGGGAGTTCCGGCCTACCTCTCCCCCACCCCGGGCGCGTTCAACCTGACCGAAGCGCTGAGCGGCTGGTTAATGGAACCGCAGTTCAGCCACAGCCGCGGCTTTTACGATCAACCGTTCACCCTCACCCTAACCAATCCGGAGCC
>JAIPKB010000136.1 GCA_021733795.1 Akkermansiaceae bacterium | reverse complement strand
GGTGCCGCCGCCGTGCCGCCATCCTCCGGCCCCAGCTGAAATGGTTCGGTTAGAGCGTAGCTGCCGCCGGCCACCAGCACCCGCACCGGTTCCGGATCCGGGTGGGCCGCCCGGTAGCGCCGCACCGCATCCCGTGCGGCGGTTAGAGTGGCCAGCGGACCGTCGTCGCCCGCCGCATTCGGCGTGGCAGTCAGGCCGGACCAGGCGTCGTTGCCACCGGGTGCCACATGATAATCCACCGCCGCCAGCGGCTGGATCGGAGCCAAAATCAGCACGAGCACCCGCCCGGTGCGGGAAAACCATCTGGAATCTGTCATGCAGTCCCTACGACTGTCCCCTGCCGGGACTTTCAGATCAACGGGCGAAACCTCCATAAGGGGCGACGACCTTATTGTCGTCGTGCGACAGGAGGGCTCGTGAACAAGCGCACCGCCGAAACCCCTCGAGATCGCCGGCTCTAATCAGGGTCCGGCGCGGGGTCCTTTTCCGGCTGATCTGCACCTTGCCGATTGCGTCCTGGGTGAAGGTAATGGACTCGGGGCCTACGGCAAGTACCTTGGTGTGTTTGAGGGCCTTGAACCAGGCGGGGGCCAGTTTGGTCGCAATGCCCAGGCCCACTTTTCATGCCAGCTATACTGAGCCGCCGTCGCGCGATTGTCAAACAATCAGGTGTCATGGGATGAGAATGCGAGGAGGCGGATATTCCCGGCAGCGTCTGACATCTGTGGCCTAAATCCCTGCTTCCGAAAACCGCGGTGACTTCCTCACAGTGACCGTCACGGAGGTGGGCTCAAAGAGGAACTCCGCCGGGTCGTTTCCGTTTTCCCTCAGCACTCGCTGGCAATCCAGCACCCCGCGGCCGAAGCGGTTCACCACTCCCAGTGTCCGCAGCGCTTCGGCGACCACTGGATTCCGATAGTCGGTCTGACGGGGGAAATTCTCCGGATTCACATCGCCATACAGTCCCCCCGGATTGATGATCTCAAGACGATCCTCGAACCGGTGGAAGCGGATCGGTGCGTTCGACTCGTAGTTCCGATGGCAAATCGCGTTCAGCAGCAGCTCGCGCACTGCGGGGCGCGGGTAGTCATGCACCGTCTCGTCCCGCAGCGTGCTGACGCGGAACGGTCGGGATTCCAGGATGCCCATTAGGTGGGATTCCAGTGCCCGGACCAGTTCCCGGAGCGATCCCTTGAATTCCTGGGCGCTGCGCACCGGGGCGGCCAGATCCGTGCCTCCCAGATGCAGATACTGGACGTAGGCACCGGACAGGAAATGCAACGGGTTTCCCCCAAAGACCAGAACTCCTGCGTGGGTGGGGCAGTCCTTGCCCAAATGGTAAAACCGCAGCGCCGCCAACTGTTCTTCCACCGCGCGATGGTTCGATTCGATCACCTCTTCCGCCACCGCGAGCTGTCGATAGACTTCGAGGAAAACATCGGTGTGCAGATCCCTGATCGTGGCCTCCTCGCAGGGACGGGCGTCAAAGCTGCGGGCGGTGGCCGCGCGCCGTTCACCGAGCCTTCGCTCTTCGCTCTCGTTCGCCAGCGCCTTGCGCGGTCCCACCCGGATCCACACCCGACCTTTCGACCGCACGGGCGGCAGATCCGAGGGATGTACCTCCGCTACCACCACATCCCCCGAGCCGTCGGACAGGCGGATCGGATACACTTCCATCGCCGGCTGGGGCAGGATCTCGCCATCCTGCCGCAGGCCTCCCAGGTTTCTCAGCAGCGCGTCGGTCGCCACCAATCCGGTGGCGCTCCCGGTCTTGTCGTCCACGCCCAGCAGCAGGAAGCCGGACTTCCGATGTCCCGGAAAATCGTTGGCGAAGGCGCAAATCGCCTCTCGAAACTTCGTCGTGTCGGTCGTGGAGCGCGTGCGTTCAATCCGATCCGACTCCAGATCGCCCATCAGTGCTAACAGTTCTGCTTCGGTGATCATGGTCGGTGGGTGGATACAGGTTCTATTTTCCAGGCTCCTTAAAAGGTGTCAGTCAATGGGGAGCAACCGGCATCAGTCCCTTCTCCCCAGCGCCATGGCGAGGAAGTAGAGCAGTTGGGCCAGCGAACCGACTGCGGCGGCCACATAGGTCATGGCGGCCCAGAACAAGGCGTTTTTCGCCTTTTCATGCTCCATCGAGGCGGCCATTCCACTGCTTTCCAGCCAGACCAGCGCCCGGCGGCTGGCATCGAACTCCACTGGCAGCGTCACCATCGAGAACACGGTGGTGATCCCAAACAAGACCACGTAGATCCACAAGGTCATCGGGCCGAAGAAGAAGAGGCCGAAGATGCTCATCATCATGATCCAGTTGAGCAGGTTGCTGGAAAACTGGACCGCCGGGACCATTTTCGAGCGCAACGTGAGCCACTGATAGGCCTGTTGGTGCTGGACCGCGTGGCCGCATTCGTGGGCGGCCACCGCGGCGGCGGCCACCGAGTTCATGGCGTAGACGGACTCGCTGAGATTGACCGTCTTGCTGACCGGGTCGTAGTGATCGGTGAGCCGGCCCGGGGTACTGATGACACGGACGTCGGTGATACCGTGCTGGCGGAGCATGGCTTCCGCCACCTGGGCGCCGGTGACCCGCAGCGGGATCTGCGAGTATTCGGCAAACCGACGCTTGAGCGTGCTGCTGACGAGCACGCTCACCAACAACGACGCGCCGATGATGACCCAGTAGGTCATACTGATGTGGGGAATGGAGGACTGTGATTGGGAATAGGCTAGAAGTGTCTCAAGCATGAGTGGATTCTACCATCCCTCACTCGCATTGCAAGCCCCTCGCAGGTGGAAAATTGCGGTGGGATTTCCACTCAGGTCGAGGCCTTTCCGAGCTCGGCGGCCCGGAGCGAGGCGGCGTTGACTGCGGAAATCAACGCCGTGCGGAGCCCGAGCCGTTCGAGTTCGGCCAAGCCGGCGATGGTGGTGCCGCCCGGCGAGGTGACCTTGTCTTTGAGCACGGCGGGATGTTCGTTGGTTTCCAGCACCATCGCCGCAGCCCCCAGCACCGTTTGGGCGGCGAGCCGCAGGGACACCGCCCGCGTCAAGCCCGCCAGGACCCCGCCGTCGGCGAGCGCCTCGATGACCACATAGACATAGGCCGGGCCGCTGCCGGACAACCCCGTGACCAGGTTCATGAACCGCTCGGGCATCTCAAGCGCCATGCCCACCGCCTCCAGCAGCGTGTGGGCGGTCCCGGCATCGGCCGGGGTGGCCCGCGTGCCGAGGCAATAGGCGGCGGCTCCCTGCCCGACCAGCGCCGGGGTGTTGGGCATCGCCCGGATGACCCGGAAATTCTCCGGACAGGCGGCTTCCAGCGTGGCCAGCGTGATCCCTGCGGCAATCGAAATGACCAAGCGCGGCTGGCCGGCCGCGGCCCGTGCCGCATCTCGCAAAGCCTCGGCGGCTTGGAGCGGCATGGTACACAGCAGGATCACCTCGCAGGCGTTGGCGAGTTCCGCCGGGTCGGTGGTGGTGCGGGCACCGGTCGCCTCCGTGAATGCCTCGCAGGCGGCGGGCAGCGGGTCGCAGCCGATGACCGCATCTGCAGCGACGATGCCAGCCCGAATCGCCCCCGCAATGAGGGTGGTTCCCATTTTTCCACAGCCGATGGTGCCAAGTGTCATGCCCGGATGATAGGCGGTGGCGGGGCCCGGGACGAGGAAAAAACAAGTCGCACCGCCATTTGGTGGAAAAATGGGCGGTCCAGGGCCGAGCCGCCCTACCGGCGTGGCGGCCCCGCCTCGCCGTAGCTGGTCCCCGATCTTCCGATGTTGGCGGGAATCAGCCGGCAGCTCGACTCACCCGCCGCGCTCAAGCCGGGCGACGTGATGAACACGGCGGCCGGGCATGTGCTGATGTTCGTCCGTTGGCTGGACGCCGGTAAAAAGCGCGCACTGTTCTACGAGGCGGCCCCCTACAGCAAGACCCGGGCAACGGAGCGGGACGTGGCGGAACTCGCCGCCGCCGGCTTCGTGCCGCTGCGCTACCGGCGGATCAAGGACTAAGCGGAGGGGCCCGGTAGCTGGAGATCCGGCGGGTTCAACCCGGTTTTCTTCAGTAGCGGCGCCGCCGAAGGGTTGCCGCCGCGAAGGCCACCATGCCTAGGAGCGGAGCGGTTGGCTCAGGAACCGGCGTTAGGAACCCCCGCAGCTCCCCGCCGCCATTGTTCGCTGTGTGGACATTGATGTAATACCGACCCTCCATGAGCGCGGTTTCCTGGGGACCGGTCAGCAGGATCGGCGAGTTCGTGAAAACGCCACCCGTAACCGCGTTGCTGGAGCGGGTCAGGGTGGAAACCACGCCCGCCGTCTGGGTGAAGCCGTTGCCATTGGGATCTGCGGTGGGTCCGTGGATGTGGGAATTGGTTGCCAAGCTGGTTAGATCGGCAAAGCCCTGCGAGGATCCCCAACCCACATCGATGGTCAGGAGCATGGTGATGTTGTCGTAGGTGATCCCTAGGCCAACTTCGCCGCCGGTGCCACCGGACTGGACCGATGGCGTGTTGCCGGGAAGCAAGCCGGCGCCGGCCGTGCCCGTGAGATCGAATTGGATGACTGCAGCATGTGATAGACCAGCCACCATGGCGGCCGCAAGGGTGAGCAGAATTGGTTTCATTTGGTTCATTGGGTTCATTTGGTTCATTTGGCTTGGGGTGAATGGTGTCTGCCGGACTATTGCGCTGTCACCGCAAACCGGAGGAAAAGGCTGGGGTGGTTCGCTGTGGCGACGTTAAAGGTGTGGCTGGTGCCGTTGCCGGTATCGGGGATCGGGGTCCAGCTTCCGGATGCCAGAGAGGTGCTCCACTCTGCCTGGTAGATGACGCCGGCGACACCTGCGGGTTGGGTGAAGGTCACCCCGAAGCCGGCTTCGGTGACTTGGGGCTGCGGCAGGCTCAGCGAGCCGCCGTCCTTTGGATCGAGTCCGTAGGCATACTCAATGAGGTTGGCGAGGCCATCGTGGTCGAAGTCAAAATCATCCGCTGCATCGCCTGCGTTTTCCGTGGTATTGAAATGCAGCTGGCGCCATGCGTCGATTGGGGTGAGCGGAGGGGTTGAACGGATGTAGGTGAATTGCCCTCCTCCCGGAGAACCAATGCCCCATGAGGTGAACTTGATGTCGAGATAGATGCCTTCGTTGATCAAGTGCAGCACCGCATCCCTGCCAACGGTGTCGGGTGGTCCAGTGGTTGGTCCGCCAGTCCAGGTTTCCCAATCCTGATAGGTCAGGGTGTCATAAGCCGCAGTGGTGCCGTAAGCCCACTCGGTGCCAACCGGGCTCAGTGAGTGGGTGAAGGATGCTTCCGCCCTGATGTTGAACGGCCCCTGGCTTGACGCCCGGGTCAGCCACACCTGATCGGTGATGCGGTCCTGATTCTCGGCCTGGGTCCAGTCCGCCCCGGCCGCCTTGCTGAAGGTGATGAGGGGACCGTTCCAGATGACGGGAGCGCGTTCGATGGCATAGATGATGCCGCCGGTGCCGCTGGCCGGGGTGTTGGTAGCCAACACATACAGTTCGCCATTTCCGTCCTCGCCGAAGCCGTGCACGGTCAGTCCGTCCGGCAGCACCCCGGCCGCGAACTGGGGCAGCAGAAACTCCTCGATCGTGCCGCTGGTCAGATCGGCATAAAACAGCCGGCCGTCCACCCGGGGAGGAAGATTCCTCAGCGCCAGGTCGCCGAAGACATACTTGCCATACAAGGCGGGGATCGCACTGCCGCGGTAGACGAATCCGCCGGTGACGGAGATGCCGTCATCGTGATCATACTCGAGGGTGCCTGCGGTGCCGACAATCGGGACGATCAGGCCCGCAGGGCTGCCCGGGCTGCGGACGGTCACCAGTCCGGTGGCCCGATCGAACAGGAAGTCCCCCTCTTTCACCGCCCAGCCGAAGTTGCCGCCCAGAACCACCCGATCGATCTCTTCGACGGTGCCCTGTCCGACGTCGGCGACGATCAACTGCCCGTTCAAGGGATCGAAGGAAAAACGATAGGGGTTGCGGAACCCGTAGGCGTAGATTTCGGGGACCTGGCCCAGTGCTTGAAACGGATTGGCGGCGGGGATGCGGTATTGCCCGTTGCTGCTGATCGGGTCGGAGCTGGCCGGAGTCAGGGTCGGGTTCAGTGGGTCGATCCGCAGCATCTTGCCGAGCGGGGTGCTCAAATTCTGGGCGTTGCCGCCGGGTTCGATATGGCTGGCACCGACGTCTCTGGCATTGCCGCCATCGCCCAGTCCCAGATACAAGTAGCCGTCCGGACCAAACGCGATGGTGCCGCCGTTGTGGTTATTCGCATTTTTGCCGAAGGAGATGATCTCTCGGCGCGACAAGGGATTGATGACATTCGGGTCGGTGTCGCTCAGTTTCCATTCGTTGATCGCATTCTGGTAGCCTTGCGTGGCACTGTTGGGGGCGACATAGGTCGGCGTATTGCCTGCTGGAATGAGCTGGCTGTTGTAGGTGTAGAGCGTGCGATAACCCGGGCTGGCCGGGGTGTTGAAGCCGGGATGGAACGCCAGCCCCAGCAAGCCCCGCTCGTCGTTGGCGGTGGTGGGAACAAAGGGTGGGGAAACCAGGCTCTGGATATCGAGGGCGGGCACGGGCAACAGGCTGCCGTTTTGCAGAATCAGGATTTGTCCTTTCTGTTCCACCACGAACAGCCGGCTGGAATCGCCCGGTGGGCTGATCGCGTAGTCCGGGGCGGCCAAGCCGGTTGCGACCGCTCTCAATTTGATCGCAATCGTTCCTTTCGGGATGGATGGCAGCACGTCTACCGCCAGAGTGGTCTGGGTGATCACCAACCCCGTCGCAAACAGGATCAGCGGGCCAAGGGACTTGATGGAGATGGGTTTCATGGTGGCGATCCGGGTGGGAGCTGTGGAGACCGGCTCCAAACGTGATTTTTCATATTGAACAATGCTTCGGAGTGCGCATGAAATACTAAATACAGCGCATATCCGAGGATTGCAAGAACAATTTCTACAATATTTATCTGGTTTAACTCGGCTGATTGTCAACGTTTTTCGGTCGAATTGGAGACGACAACCATGGATTTTTCTCCGGGAGTAAGATTTCCCTCACGCGGGCAGGAAGCATGCCGGGTGGAAAGACCAGTGCGCGCGGAGGAGTTTCCGCCGATCTCCACGGTGGAAAGGCCTCCCTGCATTCCCCGAAACGCTGCAACCGGATCCGTTGTCAGAGGGCCGCCAGATGGGTGAGCAGCCAGGCGGCGGTGTCGGCATAGATGGGGAAATCGGTGATGAAGACGTTGTGGTGGTCGGCACCGGGGACCTCCGTCCATTGTTTGGTGGTGGCCGGGGGCAGCGAATCGAACAGGCTGCGGCCGGAGTCGTGCGGGACGATGGAATCCGCAGTGCCGTGGGCGATGAAGGTGGGGATGCGGATGGCGGCGGCCTGCCGATCGGGCCGGATGGCATCCACAGACAGGCCGGTGCGGAGGCGGAACACGGCGGCTGCCGCGGCCGCCCATGGCGGGCCGAGGAGTCGGCCGGCCCGGCGGGTGGCTTGGCCGGTCATCACCGCCGGCAGGGAGTCGAAGCTGGAAATGACCACCAAGGCGCGCCAGGGGGCATCCGGAAGGGCGGCGGCGTGGACGGCGACGGAGCCACCCATCGACATGCCCATCAACCCGGCCGGTTGGGGATCGAAGGCGAATTTGAGAGAAGCTTCCGCAAGCACCCGGGCGGGCAGGCCGGCTTCGCGGACCCCGTAGGTGGTGGTGGCGGTGGGATGCTCGCCGTGGGCGGGGAGGTCCGGGATGAGGCAGCGGAAACCGGCGGCGCAGAACCGCTCGGCGATGGGCAGGTAGTCCTCCTTGCGACCGTTGCGGCCGTGGAGCAGAACCAGCGTGCCGACGATTTGGCCGGGGCTTCGTAGGGCGAAGCCACGGGTGGCGAGTTGGTTGCGGATTTTGGTGCCGCGTTCACCCAAGTGGCCGGTTGGGTCTGGGGTGCAGGCGAGGCAGGGGGTGCCATCGGCGGTGGTGAAGGGTTCGATCTTGAGCCCGTGGGCCGCAGAGTGGGCCAGGTACTCGCGGTGGTAGTCCTGTAGCGGCCTGCGGGTGGGGCTGGCGAGTTTCCAGCCGGACCAGAGGACGATGCCGCACACGGTTAGGGTGGTGGCCAGGGCGGTGAGGAGCGTCAGCCGCCGCCAGTGGCGGTGGAAAAAACTGCGGGAGGTCGGGGCCGGGCTCACCCGCGCAGGATGGGGCGGCGGCGGCGGCCTGGCAAGCCGGGAGGGAAGGACGCTGCAAATGGGGGAATTCCTGAAAAATGGATTGACCCTGCAGGCCTACCGGCCATCCTCTGCCGCGAGGTCAAGGTCCGTGAGCCCGCAAGCGCCAAGTGCGGCCGGCGGACATCCGTCAAGCTGGCGGGCACTTGCCCCTACACCAAGAAAATCAACCAACATCCAAACCAACCACGATCATGCCAAAAGGAATCTACCGCGTCCCCGTAGCCATCAATGAACCGGTCAAGAGTTATCTTCCCGGCAGCCCCGAACGCAAGGAATTGCAGGCGATGCTCGCGCAATTGCGGAGCAAGGAGGCGGATATTCCAATGTATATCGGTGGCCAGGAAGTGCGCAGCGGAACCAAAACCCGCCTCGCCCCTCCCCACGATCACCAGCACACGCTCGGTTATTTTCACAAGAGTGACAAATCCCACGTCAGCCAAGCGATCGAGGCGGCGCTGGCCGCCAAGCAAAAGTGGGCGGCGCTGAGTTGGGAACACCGGGCCAGTATCTTCCTGAAAGCGGCGGAACTCATCGCCGGTCCCTATCGGGCCGAGATCAATGCCGCCACCATGCTGGGCCAGAGCAAGAATGTGTTCCAGGCGGAGATCGACAGCGCCTGTGAAAGCGCGGACTTCCTGCGTTTCAACGTCCAATACATGGCCGAAATCTACGCCGAGCAACCGTTATCGTCGCCAGGCATCTGGAATCGGTTGGAGTGGCGCCCGCTGGAGGGGTTCGTGTATGCCCTCTCGCCGTTCAATTTCACCGCGATCGCCGCCAATCTGCCAACCAGTTGCGCGCTGATGGGCAATGTGGTGGTGTGGAAACCGAGCAACACCCAGGTTTACGCCGCGGCGGTGCTGATGCGGGTATTCATTGAAGCCGGGGTGCCGGCCGGAGTCATCAACCTGGTCTATCCGAGCGGACCGGAAGCGGCGGAAGTGATCTTCGGCCACCGGGATTTCGCCGGCATCCATTTCACCGGCAGCACCGAGGTGTTTCAGAATATTTGGAAGACGATCGGCAACAACATTCATAACTACCGTTCCTATCCGCGGATCGTCGGTGAAACCGGCGGCAAGGATTTCATCATGGCCCACGCCTCGGCCGATCCGAAAACCGTGGCGGTGGCCCTGGCGAGGGGGGCCTTCGAATACCAGGGACAGAAATGTTCCGCCGCATCCCGCGCCTACATCCCGGCGAGCATTTGGGAGGCGGTGAAAGGGTTCGTGCTGGCGGATTTGCAGGACATGAAGATGGGGCCCACCGAGGATTTCACCAATTTCGTCAACGCGGTCATCGATGAGAAGAGTTTCGATAAACTGGCCGGCTACATCGAGGCTGCCAAGCAATGTGCCGATGTCGAAATCATCGCGGGTGGGGGGTGCGACAAGAGCAAGGGCTACTTTATCGAGCCCACCATCATCGTCACCAAGGACCCGGCCCATGTCACGATGCGGGAGGAATTGTTCGGTCCGGTGCTGGCGATCTATGTCTATGATGACAACCGGTTCGAGGAAACCCTCGAGTTGGTCGATTCCACGTCGATGTATGCTCTAACCGGAGCAATCCTGTCCCAGGACCGCTACGCGATCGAGCTGGCCACCGCCAAATTGAGCAACGCCGCCGGTAACTTCTATATCAACGACAAGTGCACCGGCGCGGTGGTGGGGCAGCAACCATTCGGCGGCGGTCGCGGCAGCGGCACCAACGACAAGGCGGGTGCCAAAATCAACCTGTTGCGCTGGGTTTCCCCCCGCACCATCAAGGAAACCCTCACGCCGCCCACCGATTACCGGTATCCATTCCTCCAGCCGGATTGAGCCGCTACCGCAGCCGGGGCGGCTATCTTCCCTTAACTTGACGCGCATGCCTGCCGGCAGGGCGTGGCCGCTGATTTCCAACCGTGGCTGGCGCGGCTCGCGCCAGGCTGTCTTTGGAGGCGGCTCGCCTCCAATTCTCGGCGTTTTCACACAACCTTGATCAAGGTTTCACACAGTGGGGGTTGGATCGTGCCGTCAACCCCCATGTGTACCATGAAACGATCACTCCTGTTAGCCGCCTTTGTCATGCTCCGGAGCCTCGCTCCCGCAGCCGATTCCTCCGCCCCGTATTTCCAAATCCTGGAAAACCGGAATGAACAGCCGACCGAACAACTGCCGCTCAAGTCGTCGTTCGCCCGGGTCGCCATCGATGGCACGATCGCGCGGGTGCGGCTCACCCAGTGCTATGGCAACACCGGGACCGTGCCGATCGAGGCGTTGTATGTGTTTCCCGCATCCACCCGGGCGGCGGTGCACGGGATGACTTTGACCACCGGCGGGCGGGTAATCGCCGCCCGGATCCGGGAGTCCGTCAAGGCGCGGGCGGAATACGAAACGGCGAAAAGCCAGCGCAAAACGGCGGCCTTGCTGGAGGAACACCGGCCGAATGTATTTCAAATGTCCGTGGCCAATCTGCTGCCGGGGGATGACGTCACCGTGGAGGTGGAATGGACCGAGACGATTCCGGCGGTGGACGCCACCTATGAGTACGTGCTGCCCACGGTGGTGGGCCCGCGCTACACCGGTGGTGGCAGCCACTCCGCCGGTGAAACCTGGACCGCCAATCCGCATCTAACCGAAGGTGTGCCCAATCCCGCCACGCTCGGGATCGAGGTGGTGCTCAACACGGCACTGCCGCTGGCGGAGGTGATTTGCCCGAGCCATCCGGGGTTGGTCGATTTCAAGGCCCGGGACCGGGCGGAAATCAAGCTGGCGCTGAACCCCGGCGAGGATGCGGCCAACCGTGATTTCATTCTCCGCTGGAAACTTGGCGGCGACGGGGTGGACGCCGGGTTGCTGCTTCATCGGGGCGAAAACGGCGGGCATTTCCTGCTCCAGGTGGAACCACCACAGCAGGTGAAGCCGGGTCAGGTGCCGCCACGCGACTACGTGATGGTGGTGGATGTTTCCGGTTCGATGAACGGGTTTCCGCTGGATACGGCCAAGGCCCTGTTGCGGGATCTGGTGCTGGGACTCAAGCCGACGGACACGTTCAATGTGATGTATTTCGCCTCCGGCAGCGGATTGTTTGCGGAGCGCCCGCAGACCGCTACCAAGGAACATCTCGCCGAGGCGGTCCGCTTCCTGGAAAAGCAGCCGGCCGGTGGCGGCACCGAGTTGAAAGCGGCGCTGCGGCGCGCGTTGGCACTGCCCGGCGGCGATGACCGCTCCCGCTCGATCATCCTGGTCACGGACGGCTATGTGAGTGCGGATCACGAGGTCAGGGAGATGGTTCGGAAAAACATCGGCCGTGCCAATCTGTTTGCCTTCGGGATCGGCAGCTCGGTGAACCGCGAGCTGATCGAGAGCGTGGCCCGCGCCGGCGGCGGGGAACCGGCGGTGGTGACCTGTCCCAGCGAGGCGGCTGCCGCCGCCCGGCGTTTTCTAACATCCATCAGCAGCCCGGTGCTGGCCAAGGTCCGGATCGAGGCGGAGGGGTTCCAACTTTCGCAGACCGCGCCCTCGCCGTGCCCGGACGTGTTCGCGTCGCGTGCGCTGATCATCAACGGAACCTGGCAGGGCGAGCCGAAGGGAGAGGTAATCGTGCGTGGCATCGGCGGCAACGGAGAGGCGTTTGAAAAAAGGATCGATGTGGCACAGGCGGCAGCCAAGGGCGGTTTGGAGCACCCCGCACTGCCGGTGCTGTGGGCCCGCGAGCGGGTGCGTCTGCTCGCCGGGCAAGGGCCGCCCGACTCCGATACGATTCGTGAAATAACCGATCTCGGCCTGACTCATTCGTTGCTCACCGCCTACACCTCGTTCGTGGCGGTGGATGAAACGCCGCGGAACCTCGCCCACCAGGCGGTCCCGGTGAAGCAACCGCTGCCGTTGCCGCAGGGCGTCACTGCGGCAGCGGTAGGAGGCAGCCAATCCTCGCCCCTCGTTCACAATGGTTCCGTGCCGGAACCCGGCGCGCTCGGCTTGATCTCACTGCTGGCCCTGCTGTTCGCCGTGCAACGCAGGCGGTAGGTAAGGGTAGGGCCGCGGCGGCCGCGCCGCGCCGTGACTGGCCCGGTGGCCTGAGAGGATAAGGATGAAGCGAATGGGAAGAATGGGAAGAATGGGAAGAATGGGAAGAATGGGAAGAATGGGAAGAATGGGAAGAATGGGAAGAATGGGAAGAATGGGAAGAATGGGAAGAATGGAGGGGCGCCATGATTCCCATAACTCCCATGACTCCCATACCCCAGCGCGTCACCTTTCCAATCAAGCTCCCTCTATGGGCTCCGCTCCGGTCGCTTGCATGGATGCCTCTGCGATCGTCTTGCGGCGGGCCAGCAGGTCACGGGCCAGCCACCCGGCTCCCAGCGCGAACACCAGCAACCAGAACTTGAACGCCAGCGGCACCGCCCGTGCGATCGAATCCGGCAGGTCGCTGATCGGCAATACCGAGCCAGCGGCATAAAACGGCTGGCTGAACGGCGAGATGCCGATCACCCATACGCCGATCGGATAGAAGGTCTCGCCGATCACACAGAACACCGCGCCGACCATCAGCGGCACCACTCCCACCAGGATGGCGGTCAACCGGGCCACCGGACCGCCGCGCGTTTCCAACAAGGCCTGGAACCCCACCCCCACGCCGAACAACAGGGCGGTGAAGTACCCCAGCACCTGCAACGGCACCACCTGCCCGGGAAACCACCGCGATTCCACCACCGCCCGGGTGAAAATATACCATCCAACCCCGCCGGCCAGCGCCATCGCCAGTGAGAACCACCAGCCGCTGCCCGCATCCGTGAGCCATGGAATCCGGGGGTGACCGAGCTTCCGCGCGCGCCGCCAGCCTTGGATCTGGCGGTCCACCGTAGGCGTGATCATGCTGCTGATCACATGCAGCATTCCCAGCGTGAGCAGCCCGTAAATGGCGGACAGCGCCATCGCCTCCATCACCGCCGGTTGCCAGTTGGGATCCAGCCGCATCATCCGGTTGAATTCCCGGCTGGGGAACAGGTTGCCGGGCTCGATCAACGGCAGGGCATTGCCCAGCAGCAGCACCTGCACCCAGATGAAAAACCCCAACGCCCAGATCTTGCCTAACAAATGTGACTCGTCCCGCCGCCATTTCCGGCACAGGCTCACCAGGAAGGTGAGGATCAGCCCGCCCTGCGTAAACAAGGTGAACACCGTCTCGGAGAAATCCAGGTTGAAGAATTTCACGGTCGGCAGCAGCCGCTGGCCGGTCGCCACCACCGCCCCCGCATCCTTGGGCAGGATGCCCGGCAGTGCCTCTGCAAACACCGGCGAGGTGGTGAGGTATTTGAAAAACACCAGGCCGAATCTCGACATTTGCGGGATCACGGTGTAGAGTGCGAATACCAGGCCGATGGAGATCAGGAACGCCCAACGGCGGTTGCGGACCACGGTGCCCGTCACCAGTCCGGTTAGATAATAGAGCAGGGTGGAGGTGAAAAACGCGGTGTAGAGCGGCAACCACACCCGCCAGGAGACCTCACCCTGCCACAGGCACCACGCCATGAACGGCAGCGTGGCGAGAAACATCACGTATTCCCGTACCGGCAGCCCGAACAAATACCCCATCACCTTCGCCAGCGGGGACATGGGGATCAACCGTTGGTAGTCGATCACGCCCTCGTCGCGCTCGGCGGTCATCCCCCCCGCCACCTGGGCGGTGCCTAACACAAATAAAATCAGCCCCTGCACCACCAACAGCGGAATGATCGGCCCGCGGGCGGAATCGACCGGTGAAAAATCGCCGCGGGTACGCACCGCGGCGGCGATCGCCACCAGGAAGCCCGCCACCAAAACAGTTAACAAAATGGTGATCCCCATCCCGCGCAGCCGCAGCCGGGATTGGCAGTAACGCCGGAAAATCGGGTTGTTCCAGATGTTCCAGGCGGCGTGGCGGTGGGCCGGGGTGGGGGAGGTGTCGGGGTCGGAGTGGGGCATCATGAGCGTCGGTTGTTTTCGGCCACCTCGACGAGGATGTCCTCGAACGATGAGCGTTTTTCCTCGAAGGTGCGGAGCAGCAGGCCCTGGCCGATGAGCCGGGTCACGAGGCCGGCCTGGTCCTCATCGCTGCCGGTGAAGCCGAACACCACCTGGGATCCGGACACCCGCAGATCGTGGACGCCGGGTTGCGCGGTCAGCCAAGCGGCGGCTTCGGACTCCCTGTCTAACAGAGTGGCGGTGAGCGTGCGGTTGGTATTGCCAAGTTGCTGGCGCACCTGTTCGGCGGTGCCGGCGGCCAGCAGCCGGCCGCGGTTCATCACGCAGAGGGAACTGCACATTTCCGCCAGTTCGCTCAGGATGTGGGAACTCACGAACACGGTGGCTCCGCCAGCGGCCAGGCGTCGCAGCGCGGTGCGCAGGTCGCGCCGGGCCAGCGGATCCAACCCGCTGGCAGGTTCATCCAGGATCAACACCCGCGGCCGGTGGAGCAGCGTCTTGGCCAGCACCACCCGCTGGGTTTGCCCCCGCGAGAGTTCCTTGCACCAACTGTCGCGCTGATCGTTGAGAGCCACTTCCTCCAGACATTCGTTCACCCGTTGGCGGCGCTGAGCGCGGTTGCCCAGGCCGTAGGCGGCGGCGTGGAAATCCAAAAACTCCCAGACTTTCAGATCGCCCGGCACCGGTGCCAGATCCGGCATGTAGCCGATAATCCGGCGGGCGGCTTCCATATTCTCCAGCACGTCCACCCCATCCAGGATCACCTCACCGTAGGTCGGTTCCATCAGGGTGGTGAGCACCCGGAAGGTGCTCGTTTTGCCCGCTCCGTTAGGTCCCACCAAACCGAATACCTCGCCGGCGGGAACGGATAGGGAAAAGTCGTCCACGGCGGTGAAATTGCCGTAATCGACACGCAATCCCCGCACTTCGATGGCAGCGGGAGGACTCTCTGGCAGGGGCGGTGGGGCGGTCATGGAGTTAGTGCAAGTCATCAAACGGATCCCAGTCCGGGGGCAGGCTCAAGCCGATCGCGGCGGCATCCTTGGCGGCTTTGTCGTAACGCTGCTGGCGCTCGGCATCGTAGGCGGCCCGCTGCTCCGGCCGCAGCACCTCGAGCATCGCCTGTTGCACGCCACCGACCGGGGTTGCACCGATATCGCCACCGATCCCCTCCAGTTTCATCCCGGGATCGTAATCCCGCGACGAGCGGGCGGCGATGCCGAAAACCTGGTCGCGCTGGGCGTCATCGAGCCCCACCATGCCATCGAGCCTGGCCACCGCGCGGTCGGCCGTTTGTTGGACCCGCTCGGCCCGTTGGGCCAAGCGCTCGGTTTTGAATTCGGTGAGCTTGTCGCCGCTCAGCGTGCGGTTCATGAATTCGTCGAGCCCGTCGTCCGGACGGGAGTCCCGCGCGGCGCGCGCCATGTCCTCCAACCCGGTGCCCTCCCGGGTGATCAAGTCTGTCCAGCGCTTGGCGTTCTCCTCGGCTTTGGCTTCGAACCACTTGGCCAGGTCCGCCTGTTGGGTAGGTGTTAGATTGTATTTGCGGGCCAGCTCGCCGGTCATCGATTCCGTCATCGCCTGCTGCTCGCGGACCCGCATCCGGTCAAACAGCGGGGCCAGATCGCGCAGCAGCGGCTGGGTCGCGCGGAAAATATCGTCCGGCGTCACCGGTCGGCCGTCGCGGATATCCTCGCCGATGTTGCGCAGGCCGTCCTTCACGGTGCGGCCCGGGCGGCGCCGGGCTGCGGGGGTGTCGTCCTCAAGCGCGGCGATCCGGTTGTTGGCCCGTTTCAGTTCCAGTTCCAGCTTGTTCGCGCGTTCCTCGGGTGAGCCGGGGGCACCGGGCAAGCTCTGCCGGAACAAGGAAACTCCCAAGCCACCCACGGCCAGACCGATGACGAGTGGCAGCAACGAACGGATGGATGACTGGGCGGACATGGCGATAGCTTACGGGAAAGAACCGCCAACTGAACACGAATTTGTGAACAAATGACGAAGATTCGCGGAAAAGGCGGTGAATTCGCCGGGGCGGGGGAGCGCACCCGCCCTCGGGTGCCGTCAGCCGCGCCCCCGCGGCTGACATCTCCGCACACCATTCCGTCACCGGGAGCACCGTGGCCGCGTTGGTCACAAAGCGCCTGCCAATGGAGCCGCGAATGAAGCGAAACGCAAAGACGCAGAGGACGCAGAGGACGCAGAGGGCGCGGAGGAAGACGCGGAGGAAGACACGGAGGAAGACACGGAGGAAGACGCGGAGGAAGACGCGGAGGAAGACGCGGAGGAGATATCTGTAGGGTAGGCTTCCAGCCTGTTGTCCGCCACCGGGAGCACCGTGGCCGCGTTGGTCACAACGCGCCTGCATCTTCAGTGGCCGCGTTGGTCACAACGCGTCTGCCCATTGAGAAGGTGTCGGAGAAAT
>JAIPKB010000135.1 GCA_021733795.1 Akkermansiaceae bacterium | reverse complement strand
CACGGCCCTGACGTTCATCCTGACCATTGGTGATCCTACGCGCTTCGGGCGCAAGCGCGACGTGGCTGCCTATCTGGGTCTGGTTCCCAAGCGTGACCAATCCGGTGAAACCGACAAGCAGTTGCGCATCACCAAGGCGTGGGTGGCAACGGCGGACAAGCTCCCTCGTTCGCTTCGCTCTGTAAGTCCTGCGCCGCCGTGCCAGCACATTTAACGGTTATCTCAAAAATCATGCACTCATCCAAAACACCTAATTCACGACGACCTCCGCAGAAGCATTTTCTCGATGGGCTGGCGGTCTGTCTGCTGGGTGCCCTGGCGCTGGTGTGCCCGGGTTGTATCAATTGGGCTGACGCCCCCATCATGCAACGCGCCGATACCTTGGCAGTGGCGAATCGCGCAGTCTTCGATGCCGCTTCTCCGAAATCGAAGCTGGCTAGTGCGGTATACCGCCTGAAGATGGAAGGGAGAGGTGGCTACAAGGTGGTGTCCGAGCAGTTTCTGTTCAGGAGCGGCGATGGGCGCCTCCACCACGGGACGATCGATCGTGCCGGCAAGTTCATTGAACACGAAGCTGCGTTCAGCAAGACGCTGCCGGAGAATCTCGCAGCCAGGCTCATCCGCGGAGACGACGCTCCTTTGGCGAACGCGACTCTAGTTTCCGAGCCTTGGACTTTCACCGACAACGGCCAAAAAAGATTCCAGTTCGAATTCACCTTGGGAGAACGGGTCGGACTTTGCACCACCGATTCCGATGGTGCCAATCGCCAAGTTTATTTCTTCGTGCCTGACCCCCAATAGGCCAGGTCTTTTCAGTCGCCTGAAAAGCAAAGGAAGCGTCGAACAAGCCGGAGCACAGAACCCCTGACCCGCCGCGAGTTCAATCCATCATGGCCATTCAAACCTCAACCCACAGTCGAAGCTGCGTCAACGGTCAGGGGTCCTGTGTCCTTTGACGTTCTGCGAGATATTATGCGCACGCCCTGGATTGAGAACTATCGAGGCAAGTGGGAGAACAGTGAGGGTTTCCTGTTGACCATCCGCCCCATCAACGAGGACTCGGCGTCCGTGGATATCGCCGTCGACGGGTCCCCAGTTCGGCGGCCTTGGTGCAAGGATGCAGCAGCCAGTCATCTGAATGCCGTGTATCGAGAGGATGAAGGACTCGGACTAGAGGTCGACCTTGGTCGAGACGGATTCGCACTGTTTTTGAACTATGAGTGCGCAGGCGGATTCCATGAGAGAGAGTGCCTAACCGCCAGCATCTCCAGGTTCGAGGATGATCAAGAGGCTGGGCAATGGTTGACGCGTATTGGCATCGCAACTTACTTCCGGTGTGAGTGAGACTCCACCCGCTACAGCAATCAAGACTGGAATCGCAGAACAAGTCGGTGCATCCGGCTGCGATAAGCCACCAAATTGAATTGGGGTTCCTGCGCGCCGCCGGATGTGCTCAAACGAGAAATGAAGATACGAACATCCATCGTCATTCGGGCAACACCAGAAACCCTTTGGCCGTTGCTCACCAATTCTTCGATGGATGTTCCTGGCTGCTTTTGCCTGGGTTTGCCACAACCGGTGTCCTGCGAACTCCCCGATGGCGTTGGAGGAATTGGATCTGAACGACGCTGTATTTCAGACCGCGGAGTAGTGGTCCAGAGAATCACCGAATGGGCACCTCCCAAACATCTTCAATTCGAGATGGTCTCGACCAATCATTGTTGGAGTACACAAGTTGATTCGATTAGAGAAGAGTTTCGGGTAAAGCAGCATATCCACGGATCAAGAATCACTCGGACCACCACGATAGCAGCAACAAAACCATTTCGATGCATCAAGGAATTGGGATTTTATCTGGGACTCAAGCGGGTCCATCTGTACGTGTTCAAGAATTGGCAGGCCGGGACCGAATCGGGCCCCCTGGAGTAGTTAGCTCCCGGAGCCCACACCTCCCCTGCGCAGGACTTTGACTTCACGGTGCTCGGTCCATGCGGCGTTGGTTCGCATGTCCTTTGAGCCGCTACCACGGCAGGAGCAATGAACACCCAGCCCATCCCACCAGAGCGCATACAAGCGCGCAAGTGACCCGCAGGTCCCGCGCGCACTTGTCACCAACAGCCTAGCCGCAAGTCCCGATCCAATCCCCACCGCCCCGGTCTCCCAGTGAGTCCGGGGCTTTTTGTTGCAGCCCATGACGAGGCCGGCGGGATAATTGCAGGCCGAGCAACAATCCGCCATCCGCCATCCCAGGTGTGTCCAGCCGGCCGGCCTGCCGCCCGATCTCCCCAACGGCCGGTCAAATTCGCCACATGTGGCACAGTTGCCGTTTTCGGGCGGGCCGCCTGTTACCGAGTGTGAGCGGCGGTGTTTCGGTGGGTCGGTGGGTCGGTGGGTCGGTGGGTCGGTGGGCCGGTGGGCCGGTGGGCCGGTGGGCCGGTGGGCCGGTGGGTCGGTGGGTCGGTGGGTCGGTAGGACAGAGGACAGAGGACAGAGGGCGCGGCTTTGAAACTTCCTCCGATTTTTCCCCCGATTCTCCTTGGCAACGGGAGCGGGAAAGCTATTTTCCGGCTTGAAGAGATCCGCCCATGCATCCAGCCGCAACCGCCCGGTCCTCTCTTTTTTCAGCGTTTCAGTTTTCAGTTTTCAGCTTTTACCCCCTCTGCCCCTCATGCGCACCAGCCGTGAAAGGCAATTTCCTGGCAACTCAGGCAGCCGCCGATCCGCAAATCGCAGGCGCACCAGAATCGTCGCTTGCATCCTTGCGATCCGGTGGTTCATTTGCGGACCATGAAGACACGATCCGCCATTGCCGCCACTCTTTTAAGCTGCCTGCCGGCCATCGCTGGCGAACACCCTTCCGTGGCCGAGTTCACCCCCGAGGAATCCGAGAAGTTCGACTGGCGCATCGTCGATGACGGCGTCATGGGCGGCCTGTCGCAGGGCAAGCGTGAGATCAGCAAGGACGGCATCCTGCGCTTCTTTGGCACGCTGTCGCTGGCAAACAACGGTGGTTTTTCCTCGCTGAGAACCGAGGCCGTGAAGCTGGATCTGAGCGGTGCCGAGGGCGTCATGCTGCGGGTCAAGGGCGACGGTCGCACCTATCAGGTGCGCCTCACCACCGACGCCGAATACCAGAGTCGTGAAATGTCCTTCCAAGCCGGGTTTCCGACCGAAAAGGACAAGTGGACCGAGGTCAAGGTTCCCTTCGGGCGTTTCGTCGGCACCTGGCGCGGCATGGAGCTGCCGGACAAGACCTTAGACCCCGCCAAGATCCTTCGCCTCGGCTTGCAGTTGGCTGACAAAAAGGAGGGTGCCTTCGAGTTGCGGGTCGATTGGATCCGCACCTACGGCGGCGGCGACACCCCGTCCCCCACGGACCCTGGGAAAGCGGGTTCCGCGCCCGCCACGGCACGATGAAGCGGATGGCGGCGTATATCGATCTGAATTGCCTTCGTTCCACTCAGGCCATGCGGTGTGCCGTTTCCTCCTCCGGAAACGGATAGGTTCAAAATGCCGCTAACGCGGCTGTGGCGTTCGGTGCGTGCCGGGATGGTGAGCGACGCGGCCGAATACCGCTGGAGCAGCTACGGCGAGGCGATGGGTGGCGGGGCGAAAGGCAACGGAGCGAAGGCTCGCGCCGGACTGGTGCGGGCGATCATGGCGCACAAGGGCAATGCGGCGGATGCGCGGCATTGGAAGGGTGCGGTGAGCAAGGAATACCGGATGATTTTGTTGGAGGAAGGGATCGAGAAACTACGGGAGGAGGTGGATCCTCCTACGCCAAGGCTACGGCGGACAGGCGCGGAAGGGAAATGGCAGGTGAAGGTGGTGAGAAAGGGGATGAAAAAGGAGGTGTCGGCGGAGGAGATGGCGCGGTTGGAACGCCGACGGGACTTGCTGATGCGGCAGATGTTGCGTTATCGGGTGCGGTATTTTACGGATGGGGTGGTGATCGGGAGCCGGGGTTTTGTGGATGGGGTGTTCAAGGCGTGCCGTGAGCGATTCAGCGCGCGGCGGACGAGTGGGGCGCGCAGGATGCGGGGTGCTGGAGCGGCGGCGGCGGGAGTGATCTGGAGCGCGCGGGATTTGAAGGTGGGGGTTGGGGAAAGCTGAAATTGGAAAGCTCAAAGCTGAAAGCTGAAATGTGCGGTCCGTTGGCGACGTGGACAATAAGGTCCACGCTCCTTATGGTTCATTGGTGAGCGGGCGCAAATTCCGGAGCGATCCATTAGCAAGCGCGTTGTGACCAACGCGGCCAGTGAAGATGCAGGCGCGTTGTGACCACCGCGGCCACTGTGCTCCCGGTGGCGGACGACGGACAACCGGCTGGAATCCCATCCTCCGTCCTCCTTCGCTAGGCTACGGCGGACAGTGGACGGGTGGTTGCTGTGGTTCGTCGCGGGTGTTGTGACGCCAGTGGGGCTGCATGAGGACCGCGTTGACCTGTTTGAGACCGGCGGTTTTGGTGCGGTCGCGCACGGCTTCGATGAGGGATCCGACACAGAGGTTCCTAACGGAACACAGGACGCCTTCGGAGACGCGCACGATGAGGTGGAGGGCTTCGTCGGTGAAGGTGTGGTGGGGCAGTCCGACCCGGTCGAGCTGGGAGCGGCTGTAGTCGGTGAGGGCGGCCGGTGCCAGGGCGTCGATCTTGGCGGAGTAGGAACCGAGCGGAGCGAGATGGACTGCCATAGGCAGCCCGGAGGGTGCGACCGGAGGGCAGCATCAAACCCGGCTCTTGAGGTCCTGCTGGGGACGGACCCAGGTTTTGGCTTTCCCAAAACGACTGTCCGGCCTAGGGTCGCCGGGTGTCCGATGGTGTGTCAGATTCCCAGCGCGACTGGCTTGAAGAACTCGACGCCAACATGCGTCGTGAGGTTTCCTGCCAGCGGCTGGCAGCGGAGTCGATCTGGGCACTGCCGATGGAGGAACGCGTGGCAGGAGGTCACTCGCTCGGACCATTGCGGGTGACGGCGGTTTCAACGCAAAGGCTCACCTTGGGATCGGAAACCACGGCGGCGCAATTTGCCCCCTGCACGCTCCGCGAGGGATCCCATGTCCGGCTCAGCCGGAATACCCCGACGTCGCCTGCGGCTCATGCGGTTTTGCTGGGTGAAGACTCCGATGGATTCCATTTTGAAGTGAGAAAGAAGGGATTCAACCCGTCTCCAGCGGACGGCTGGACGATCGATCCGGATTTCATGGATCTAACCGACATGTTCGCCGCCGCCATCGACGCGCTGGCGACAACCGCTCTCGGGCGCGGGCGGATCATGCCGCTGCTGATGGGGCACTCCGGCTCTATTCTGGATGGCGAACGCTACGATGAGGAGATGAGTTCGTTTGAAAATCCGGTTGAGGGTGCCGGCCAATGGCGGGATTCCCAACAGGAGGCGATCGCCGCATGCATGGCGGCGGCGGATGCGTTTCTGGTGCAGGGGCCGCCGGGAACCGGCAAGACCCGGGTGCTGGCGGAGATCGCCGCGAGGTTGATCGCCGCAGGCCAGCGGGTGCTCATCACCGGACCCACCCACCGGGCGATTCATCAGGCATTGTGTGCGGTCCGGAGCGCCGTGCCGGCCTCGGTCAAGGTGGTTAAGATCGGCCCCGCGCCGCTTGGTGGCAACGACATCGAATGTTATGAATCCTATCCGGATTCCGGTCTCATTGAAGGTGGCGATCCCCATGTGGTGGGAGCCACTCCATACGCGCTATGGAGCAAATACCGGGGGCTGCATGAGGCGATGTTTGACACGGTCCTGATCGACGAAGCCTCGCAGATCACTCCACTGCTTGCGGCGATGGCGATGCTGCGGGCCGAAAAGTGGTTGTTCTTCGGCGATGACCGCCAGCTGCCGCCGGTGGTTCTCGCGGATACGGGCGCCGTGCCCCGGTTGCGCTCGGTGTTTGGAGTCCTGAAGGACCGTGACTTCGACTGCATGCTAACCGAAACATGGCGTCTGAGCCGGGCGTTGGCCGAATGGCCGTCGGCCACATTTTATGGCAACCGGCTGGTGGCCCGGCATGACCGGCGGCTTCAGCTCGACCCGCCATCGGCATTGCCCGATCTGGCCAGCGAATCTGCTTTGTTTCTCCACTTGTCCGAGAACTCGGCTGGGACGGTGCGCAATGATGGGGACGCGATGCATGTGGCGCGGTTGGTCCGTGATCTGGTGGCCGGCGGGGTGGTCCCGGAGATGATCGGGGTGATCACTCCGTTCCGGGCCCAGGCGGCGCGCATTCGTCAATTGCTGGCGATCAACCATGGCTTTGCGGACCTGAACCGGCGGGTTCTGGTCGATACCGTCGAGCGTTTCCAAGGGCAGGAGCGGGAGGTGATCCTCATCAGCCTTGCCGCTGCGAAAATGAATTTCATCGCGAGGCGGGCGGACTTTATTTTTCAACCTGAGCGGCTCAATGTGGCGGTCACCCGCGCCCGGGTGAAGACGGTGCTGGTTGCGTCGCGCGGGTTGGTGGCGGCTGCCGAGTCACTCGCAGACGCCGGGCATGCGGGAGCGATTTGCTTTTCCTCACTGGTGGCACATCTGTGCGCCCACCAATCACAGGTTGCGACCTGATATCTATTTATGGCTTTGATGATTCCATCCAAACCTCCGTCATCCGCCAGCCCGGCGGTGCTGCGGATGTTCAGGTTGTTGCGGAAATTGAGTGATGATTTCACCATCTGGCACCGGGCATCCCGTCGTGATAGTCCGCAGTTCCTGTTGGTCTGGCGTGAGCGCCATGCGTTTTTGATTCAGGTGGCGGCGACTTCCCAAGAGCTTGCGGAAACGGCACTCCAGCCATCGTTGTTCGGTGAGGATGACGGGCTCACGCCGGATTCTCTTGGCCTGGGCGAGCGTCAGGCTCTCGCGGGTTTTCCTTTCCAGCGGGCGGATGCGGTTCCCGCAGTGCGCCGGTTGGTGGTGTTTCCCCATGTGGACGAAGCGACTATTGACCAGGTGGAATTGTTGCGCTCAAGTGAAACCGGAGTGGCGTTTCTCGGGTTGCACCAGACTGCGGAGGATCGGTTTGTCCGGCGCATCGAGGCATTGGCGGAGGCCCCCTTGCCGCAACGGGAATTGCTGGCACTGCGCCAGGGGTTCACGCCCGAATCGGTCATCAGCGGGTCTCCGGCGCGGCGACCGTTGCTGGAACGCGGGGAGGCGACACCTGAGGAACCGTTGTTTCTGGATTTCGACCAGGAGAGCCTGACAAAGATCGATCTTGAACTCCCTCCCGCCTGCGATCGCGCGGTGCAGGCCGCCGAGTCGCGACTCGTGACCGGGCCGGCGGGCTGTGGCAAATCTCTGGTGCTGCTGCATCGGGCGCTGTCGGCCGCCCGGCTCAATCGCGGAGCACGCCTGCTCATTTTGACCCACAACCGCCCGATCAATGCCGAGCTGAGGCGGCGGGCGGTGGCGACGGCACCGGAGGGAAGTCGCATTCAGGGGCTTACGTTTTTCCAGTGGGCGGCAAGGATCCTCAAACCTCCGGTCGGCAAAATCATCGCTGATTATGAAACGCATGCGATCATTTCCCGGATTGCGACCGGAATCCCGGGTCTTGGCAAACTGAGTCCGCGTTTTCTAACCGACGAAATCGGTTATCTTCGGGATCTTGGGATCCACACCATTCAAGCCTATTTGGAGTTGGAACGGGAGGGACGGTTCACCGGCCTGACTGCTGACCGCCGACATGTGGTTTGGGCGGTGTTGGGAAAATACCGTGAAATCCTCGCCAACGACGGTTTGACGGACTGGCATGAGCGCGCGTTGGAGTTCCAGGATTTTGCCACCAGCCAGCCGGAAAAGCTTGACAAACATGATTTCGTTTTCATTGATGAAGCCCAATTTTTTGCCAAAATCTGGTTCACCCCGGTGTTGGCCTCGCTTGCCGCTGGCGGGCAGTTGTTCCTTGCCGCCGATCCCACCCAGGGGTTTCTGAAACGTCGGCAGTCGTGGTTGGCGGCCGGAATTGAGGTGCGTGGGCGGGCGACCCGGCTTGCGGTTCCCTATCGCTCCACGCGAGCGATCCTGGAATTCGCGGTCCGCTGGTTGACGAGACGGAAGCCGTTGCATCCGGCGATCGCCGCCGATGATCTGGATCCGCCCGACGCTGCCGAGATGCTTGCGGTCCCGGTGGTCGGTGAAGCTCCCCGGGTCGTTCAGACGGCAAGCGCGCAGGACTCGCTGGCTACCGTGGTCAAGATGGTTGCCGATCTTAGCCGTCAATCGCCATGGCTTGCGGGGAGCGTGTTGGTTCTTCATACCGACAGCCGTGCCACCGGTACCGTGATTGCCATGCTTCGCCGTCACCTCGGTCCCGCTCAAGTCAGGGACTTCGGCGATAAATACGACCCGGCACCGTCTGCGGCGTTTTGTGCGGTATCGAATCTGAAAGCCGCAACCGGGTTGGAGGCGGCGGTGGTGTTTCTGTTGGGGATTGATTGGCTGCTGGCCAAAGAGGGGGACCCCCGGCTGGATGCCGACGCGCGGGCCGAGCTGGCGGCCGATCACACCCACCTGATTTACATGGCGGCCACCCGCGCCGCGCGGCAGTTGGTGGTGCTCACCCATACGACCGGGGTGATGGATTTTCTGTTAGCCATTGGCGCCACCCGGCAGAAACCAGTGCCTCGGCAAGTAACGTCCGAGGCTGAACACTCGATCCCATGACCCTGTCCCGGTTTGACTCCACTCCCGATCTCGAGATTGCCGCCGCGTTGGGAAGCGGGTTGGTGGGATCCCGGGCGGTTGGCGGTGGGTGTATTCACGATGCGCGGTGCCTGACATTTGCGGACGGGCGCCGGGTGTTTGTGAAATCCGGGCGGGGTGCGGCGGCGGCCTGGTTGGCGGCGGAGACCCGCGGCTTGGAATTGCTGGCACCGCACGTGAGGGCGCCATGTTTGTTAGGTTCTGGCGAGGCGGCAGGCGGTGTCCGCTGGCTGGCGCTTGAGTGGTTGGAGTTCCGACCGCTGGCGGGTGCGGCATGGGAGGATCTGGGGCGGCAGCTTGCGGGATTGCATGCCGTCACCGCCCTGCGGCATGGGCTGGATCATGATAACTTCATCGGGGCTACTCCGCAGAACAATGCTCCGGCCGATTCATGGCTGGAGTTTTTCGCCACGCGACGGCTGGAACCGCAGCTCGCTCTGGCGCGGGCCAACGGGCATCGGTTGCCGGCAGCGGAGATCCTGGGGATGGCGGAACGAGTGCTGGCAAACTATCAGCCCCGGCCTTCGTTGTTGCATGGCGATTTGTGGTCGGGGAATGCCGCCGCGCTTGCGGGTGGGCAGGCGGTGGTGTTTGATCCGGCACCTTACCACGGCGATGCCGAGACCGATCTGGCGATGCTGGAGTTGTTTGGCGGACCCTTGCCCGCCGCATTTTTCCAGGGCTACGGTGACCGGGCGGCGGACCGTGCCAGGCGGCGTCCGGTTTACGACCTCTATCATGCGTTGAACCACCTCAACCTCTTCGGCAGCGGCTATCTGGGGATGGTAAACCGTTGCCTCGCTAGGTGATCGGATACCCGGGTTTTGCCCAAATCCCCGCCGCTGACAGAAGGCTTGTCAGGATGATTGGCATTAAGGTAGGGACGCCGGTTGCCCGACGCCCCCCTTGCAGATCCCGGCGTGCGGAATTACCGCACCGGGCTCCTCAGGAATGCGCACAGGTGGAACGATGACCATGATTGGAATGTTGGTTGGCCTTCTCATACGAGGCGTGGCGGGTCGTGTCAAGCGGTTCTCGGCCAAGGCTTCTCGATCACGCGTGGCGTCGGCATCTTCCAGCGCTCCCACGCAGCGTCAAAGGACGCCACGGTGAAGCTTTTGCGCTGGCTGCGCCGGTTGAGCCATTTGTAAACCATCCACCTCGCCCAGTAGGCGAAGCGTCCGATCTTCTTCGAGTTGCCAATCACGCCATAGTAGTTCATGTGGCCTTGCAGCTTGCGCTTGAGGGTGACGAGTAGTTCGGGAAGCCGTAGGCTCCTTGCTTCAAACGCGATTCCAATTCAAGCAGGTTTTCTTCAAGGTTTTCCGCATACTCACCGTGGGTCATCCCGTCGATTCCCGGGGCGGCACGGCGTCTGAGTCTGCGAAAAGCCTCTCCAAGCATCTGCCGGTCGAGGAGGCGGGCAAGACTCCGAAAGCGATGCTTCGGGGCCTCTTCCGCCTTGGTTCCCAGTGCGGACAGGGTGCGTGACACGCCGGGATCGAGGATATTCGTGCCTCTGGTGACGTGGGTGCTTTGTCCGCGTTGCATTCCTGCCTGATCCTTCGCCGTGTGATCGGTGTTAGCTAACACAACTGCAACACTCGGTAGTTTCTACTGGCTAGGTTTTGAAACATCAGGTCTTTCTCCTGACAAGAAGCGCCTTGCTTAGCTCGGCGCACAACGTCCAAGAGCTGGCAACCCCACTAGCGGGGGCGAGCGTTGAACACGGGGTTAGGGTTCATGTTACGAGTGGTGTTGTCAACAATGCGGCTAGTGGGGGTTGCCCAGCCTCGCCTTCGGCTGTTTTGGCTATCATTCCCCTGGGTCCGGATCCTCTCTTGATCTTAGCCAGTCCCTGAATTGTTCATGGCGCTCTTTGGACGGCAGCTTCTCTGCGCCGGGGTTCTGCAGAATGAACTGTTTGTAATGCTTATGCTGCCTAGTGTAGTCCGCCTTACAGATTGCCAATTATAATGCTTGCATTGGTTCATGATTTGTGTGTATGCTTTCTCCCGATGAGAGTTGCAGCGAAAATTAAACTTACTGAGTCGGAACGAACAAAGCTGGAAAGGTATTCCAAAGCGAGAAATGTTGCAGAAAGGCTGCGTGAGCGCTCACAGATCATTCTGTTAGCCGACGATGGGCTTGAGAACAAGGAGATTGCCCGGCGCCTTGCGCAGGACCCTGGTAAGGTGGGCAGGTGGCGCAAGCGTTATGCCGAGCAAGGCCTCGAAGGCATCATCAAGGACAAGACTCGCCCGGGGCGTATTGCTCCGATTTCGTCGGCCAAGAGATCGCGCATTATCAAGTTAACGGTGGAAGCCAAACCGAAGGGCATGACGCATTGGAGCAGGACCACGATGGCGAAAGAGGTCGGAGTTAGCCCCTCCAGCGTCGGCAGAGTGTGGGCGGCACACGGACTGAAGCCACATCGAGTCAAAAGCTTCAAGCTTTCCAATGACAAGAACTTTGAGGAGAAGCTTGAAAACATTGTAGGGCTTTATCTCTCGCCGCCGGAGCATGCGATCGTATTGTCCTGTGACGAGAAAAGCCAGATACAGGCACTTGACCGGACCCAGCCGGGGCTTCCTCTCAAGAAGGGCAGGTGTCAGACCATGACCCATGACTACAAGCGCAACGGCGTGACTTCCCTCTTTGCCGCCATGGACATTGCGAGCGGTCGGATCATCAGCAAGTGCATGAATCGGCATCGGCATCAGGAGTGGCTCAATTTCCTGCGCCTCGTTGCCAAGAGCGTTCCTTCCGACAAGGAGATCCACATCATCTGTGACAACTACGCCACCCACAAGCATGCGAAGGTAAAAGCGTGGCAGAAGCGCAATCCTCGCTTCCATATCCACTTCACTCCAACCAGCGCCTCATGGCTGAACATGGTCGAGCGATTCTTCCGTGATATAACTGACAAGGCGATTCGCCGAGGCGTCTTCCACAATGTTCCAGACCTGATCACAGCCATTGAGAACTATATCGAAGCACATAACTCTGATCCCAAACCATTCATCTGGACTGCGACAGCCGCTGATATTCTTGAAAAAGTGAAGCGCGGTCGAAGGAAACTCAATAAAATGCAATCTGCTTGACGGACTACACTAGCATCCTCTCCTCTCAGATTGTGCGGATCATCCCGGGAAAGAGCATTAACATGACGTAATACGCTATCCGCAATTTTCTCGTGAGCTCGCATAGCACGCCATCCGATAACGATCCAAATGATTGCGGTAAGTATTCCCAACACGATGTAAAATTCCCGATCCATAGTATCAATCCATTTCTTGTTTCTGCAGAACGTCTGAGCACACCCACAGACGGGGCGAGGGAGCGCGTCGCGGAGGAATAAAGTCGTTGAACTACTCCTTCGGCTTCTCCGACTCGGCCGCCCCGTCTGTTGGGTGCTGCGCCTTGTTCTGCTCTTGATTTCTCGGAGTCGCGGCTACGGAGAATTCCTCGACCTTCAATGCTTCAAGAGACGTTACGATACCTGCGTATCGGGCACCTCGATAGGCTAACAAGTGTTCAAGACTCTCGACTTTGTCCTCTCTGAAAACCCCTTCGGCATCAATCTGGAAGACACTTTTATTAAGTGCTCCGATCCCTTTGGGTGCCAGTCTGTCGTAGTTTCGGTTTAGGACTACAAACTGAGTCTTCCCCGCGTCTTCCCGGAGGCGGAATATTTCTCCAGGCCGGGCGTAAACACCGGATCCGGGTTGTATCGCTTTTGTCTCAGCGTTGTAGCCCTTCACGGGCTCCCATTTTGTGCCGTTCCATCTGAATGTCGCCCAAATCCATCCAGTCTCGTAAAAGCTTCCGTAACTTGTGGCAAGAGCTTCCTCTCTACCGTCAAAGTCGAGATCGACAAAGATGACCTTGACATCCTGCTTGTCAGGAAACTCTTCCGCCACTTTAGCAAGTATTCGATATTCTTGAACGAAGTTCTCTTTCTCTTCTTTGCTTATTTCTGCTTGTGAAGATTGTGGAAGAGCCGCGATCAGCCCTGTTGAAAGTAATACAAATAGAGTTCTCATTTTATTCTTGTGTGTTAATGGTTCCTTCGAGTTCACCGCGAACGCGGACTGATGCATAGTTGTTGACGTTGTCGTCGAATGTCCAAGCGCCAGTTGTAGGATTGAATATCCATGGACTAGCGAATGGTGGTGATGGGTGAGTTGGAGTAGTTGACTGTGCAACACCTGCAGTCCCGTTATAGAGCACCATCACGCCCCATGCCTCAGCGGGTAACGTAGTATTGCCGATGGTGTGCGCCGCAGGAGGTTCCGACCAGTTCGCTTGCTGACCGTATGAATCACGAAAATATCCGATGAAACGATTGTAAGTGGTTTGCTTCTCCACAAGCTTTGCATTCATAGCGGCGACATTCGTATGCCAGTTCCATACTTCTGCCGTGGTAACACCTCCTTCGGCGGCAGTCCTGTCGATCTGACAAACTCCCCATCCATTGGGTGTTCCCCAGTTCAACGTGCCTTCAATCGTCGCCTGTGTGTTGAACTGGTTGTAAACCCGATTGCCTTGGCGGCTCTCATGCCTTGCCATCGCCCATGCGTAAGCCGTGAAACTGGCTCCGACAGAAGCGTCGATCTGCGCACGAGCATCCGCATCAAGAGGATTCTAGCCGCGCAGGTAGAACTCCGCTTCGCCATCGTGATCTCCGTTGATCCGGTAGTGCAGGGTGCATTCTCCGCCCACAAACTCCCCGTTGAGCGCGGCACCTATGTCCCATTCCTCGTCGCCGGTATGGGTGACAAACCCCGTGGCTGGCAGATTCCGGTCATCCAGTGCGTCTCGCAACGTCGGTCGCTCCGTGCGAATCTCCAGCCTCCATTCTACGGAAACTGCTTCCGGGGCACCGCGGAAATCGACCCTCAACTGAGGAATTGCTGGCTCCCCGGTGATGAAAGCTTGGCCGCCAACCCCCACTTCTTCCTCTTCACGCGCACCACCAAGATCAGTTGAGTTGGCGGCAACGCCGACATTCGGCATATTGTGCTGAACGATCTTGAGCGGAAAAACCCCAACCATCACCGTGCTGGGCAGTGTTCCATCCCCGATGTTCGTGGCCGACAGCTCCATAGGTATGGACAATGCTGATTCCGCAGTTGCCGTATAGGTTCGGTATACCTCGACGTGTGCCGGGGAGAAACCCTGTATCTCAACCCCCTCGAGTTCGGCATCCTCCCATTCTCCATGGCGAGAATTGACATCCAAACTGCCTGTGAGTGCTTGTCCACCTGCGGGAGTGACATTCCATGACAGGGTGTCGTTGAACTCGGATTCGTCGCCTGTGTAAAAGGGATACTCCTCGCTTGCGACGGCGACCACGATCAGGCACTTCTGCCCTGCCGGAATGCTGACCGTCCTGCTTCTCGTCTTGGTCACATCCACCTCAAGGTCACCCGTCAAAATGAACCACTCCGCATCTGGCGTGTCCTCGGGGTCGCTCGGATCGGTGCCTTGGTCGTCCTCACCGCCATCGGTGATCCCGTCGTCGTCGCTGTCTGAGTCGTTGGGATCGGTGCCCAAGTCCTGCTCCTCGGTGTTGGTCAATCCGTCATTGTCTGGATCGCCGGAACCGCCATTGTTGACGTTGGTCGTTCCGTCGTCGTTAGGATCGAGCGAGTTCGCAACCTCCCACCCGTCGAGAAGTCCGTCACCATCTGTATCGGAGTCGAGTGGATTGGTCTGGTAGAGGGTTACTTCATCAAGGTTCATGAGGCCATCCCCATCGAAATCATCCCCGTCGGGGTCGGTCGCCGCCTGATCGCTGAACCACAAGCGGAAAAATCCCTTGTCCGCCGTGCCGTCCACTTCATAACTGATGTTCTCGTCACTGCCCGTCTCGATGATCGGTGCCCAAGTCCACTTGCGGAGGTGGTCGTTCGGATCGGAAACCTGAACGAAATACGTCCGGCCGTCGTGGCCATACCACCGGAGGAACATGTCAGGATCAACCCGGATGATCTCAGAGTTCTGTTCCTGCGCCAACGCAGGGGAAAGCGCCGCAATCGCGGCGGCGAAAATGGAAAGGAGACGCGATCTCATCGCTCGCCTCCTTCCTCCTTGAGATAGCGGCTGCCGCGATGCGGCTTGAGCCAGAAGGTGTGGCTCTGCGGCTGTGGCGGGTGGGCGGCGTGCCAGGCGGCGGCAGCCGCCTGATACTCTTCCCTCGCCTGACGGATCTGCCCGAGCCTCTCCTTGTGCTTGAGGTAGAAGTCGCGGATCGCGATCAAAGCCTTCAACGCTTCCGTGTCGTTCTCGTCGCCCTTGGTGATGGAAAACGCACCTTCGACTAGCTCGGGATGCTCCGGCATCTTAAACTCACGCCCAGCACCGCGCATCGCCGCCGTGTCGATGTTGGACGCGAAAAGGTGAAACGAACTCACCCGCTCACCCAGCACGATCTCGGGCATGGGCGAAAGCAAAGTCCAATCCCATCCGCACCATGCTTCGAACTGCTTTTCGGTGCGCGGGTCAAACCATCTCACATGACTGATACGGTGGTCATAGACCGTCGCGCCGAAAGATAGCAGATAGTGCGGTTCGCCTACCGGTCCGGGAACGGACGGCTTCGGCTCCGGTGGCGGTGGTATGTCCGGCAGTGTGGAAGCCTCCCCGCGAAGCACGGTGATCTGATGCGTCGGCAGCGTGCGTGTCGTCGCCGCCTCAACCTTGATCGCCGGAACCTCCTTCGGCGGTGGTGGCGGAATGAACTCGGTGCTCGGAATGGGAAGCAGTTTATCGATGTCCTCTTCTATTTGCGGCTTCGTATCCTGCGCGATCAGTGAGGCGTTGAAACACAGAGTTAAAGCAAGGATCACAGAAGGTTTCATAGGCGCATTCGATATGCCTTTACGGCATCGTTTGCAAGGTTGACGTTGTGCTGGAGTCTTCATTTTTTTTGCAGAACGTCGCGGATCAGGCGACGGCGAGCGGGAAGCGCCGATGACACGACAGATGGCATACGAGCCGTTGCCTGCATCCGTATTGTTAGCCCTGGTTGTTTGCATAGTAGTCCGTCTTGATGCTAGAGAGCTTCTGGCGGGTCTTCAATGTGATCTCCTCGATAGTCGTCTCGATGGCATTACTAACCTCCGAAAACGCAGCGGCCAAATCTTCGATAAGTTGATCCTGCTCGACCTGACTCGATCCCTTGCCCACGAAATGCATCCAGCCATCAAGTGGATTGGCGTAACCCTTGAGCGCTCGGGCGACGAATCCCCCAACCCCTTCGTTCTTCTTCCAAAACCGTCCGTAATCAGTCGCCGCATCCTTCAGGTCTCGAAGGCTCCGCTCGAAGTCGAGTAATTCATCCTGTAGTTGCTCCCGCAACCACCCACTACGCATTGCAGGCCGCGCCAAAGGAGCCCAATCTTCAAGCTGATCCTCTTCAGATAGAAGTTCATTGCAGTTCTCCCAGATAAACCGCTCAACGTCGTCAATCGAAAGCAATGAACGCCGAGCTATCGCACCTGGATTGACGTCCCGCACTGCCTGAAGAAAAACATCAGCACTGGCATCATCAGATAGATTGGCAAGTGCATCAATCGCGTCAGCTCCTCCAGCAATGACACTGGCGGCAGCTTCGCCAAAGCGGTCTTCTATCGAATTGGTGGCTTCTTCTTCAGGCATTGCTTCGGATTCTTGGGCTAACGTCTAGGTCTGGCACCGGCTACCGGCGTCGCGCCTTCGACTGCGGGTTAAAGGTTGTAGTTGCGGTGATCATTTCGACTCTGCGCGGGTAGCCGGTTGTCCAGCACCGTCTTCCATGAGAAGGCAGTCAATAGCAAATTGAAGTTTACTTCAAGATTTCTTCATGGGACGTTTGTAATACGTTGGGGTTCAGAGTTATAGGTAAAGAGTTTCCCCCCGCCTCCCCTGGGGGACGGGAGGGGAGAAGCCCCCGGAGGGGGTTTGGGGGCGATAAACGCGGTCGAGCGGGCGTCCGCTCGGCGGGGTGTGGGGCGGCAGCCCCACGTTCTTTCGGGAAACGGTGGATTCAGGCT
>JAIPKB010000134.1 GCA_021733795.1 Akkermansiaceae bacterium | reverse complement strand
TAACGCCTCCAATCTGAGCGCGATGGTGTTCTTTGATTGGGATCACAACGGGACCGACGAAGGGGTCGGGATCGATGTGCTCAAAAAGCGGCTAATCGCGTGTCCTCTGAACCTCACGAACTACTTCACGCAAGCACCGGTGGTGATGGCGGAAAATCTGGCCGACCCGTCGTACTTGCTAGTGGCGGACATGAATCAGGACCAACAGCCCGATCTGGTGGTTTTCGATGGACCGCGGGTACGCGTTTGGTACTCCCGGTCCCGGACCGGCGTGGTCGCCACGCCAGCGGATCGGGAGTTCGGCCTGCTGGTGCCAAGTCAAGTTGATTACTCGCCACCCGTGATCGACGATTTCGATCGGGATGGCGTCCAGGATTTGCTGCTTGGCGTGCGGGATGACCCCACCAACTATGGCTTGCTGTCTTGGCGACTCCTGTTTTCGTTCGGCACCGCCCAGCAAGCGGTGCTCGCGCTGCCGGCGGCCTATGCGGGAAGCCTTGCCGTGATTGCGCATTGGACGGTGGGCGGGCCACCCGTGCTCGCCTATCAGACCAACGACTCGGATCCACTGCGGGTGTTCACCACTATCTATCAGGTGGGACCCGGCCGGGTGCTGGCCGAGGTCGAGCGGGTGCCCCTCATCGGCACTGCGGTGGAACTGGACGGTCAAGCGCCGCCGGAATGGGTGGAACTGCGCCAGAGTCCCTATGATGGATTTTCCTACTTGCAGGCTCCGATGAAGGTTGTGGTCAGCCGCAAATCCGGGACCGCTTGGCAGCAGTGGTTTGCGGAGACCGTGCCGCTGGCGGCGCCTTTGATTTTCAATGTTCCACAGGTGGTGGCGGATTTCGACAACGATGGCCGGGAAGAGATGGTCTTGAGTACCGGCATCAGCTCCCATGAGGCTGACGCCTGGACGCATTTGTGGTTGCTGCAAACCGCTCCGGCCAGCGGTGCCTGCGAGATTTTCCAGATCCAACCCGCCCATGGGCTTGCCACCGAATTGTCAGCGGTGCGGATGCCAGGCCTCAATCGGAATCTGCTATGTTTCACCGGGCCGGGAGCCTTTGTGTCCGATGTCTTCGGGGGGCCGGCTCGGCTGGGCGGTCTTGGCACTCGTACCCAGGTGCGATTCTCCCAGTTGGAAGCGCAGGCCGAGGATCATGATATCCCGACGCGCTTTCAGGTAGGTCGCTCCGCGCTGGCGAACCTGGGCGGGAGCGCGCTGGCCGATTTGGTGGTCATCGGATCGGCACGGCCGGTGGGAAGATGGTTTCCGAGCGGCGAAACCGCGCCATTTCCCGGAGGGCCGGGCGGGTATAACGGACTGATCGAGGATACGGCGGCCCCCGACAGCCTCGCGGTGGCCGATCTAACCGGAGACGGGCGTCCCGATGCGGTGTCCACCAACGGGCAGGGCAGCCTCGTGGTTTACGAATCCTCCCCGGACAACCACTATGGGACAGGCGGCTTTCTCTTTACCAAACGCAGCGCGCTGTGGGTCAGTCCCGCCGGGACTCACGCGCCGACGCGGATCCTCGGCTGTGGGGATTTTGATTCCGACGGGGACCAGGATCCGCTCTACCTGCGTGGCTACGATGAAACCCTCTGTTGGGTGGCAAACTCGGGCACCGGCACGCTCGGCACGCAGCATTCCATCGCCCTTGCGGGACGAACTTGGAGCGGCGGGCCGGCAGGCGGTTATTCATGGCTCACCCCGGAGCGGGTGCTGGTGACCGATGCCGATGGCAATGGCAAGGCTGACATCATCACGTTCCCGTCCGCGCTTGGCCTGCGGATGGCCCTGCACCGGCAAACCGCCGTCGGCTTTTCCATCGAGCCGCTTGGGCCGGAACCGAGCGTAGAGGGTTGGAATTTCCTACATCCAGGCGTGCCCAGTCTGGCCAGGGGGCATTTTGTCACGGACCCGTCCGCTCCGCTCCAAATCGTTCTCCTGGTGCCGTCCAGCGACGAATTCGGCAATCCCCGGGCTGCGGCGGTGGTCTATGCCGGCACTGCGGAGTCCATGCACGCGGGCCCCCGGACGACGTTCAATCACAGCGGTGACACCCTCGCCGTGGTGGATTTCGATCAGGACGGACTGGATGACCTCATCATCGGCGGTGGCACCAGCACGGATATGTTTGGAAACCCCACCTCGACCACGGTCGTCACCTACCATCGCAGCCGCGGGGACGGCACCTTCGGTCCCGAAGTCCAGGTGGCGACGACATTGGGCGTGCCAACCCAACTTGCTGTCGCGGATCTGACTGGCGATGGACTGCCGGATTTGCTCGCGACCTCGGCGTACACCAACACGGTGGAGCTGTTCACGAATCGAACGGATCCCGGCATTCCCGGGTTTGGCGCCTGGGCGGCGAGTTGCGGTTTGGCCAATCCATCACCCGGGGCGGATCCGGATGGTGACGGCCGTTCCAATCTCCTGGAATACGCGCAAGGCACGCCGCCTAACGGCTCGGCCGCGCTGCCGCCGCCGCTGAGCGCGCCCACGGCCGGCCCGGAGGTTCTGTTCAGCAATAGCGTTGGCGGGGTGACTGCCCGACACCCGCGCCCCCGGCTGACGGATGGTTCGCGGATCGAGGTGGCATTCGAGTCATCCACGGATCTCAAGCGGTGGGAGCCGGTCGCCGCCCAGCCGTGGGTGGAGGTCGATCCGGGGTCGCCCGAGTGGGAAACCCTCCAGTGGAACGTGGGGAACTGGGAGCCGCAGGCATTCTACCGGTTTTCGATCACCCGTACCCCGCCTGCGGGACCGTGAGAGCGGGTTGACTTCCAACCGCGCCCTCCTACCCGAGCAACTCCGCCAGGTGGCCGAAGACGTCGGAGTTGACGACCATGCCGCCGAAGCGGTCGGCTTGGGGGCCTACGGCGGAGATGAGCGTGGGATCGCTGGCATGGGAGGTGCCGACCCAGCCGATGCCGGCATTATTGCCACAGACCTGACCTAACAAACCCTCCGGCTTGTCGAGCTGGTGATTCCATTCGGTGATGTGGCCGGTACCGACGATGGTGGCGCAACCCCCTGATACCCGGTCTCCGAACCTCTCTTTAGCCCCCATCAGTCAGTGGGGTCAGTCCTTTATTCTTTTAATTACTGGTTGCCATTTGAATTCCCGAGGGCGAAGTTTGCACATGGCAAGGCAATTGAGATTCCAATATCCGGGCGCGGTCTATCATCTAATGGCGCGTGGCGACGGGGGTGTCAGCGGATTTTCACCGGCAAGGAGGACCATCGGTTGTTCCTCCACTGGCTGGAGCAGGTATGCGGCAGCCACGGCTGGCGGATCCAGGCATGGGTTCTCATGGGCAACCATTTTCATTTGCAAAATTTTAATAATAAAGGACTGACCCCACAGCGATGGCGACGTGGACAATAAGGTCCACGCTCCTTATGGTTCATTGGTGAGCGGGCGCGATTTCCGGAGCGATCCATTAGCAAGCGCGTTGTGACCAACGCGGCCACTGTGCTCCCGGTGGCGGACGGCGGACAACAGGCTGGATGACTATGCTCGGCCCCAAAGATCGCGGGAATTCACCAGCCCGCTTCACTCCAAACCGAACCCGCTGCGAGCGATGTTTCATCCCCGGCTGCCAAACCCGCCGCCGCCCGGGACAATTCGGCAACCTCTGCGCCCGCGTCGGCAAGAAGCTCGAACTCAACGAGCAAGGCGAGATCACCAACGAACCCGCCGTCAACGCACTCGCCTGGCGCGAACCCCGCAGCGGCTGGGGCGCGCTGGAGACCAAGATCTAAGTGCCTGTCTGAAAAATGGCAGGGACCGTTCTCCGCAACGGTCCGGCGAATGAGATACGAATGAATCATCCCATGAAAAGCCGGACGGTCACCCCATGGACGGTCATTCGCCTGCCATTCTCGCGGACCGCCCGGAGGTCGGGTCCCTGCCCTTGGATATTTTTCAGCCAGGTTCTAAGCGCAATCCGCGGAGGAACGGGGAGAGCGCACCCTGCGATCTCCCCTTGAAAGGTGAGGGGATCCGTTTCACGCCATCCGGCCACAACATTGCTTGAACTTTCTGCCGGAACCGCAACTGCAGGGGGAGTTGCGGCCGGGGTGTCCGTTCGAGCTGCGGGTGGCATGACCGGGGAATGTGAGTTTGGGCGGGTTGCCCGTGGGGGACGGCACCGGAGTGGAAACGCCATCCGCAACCCCAACCGCGAACCTGGCCGGGACACCACCCGGCAACGTCGGTGCCGGGGCGCGGAGTTGGCTGAGGAAAGCCGCAAGCTCGACGGCGGAGCGGAAAACGTTTTGCAGCGCCTCCAGCTTGAGTGCGTCGATCAAGGTGGCAAACAGGGCGTAGGCCTCGTTCTTGTATTCCACCAGCGGATCCTTCTGCCCCTGGGCGCGGAGGTAGACACCCTCCCGCAACTCGTCCATGTGGCTGAGGTGCGCCTGCCAATGCCGGTCGATGGCCGCCAGCACCATCCGGCGAACTTCCTGGTCGAGCAATTCCAGGGGCAGGTTGCCCACCCGGTTTTCATAGGCCTGCCGGACCTTGTCCACGAGCACCGCGGCAATCGCTTCCTCGTTATGCTGGAGGAGATCCACCGGCGTGACGCTGACGGGGAGGGTGGTGTTGACCCAGCGAAGGAGTTGGTTGGTGTCGGACTCGGATGGCTCCGCCCCGGCGAGATACTCGCGAACGCCGGCGGGGATGACCTCCTCGATGAGGTCCATGACCAGTCGCCGCGGAACCTCGGCGGCCAGCACTTCGTTGCGATAGCCGTAGACGATCTCGCGCTGCAGGTTCATCACGTCGTCGAAATCGAGCACCCGTTTGCGGCCTTTGTAGTCGCGTTGTTCGACCTTCCGCTGCGCGGTCTCGACCAGCTTGCCAAGCGACGGGTTGTGGCGGGCCTTGCCGCCTTTCACGCCGGACTGCTCCAGCAGCGCGGCCATGCGGTCCGGTGCCGCATGGTTGCGCATCAGGTCGTCCTCGAGGGAAATGAAGAACTGCGAGCGACCCGGGTCGCCCTGCCGCGAACAACGGCCACGGAGTTGACGGTCGATCCGGCGCGATTGATGGCGCTCGGTGCCAATGACGAACAGCCCGCCGAGTCCGGCCACGCCTGCGCCGAGTTTGATATCGCTGCCGCGTCCGGCCATGTTGGTGGCAACGGTGACGGTGCCCGGTTGGCCGGCTTGGGCGACGATCTCCGCCTCCTGTTGGTGGAGCTTCGCGTTGAGCACCGAGTGCGGGATTTTCGCCCGTTTGAGCATCCGGGAAAGGGTTTCGGAGGACTCGACCGAAGCCGTGCCCACCAGCACTGGCTGGCCGTTGGCGTGTGCCCTGTCAATTTGCGCAATCACCGCATTGAGCTTTTCGCGGCGGGTCCTGAAGATCTGGTCGTTGAGATCATTGCGGATGTTGGGTGCGTTGGTCGGGATCGGCAGCACGTCGAGTTGATAGATGTCATGAAACTCGGCGGCTTCCGTCTCCGCGGTGCCGGTCATGCCCGCGAGTTTCTCGTAGAGGCGGAAGTAGTTCTGGATGGTGATGGTCGCGTAGGTCTGGTTCTCCTTTTCGATGGCGACCCGTTCCTTGGCTTCAACCGCCTGGTGGAGCCCGTCGGACCAGCGGCGGCCCGGCATTTCGCGGCCGGTGCTTTCGTCGATGATCGTGATTTTGCCATCCCGCACCACGTAATGGACGTCCCGTTCGTAAAGGCAATAGGCTTTGAGCAACTGGGCGATGCCGTGGATTTTCCCGGCCTGCAGGTCCAGGTGGTTTTCAATGCCACTTCTGGCGGCGGCTTTCTGTTCGCCGGTCAACCCGTGGTTGGTGTCGACGGCGGCGGACAGGGCTTCAACATCCGGGAGCATGAAGGAATCGGGATCGTCAGGTGATAGATACCGGCGGCCCTTTTCCATGAGATCGGCGTCATGGGCCTTTTCATCGATGACGAAATAGAGTTCCTCCTTGAGTTTGAAGACGTCCTTTTGGAACGCTCCCTGCTGGTGGGCAAGCTCGGTCTTTTCCAACAGCCGGCGCATTTCGGGAACCTCCATGAACCTCAGGAACTGGCGGTTGCGCGGCTGGCCGAGCTTCAACTTGAACAGCGTGAGGCCGGCTGCCGCGGGGTCGGCTTTCTCCAACAGGCGCTTCGCCTCAGCGGCGAGGTTGTTGCACAGTTCCGTCTGGCATCTCACGAGCTGCTCAACCAGCGGCCGGTATCTATCGAACTGATCCGAGGAGCTGGATGACGGTCCGGAAATGATCAGCGGGGTGCGGGCATCATCGATGAGGATCGAGTCCACTTCGTCGATGATGGCGAGGTAGTGGCCCCGCTGGACTTGCTCGTCCTTGGTGGTGGCGATCCCATTGTCGCGGAGGTAGTCAAAACCGAACTCGGCGTTGGTGCCGTAGGTGACGTCGCAAGCGTATTCGGCGCGACGTTCCGCTGGCAACATCTGGTTTTGAATGCAGCCGACGGTTAGGCCAAGGGACCGGAAAAGCGCACCCATCCATTCCGCGTCCCGTTTCGCGAGGTAATCGTTGACAGTGACGACGTGGACGCCCAGGCCGGTCAGGGCGTTGAGATAAACCGGCAGGGTGGCAACCAGGGTTTTCCCCTCTCCGGTCTGCATTTCAGCGATCATGCCGCGGTGGATGGCGATGCCACCGATGAGCTGGACATCGAAATGAACCATATCCCATTTCAGGGCATGGCCGCTGACCATGATCTCGCTGCCGCAGAGACGACGGGCAGCGTTCTTGACGACGGCGTAAGCCTCGGGAAGAATGCGCTCAAGATATTTGGCGCGGGATTTTCCGAAGCTGCCCTCGCACTCATGGAATGCCGATTTCGCGCGCTCGATCGAGGACACCGTGGCGGTGACAGCTGATGGCAACGCTGGGAATTCGCCCCGCAGCACCGACAGCCGCTGCTCCAGCGCTGCCGCCGTGGCGCCGACCCCGGCCTCGTCCATCCGCTCGAGCAGCGGCTTTGCCGGGACCGCAAGCGGATGATAGCGGGCAAGGTGGTTTTGCCAGGTAGTCGTGAATGTCGGAAGTTCTCCGAAGGGCTGATGCTGGAGGGCTCCTTCGAGTTCGTTGATGCGGGCGACGGTCGGTCGGATGCGATTCACTTCGCGCTCGTTCTTGCCGCCGATTATTTTCGGGAAAAGCCACTGGATCATGGGAGTTGGGGAGGGTTGGGGTTGAGGCTGGGCTGGACCGTGAGGGCCAGCGTGAATGAATGTTCAAAAAACGATTGGATGGTGGTCATATGCTGGGAAATGGAATGGGAAATGGAATGGGAAATGGAATGGCGAGACTCTGCCAACGCGGCAAAGTTGAACCGGGCGGATAGCTTGCCGGGTGGGTGGGAACCTCGTCGCTGGGACGGGTGGGGAATGGCCGGGATCAGAATGGATCACCGGCAACAGGAGGCCCGCAGACCGGCTCAGGGGATTGCCATAAGAGGCAAATCAACTGGCATGGCGAACCACCTTCAGGCAAGTGAATTTGCCGGTGGCGCACGGCCCCGGTTCGCAACTCTCGGGGAATAAACCGCCGGTTGGTCGTCGCGCTTTTCAATGTGCAGCAACACCCAGGACAAGCCTGGAAACCCGGCCCCGGTGCCCGGAGGAAGATCGAGGTAAACCCGCGGGCTGCTTAACCGTCCCGGGATTTGAACTTCGTCCGCTTGTTGGGAGAGTCCGATGCCTGTCGGAGACTCGCTCTTCTTTGAACCAAAGTAATTCGGAGCAATGGCATTCAATCCGAACAACACAACCAGCGCAGTGACCCATGGGATCAGTGCGGCGCGAATCGGTCGGTTGGAAGAGGAACTCATCGGGACTTGGCGGAGTTGCCGCCCGGAGCATGGCCCGCTGGCGGCTGACTTGACGAGGATCGGCGACGGAGCGAATATTGTCAAGCGATAGTTTCGACGTGATCATGGTTGACGAACGGTATTTCCGCGAGGGCGTGGTGGGCTCCTTGCTCGGCGAGGGCCAGATGAAGTGGCTGGAGGCCCAATTGCTCGACTGCCGGAGCCCGTTCATCATCCTGTCGAGCGGAACGATGTGGAACGATTCCATCAGCAACGGCAAGGACTCGTGGGGCCGTTGGGACCCGGAGGGACGCGAGCGGTTGTTTGCTTTCATCGAGGCCAACCGCATCGCCGGGGTACTGCTCGTTTCCGGCGACCGGCACGGAGCGCGCGGATTCCGCATTCCGCGGCTGTCGGGATTCAACTTCTATGAGTTTGAGCCCGGCAGCCTGGGCGGACGGAGCGGTCCGCCGATCTTCGCCAAAGACCGCGCCAACCAGCTCTTTGGGAACGCCGGCCGGTACGCTTTTGGCGAGTTCACCATGGATGCCACCCTCGCCGATCCCGCGGTTGAGTTCCGGTTGATTGGCGACGACGGAACCATGATCCACGAAATGCGGCTCACGCGCAGCCAGCTCACGCCCCCGGCCAAGCCCGGCACCGACTGGCGGCCGCGCCGGCCAATACGATTAATAAAGCCCGAATTCGGAGCACCCAAGGATGAGCGGGAAGCAGAAGCCACTGAAAGCACTGAATCATTGAAAATCCAGTGTTTTCGGCGGGATCCTCGGGGGAAGTTGTGCTGCAAGTCGCCCTGACAACCCGCTTTTTCGCGAAGTTGAGAGCATTGGCTGCGCCGGAGGCATGGGGTGGTGGAAGACAGGCGCGCCGGGCGCAGCCGCAGGTGGAGGTCGTCATCATCGCCACCCCGGATCGGCGGCCCGAGCAAATGCGGCTCGCCGCCACCCACCGCTTGGAAGTCGGCTGAGCTTTTCTCGGGACCACCGTATCCAAACCTGCCGTACTGCGGCGAGACCGGGTCGGTGGATGCTGGTGCTCTTGCCGCAGGTCATGGCGATCGTGTCTGCAACCGCCCAGAATCCATCCGACTATTACACCGAGCCGCAGATCCATGGCATGCGTCCCAATCCCAATCAGGAACTGCCGTTTGGACCGATTGGGGTGACCGGCATCGAGATGGTCCCCTGATTGCCCGCAAGGGCATTGCCGAGGCCATGTCGGAGGTGGAGAGCGAGTAGCCGACTTGCACAAACGGTGTCGCAATCCTTGCAGACAGGTCATATGGGAGACGCCGGCCTGCTCCTGATGGTTTGGGCGACATGCTCATGGGGATCCTTGCCCGCATTTCTGAAAGGATCCGCTAGCATGGGCGTAAACAGGATGATGAAAAGAGCCAGCATCAAAGCCACCTTGGCCCTGACCGCGATGGCGATCAGTGGATTCGCCTTCAACACGGCAATCGCCGCCAAACCCCTGAAAATCTACGTCCTGGCCGGCCAGTCCAACATGGAGGGGCAGGCCAAGATCGAGACCTTCGACTACATCGGCGACGACCCGGCCACCGCGCCGATGCTGAAAGACATGCGCGGCCCCGATGGCAAGCCGCGCGTGTGCGAGCGGGTGTGGATCTCGTATCTAACCGGCTCGCCGGACAACGGCGAGTTGGGCGAGGGGTTCGGCAAGCTGACTGCCGGCTACGGTTCTCGCGGCAACCCGAAGCAAGACGGCGGCAAGATCGGCCCGGAGTTCACGTTCGGCATCCATGCGTCCAAGGCGTACGACGGCCCGATCCTGATCATCAAGACCGCTTGGGGCGGCAAGAGCCTGAACACGGACTTCCGCCCGCCCAGCGCCGGGCCGTACGAGTTCAACGAGGCGCAGTTGGAGAACCTCAGGAAGCAGGGCAAGGACCTCGCCCAGGCCAAGGCCGACAAGGCGAAAGAGACCGGCCGTTACTACCGGCTGATGGTCGAGCACGTCAGGAAGGTCCTCGCAGACCCAAAGCGCGTCGTGCCGGACTTCGATGCCAAGGCAGGCTATGAGATCGCCGGCTTTGTCTGGTTCCAAGGCTGGAACGACATGTGCGATTCCGGCACGTATCCCGACAGCAACAAGCCCGGCGGATATGCCAAGTACAGCGAGTGGATGGCGGACTTCATCCGCGACATCCGCAAGGACCTCAACGCCCCCAGGATGCCCTTTGTCATCGGCGTCATCGGCGTGAGCGGCGACAAGGCCACCGGTGGGTTAGCCAATATCCGGCCAGCCATGGCGGCCCCGGCGGCGAACCCGGAGTTCAAGGGCAACGTCGCGGCCGTGGAAACCGCGCCGTTCTGGGATTACGCCATGGAGTCGCTGATGGGCAAGAAGGAAGAGATCGATCATCGGTTCGAGGCAGCGTACCTGCTGGACCATGACGGCGTCATTGAAAAACCCGACGCGTCCGGACCCGGGTGGGAGCCGATCGGCGCCCCCCGGCCGGCCGATCGCGTCTGGCGTTTCCTGTCGTTCGACCCGCAGAACAAGGCGGACCAACTGCCGCCTGCCGAAAAGAAGCGGTTCCGCAACGTGACGCTACCGGCCGGCCTCGAGCAGTGGTATATGCCCGGTTTCGACGACGGCAAATGGTCCAGCGGCAAGGCGCCGATCGGCAAGGGCGTTTGGAAGCACCGCACCATCGGCAATGCCGTGGTCAAGTTCAAGTCCGACTGGGGCGCCGGCGAGTTCCTACTGATGCGCACGACCTTCAGCGTCGACAAGCTGAACTACGAATCGTACCGCCTGGCTGTTCTGGCGCGTCAGGGTTTCGACATCTATCTGAACGGCCACAAGATCCACACCTATGTCTGGTGGAAAGACGAGCCGTTCTACCGCCCCATCGACCTGGAGCCCCGGTTCGTCAAGTATCTCAAGAAGGGCGAAAACGTGCTGGCGGCGTACGCCAACGTGGAGTACGACCCGCGCACGAATGAGCCGCACGCATCCATTGATCTCGCGATCGAGGGAATCACGAAGGAAGGCTTGGCCAATATCAGCAGCGAGGAGTTCATCCGCAAGCAGATGGATAAGATCTGCACCCGCGAGGAGCAGCAGATCATCGCGGGCGCCTCCAACGCCGGCTTTCACTATCTCGGCAGCGCCAAGATCATGGCCCAGATCGGCAAGGCCTGCGCCGCGGCCATGCTGGAGATGGAGAAGAAGTGACGTTTTCCGACATCGGTGACAGCGCGGTAGCGATCGTCGGCTCGGATGATGCGGTCCGTTCGCTGGAAGTGCCTAAGAAACGTAACATTCCACTGGCCGAAGAACCGCGACTATCTGCCGCCACCCATGATCGGCAAGCTGGCGGATATCGATCGGGCGTTGATCGTAACCCCGCCGCGCGATTGAAGTAGGTGAAAGAACCGGGGCCGGGATTGCGTTCCCGCCACCAACCCCGAACAGGAGAACCGACGATGAACATTAATGAATGGATTGGAATGAACCTGTTTAAGACCCTTGCCGCACTTGTCATCACCGGAGGGGCCGGAGGGGCCGCCAAGGCAGCTAACAAGTCTCACGAGGCCGACGTCGTTGTCTATGGCGATGCGTCCGGAGGTGTGACGGCTGCGGTGCAGGCGGCCCGGATGGGCAAGAAGGTCATCCTGGTTTCCCCATCCGGACACCTCGGCGGCATGACCAGCAGCGGGCTGGGTTTGACGGATATCGGCAACACGGCCATCCTCGGAGGCCTGTCCCGGGAGTTCTATCACCGGGTCTATCAGCATTACCAAAAGGATGCCGCATGGGATCATGAACCGCGCGCCGGCTTCAAAAATCGCGGCCAAGGAACCCTGGCGCTCAATCCTGAAACGAAACTGGCATCAACCTTTGAGCCGAAAGTTGCCGAAGCTGCTTTCGATACCATGGTCAAAGAAGCGGGTGTTGGAGTGATCAACGGTCGTCTGGAGCTCGCGCATGGGGTCTTGAAGTCGGCAACGCGCATCACCGCCATTGATCTCGAGGGCGGGACGACGGTCAAGGGGAAGATGTTCATCGATGCTTCCTACGAAGGCGATCTGCTTGCCGCCGCAGGTGTGTCTTTCGTAGTCGGGCGGGAGGCGAACGGCGACTATCAGGAAAGCGGCAATGGCATCACCGGGCCGAAGCAGGGCAATCAACTGCCTAATGGCATTGACCCGTACCTCGTCAAGGGCGATGCGTCCAGCGGGCTGCTTCCGGGGGTCAACCCCGCCATGGGCGGCAAGGTCGGCGACGGCGATGGGCGTCTTCAGGCATATTGCTACCGGATGGTCCTGACGGATGTACCCGCCAACCGGATCGCTGTTCCAAAGCCCGATGGCTACGACCCGGCCGGTTACGAGATTCTCTTTCGTGCCATCGAAGCCGGCCAGAAAAGCGGGTTCTTCAAGACTTCCATGATGCCGAACCGCAAGACCGACGCCAACAACGCCAGCGGGATTTCCTGTGACTGGATCGGGGGCAACTACGGCAAGGACTGGAATTGGGCGACGCTCAACCACCTGCAACGCGAAGCGCTGGCGGCCAAGCACCGCGACTGGCAGTTGGGGTTGGTGTGGACCCTGCAGCATCACCCCCGCGTGCCGCAAGCCATCCGGGACAGCGTTGCCGCCTGGGGATTGGCGAAGGACGAATTCGAGGACCACCACCACTGGCCTTACACCCTCTACATCCGCGAGGCCCGGCGCATGAAGTCCGATTTCGTGATGACCGAAAACCACTGCAAGCGCAAACTGCCCGTCGAGGATCCGGTCGGCATGGGAGCCTATACCCTGGATTCCCACAATGTGCAGAGGTTCGTTTACAACGGCATGGTGAAAAACGAGGGCGACATTCAATCCGGCCTTGGTGGCAAGCCATACGGGATTTCCTACCGGGCCATCGTGCCCAAGGCTGGCGAATGCGAGAACCTGCTCATTCCATGGGCTCTGTCGGCGACCCATATCGCATTCGGCTCGATCCGCATGGAGCCGGTATTCATGGTTTTGGGGCAGAGCGCGGCCACCGCGGCGTGCATTGCGATCGATGATAACATCGGCGTGCAAGCGGTCCCATATAAAACTCTCCGCGCCCGCCTGCTCAAGGATGGCCAGCGATTGGAGGCCAAATGAAGTCAATCGCAACCGACCATATTTGGGCGGCGCCCTGTTGTGTGAGGACGATTCCAAGAAGACCCATGAAAGAGCGCCGGTCTGAAACCACGACCCTGATGAAGACCTTGATCCCGATCCTGGCAATCCTCGTCGCCGGGAGCACGTTCGCCCCTGCCGCGGAGCCCCGCATGAGCTGGCTCGACAACGGCCGGATCCGCCTCGGCGTCGACCTGTCCATCGGTGGCGCGATCACGCATCTATCCACGGCGGAGAGCCATCAGAACATGATCAACAGCCACGATTGGGGCCGGCAGATCCAGATGTCGTTTTATTCCGGTCCGGTGCCGTTCGTCCCCGAGGGGGCCACGGTAAATGCGGCTTGGAAAGCGCTGGGCTGGAACCCGATCCAATCGGGAGATTGCTATGGTTACTGCTCGCAGGTGACCCAACACGCCAACGACGGAAAGGTGCTGCACGTGCGCTGCACTCCCATGCAGTGGCCGCTGAAGAATGTGCCGGGCGAGTGCGAATTCGAGTGCTGGTTTCGACTTGAAGGCAACCTCGTGCATGTGCGAAGCCGGCTGACGAATCACCGTTCCGACAAGACCCAGTATCCCGGCCGGGCCCAGGAGCTGCCGGCGGTTTATACCAACGGCGAATGGTTCAGACTGGTCAGCTACCAGGGCGACCGACCGTTCTCCGGTGCCGAACCCAAGGTGCTGGTGGATCTCAACGACGGCAGGGGTTGGCCGTGGCGGCAGTTCTACACCCCGGAACATTGGGCGGCACTGCTCGACAAAAATAATCGTGGCCTGGGCATCTACCAGCCTGCGGCCTGCGCGTTTACCGGCGGGTTCGCCGGCGACGCGAAAGGACATGGCGGCGCCAAGGACAATCCCACCGGATACATGGCCCCCACGACCGGCGAAATCCTCGATCACAACATCATCTACACCTACGACTACACGCTCATCGTGGGCTCTCTCACCGAGATCCGCGATTATGTCTATCAACGCGAGAAGAACCGTACGCTCCCGCGCTGGGAGTTCATCAGCGACCGCCAACACTGGGTTTATGAAAACACCAGCGACACCGGCTGGCCAATCAAAGAGGGGTTGCACCTGCGCTTGGCGGCGGCCAACGCCGCCTTGGCGAGCCCGAAAACATTCTGGCGGGCCGAGGCGGCACCGAAGCTTTTACTGCGTGCGGGCTTCACCACATCGGCCACTTCGGCCAAGCTCCTGCTTCAGCCATACGACCGCTTGGCGGCGGGTGACTGGGCGCAATGGGGCCCCGAACGCGCCGAGCGCCCCGCGCCTGCCCGACCGTTGCTGATTCCTTTCAAAATCGAAGGCGACGGCCGTGTTCGCACCCTGGAGATCGACTTGTCCGCGCACCCTGAATACTGCGGAGCCATGACCCAGATCAAGCTGCTGCTCCCGCCCGGCGCCGGCACCGCCGTCATTCATGCCGTTGAACTCAACCAGAACGGCGCGGCAGCCGAAATCCGGCCTGCCACTCTGCGAGGCGAATCTCTGGCAAATCCGCCGGAGGTTGAGGTTGCCAGGGATCTCGTCACGCCGGTCATGACCGATGAGGCCCCGGCGGCGGGCAGGCGGGTGCGGCAGGTCCCGCCTGAATATCAGGGGACGCAGGTCTATCACGCTCTCTATCTGCCCGTTGACTGGATGCCGGGCGGCACCTGGCCGGTGATGGTCGAATACACCGGCAACAAGTTCCCGTCGGGCCAGGGGAGCGGTGAGGTGAAGGACGCGAACCTGGGCTACGGCATGAGCAGCGGCACGGGTTTCATCTGGGTCACCATGCCCTACGTGGAAAGAGACCACAAGCAGGGCGCGTTCACCTGGTGGGGAGACAAACAGGCGACCGTTGACTATTGCAAAGTCAACCTGCCGCGCATCTGCACACAATTCGGTGGCGACCCTAACAATGTGTTCCTCTGCGGCTTTTCGCGCGGGGCGATCGGTGCCAGCTACATCGGTTTGGCCGACGATGCGATCGCGGCGCTGTGGAAGGGCGTCTTCACCCACGACCACTTCGACGGCCAGCGGCAGTGGGGTTATCCCGAGGACGACCGGGCATCGGCCCTCAAACGTCTGACCCGGCTCAAGGGCCGCCCGGTGCTGGTCTGCGGCACCGAGGCTGGCAAAGTGCGCGATGATTTCCTGAAAGATCACTTGGATCTCGCCCGCTTCACGTTTCTGGATGTGCCGGTCGCGACCCTTTTCAAGATCCCCGAAGGCAAGGTCCTCCATCCCCACACGGACCTGTGGATGCACCGCGACAGTGAATACCGCCGCCAAGCCCGGGCCTGGCTGCAAGACGTGCTCAAGGAGTAGCTGCGAAGGAGGATTGTTCTCTATTCCATTAGCGGTTTGAAATCCGGCGTGGACATTGGCTGGTGGTCCAATGGCGTGCGCCCTGCGTAATCAATCAGGATGCGCTGATTCAAGGGTGCGCTGTCCGCATTGATGCGGGCGATTCTGGCGGAAAGCTCCGGGGCAGAGGGGACGCATTTTATCAGGTCGTCCACGAGGTAACGGGGTGCCCAACCGATCATCTGGTAATCTTCGGTAAGCAACGGTACCGCCAGCCGGGTGGCTGGGTTGTTCAACTCCACCTCAAGAACAACGTGCCCGAACGGTGGCGCGGCAAATAGCGTCAATCTGATTTTCGGATCGCGGAGCCGGTCTCGGCAATCTCCGCTTGTGGCGGTGGCTCGATGAACATTCTGGCATCGATTGTCGGCAGTTCGAACGGACCGTGTTTTGAACGGGCGGTGAGGTTCATAATCAATTCCCTCGCGGCTCCATATAGGATCGCACCGCCGTTCATCCGGACCATGGCATCGGTTTTCTCAGGCGGAAAATCCGGATGCACATCGAAGATTCCCTCAAATTCCACCCGCCCGATGTAGGTCGCTTCTCCGGGCTTTTTGCCGCCGAATGAGATACTCAGGCAAACCTGCCAGCACTTCTCAAGTTTCAGGTGCTTGAGGGTAATGTTCGCGCTATAGTTCGACTTATCGACGGCGACTTCCTCCGGCTCGAAAGCGATCCGCCGAATCCAATGGCGGCGGGTTTGAATGGGACTGAGCATTTAGACGGCGAGGGCGAATTCTTTAGGGTTAAAGGCATAGGCCCCGAGACTCGCTTGGGCAGCCCACGGACCGGGATTATTCCACGGTTTATCGTCCTCCCAGGGCGATGGCAGCGGCAGACACAGCGTGGGAAAATCCGGAAAATCCATGGTGATCTGATAGTCCGGCAGTTCGGTTTCGTCGGACAGAATGTTCAGCAGAAGCCGATTGGTGCCATGACGCTGCACTGTCGTTCCCGCTTCCAGGCGTTTGATGGTTGCCTCACCGATCTCCGCTTCTTCCGCCAATTCCGCAACCCTCAGGCCGAGCCGGTGACGGCCGACTTGAATATCTTCTGCGGTAAGTAGCCCATGTTCCCTCTGGTAGGCGGTCACTGCAATTCGAACTCCGGCAGTCGCCTGGGCGGGCGACATGAAGGCCGCGCCACAATGGGCACAAACCCACTTCGGCACTTGGCAGTGGATTTCCTCACCGCGGATCAACTGGCAGGTCGGCATCAAGTGTTCCGTCAGGGTGCCCTCTTTGGAACAGCCAGGGCAGTTCGCGGGCACGCTCCAGTTGGGGTGCAGGACAGATTTGTTCAAAGCCTGATGATTTCTTCTATTCCCGCATTTTTTTGTTGACGGGGTATATGGGAACACATATACCTGCCCCGTATGAAGACCACCCCACTACCCGAACGTATCGCTAAAATGGCCT
>JAIPKB010000133.1 GCA_021733795.1 Akkermansiaceae bacterium | reverse complement strand
CTGCCCAGCGGGTTTTACGACCCGCCCCAGACCGTGGAACTCAGCGCCACCGGCGGCGAGATCCGTTACACGCTGGATGGCGGCCTGCCACGGCCGAACTCCGCCCTCTATGCCGATCCCATCGGGATCACCGCCACCACGGTGTTGCGCGCCCGGGTGTTTGAAGCCGGCAAGCCACCGGGACCGGTTGAAACCCGGACGTATTTCATCGGAGAAACCCCGGGCAGCGTACCCTATGTCTCGGTGGTGGCGGATCCGCAAATCCTGTTTGGCGACCAAATCGGCCTCTACTACAACCAACATGAACCGGTTTCCAGCTCCACCTACGGCCTGCGCGATGTGTACAAGGGCAAGGACGCGCCCGGCAGCCTCGAGTTCTTCGCCCCCGGCGGAGCCCCCGGATTCCGCGTCAACGGCGGCTTCCGGATGGGCGGGGAAAACAACTGGGCCGGCAACTCCCAACGCGCGATGAACTTCGCCCTGCGCGGAAAATACGGCGATGACGCGATCAGCTATGATTTGTTCCCGGGCTCCGGGATCCCCGTCCATACCGGACTCACCCTCCGCGACGGTGGCGACACCTGGGCCAAGGACATGCTCCGCGACGCCCTGTGGCCCCTGCTCGCCAAAGACCACATGTGCGCGGACACCGCCGACTACCGCCCCAGCGTGGTGTTCATCAACGGTGCCTATTGGGGAATCCACAACATCCGCGCGCGCTGGGACGACGCCTGGTTCTTCCAGAACCACCGCGCCAACCCCGCCAATGTGGACCATTTGTTATATGGGCACGTCGATTCCAGTTCCGTCTCACTCGGGATCGAAAAGGGAAACTCGGACGACTGGCTGGACCTGATGAACTTCCTGAACACCGCCGATCTGAGCCTGCCGGAAAACCATGCGTTTGTCGAATCCCGCATCGACATCGACAGCTTCATCGACTTCGTGGTGGCGGAGTCCTACGGCATCAACACCAGTTGGCCATGGAACCTCGAGTTCTGGCGCGAGCGCAAGCCCGGGGCCAAATGGCGTTGGTTTTTGCCCGACATGGACCAGACCTTCCGTACCTCGCAAACCGGCACCAGCATCCTCAGCCAGATGTTGGCCAGCGAACGTGTCCTGGTCCGGCTCAAGGCCAGCACCCCATTCAAACACCGCCTTGCCCAGCGGTTCTGCGCCCATGTTGCCTCGACTTTCAAGCCCTCCCGCATCGACAGCCTGATCGACGGAATGAAAACCGAGGTGGATGCGGAAATCCCCCGCCACATCGCCAGGTGGGCGGCCAAAGGCGGCATGTCGGTCTCCAGCCGCAATTCCTACATCCAGGGCGTCAAGGATTTCACCGCCTCCCGCGATGCAAATGTCCACGCCGAGATCAAAAGCCAGTTGAGCCTTCCCGCGTCGGCGGTCGATCTAACACTCGATCTGAACATTTCCGCCGGCGGGCGTGTGCTGATCTGTGGGGTGCCGGTTGAGCCCGGGGTGATCCGGATGTTTCCGGACATCCCGTTTGAAATCCAGGCCGCGCCCGCGCCCGGCTACCGCTTTGAGAGTTGGACCGGTGCCACGGGTGAGGAGGTCACCTCTCTAACCCTCACCGGCGCAGCCGCCCTCACCGCCAACTTCGCGGTATCCGATGAAACGGTGGTCGGTGGCACCCTCGCCGGTGATACCACGCTCGATTTGCCGAGCTACGCGCTGGCGGAGGATCTCATCGTGCCACCCGGCACGACCCTGGTCATCGGTCCGGGGGTGGTGATCCGGCTGCCCGCAGGGCGGAACATCCGGGTTCAAGGTGCGCTCCAGGTGTTGGGCACCGCCGCCCAACCGGTCCTCTTCACCGGCCGCGGGGGAGCGTCCTGGGGCGGGGTTTCCTTTGAAAATCCCACCGCCGCATCCGGGCTTTCCCATCTAACCATCCGCCAGGCCACCCGCGGCTACGACCCGCTCCGCTATCCCTCCGCCATTTCCGGGCTCAACGCGGAGTTGGTTATGGATCACCTTGACATCGACGAATCCGAAGGTCCGATTTTCACCCGCGGCGGCTCGACCATTCTTCGTGCCAGTCGCCTCCACACCCCCTACACCGGCGATTGCATCAACATCAAATTCGCCACCCACGCGGAAGTGACCGATTCCGTTTTCCTCGGCAACACCTCGCCGGACACCGACGCCATCGACTATGACGGGGTGGCCGGCGGGATTATCGCCAACAACCGGATCTATCGGTTCCAGGCAGATAACAGCGATGGCGTGGACATCGGCGAGGGCTGCACCGATCTGATCATCGAGGACAACCAGATCTACTACAATGCCGACAAGGGTTTCTCGATCGGCCAGGGGTCCACCGCCACCATTCGCCGCAACCTCGTCGTCGGTTGTGCGTTGGGTGTCGGCGTCAAGGACAGTGGCTCGGTCGTCACCCTCGATCAAAACACCTTCGTCGATTGCGGCGCTGGCGTGGCCGCTTATGAAAAAAACTTCGGCAAGGGCGGCGGCATTGCGACGGTCCGTAATACGATCTTCTCCAAATGCGGCAGCCTGCCGGTCACCGTCGATCCGCTGTCGTCCGCCACCGTCGGCTATTCGCTTTCAGACTCCGTCATCCTCGCCGGCACCGGCAATCTCATGGCGGATCCCCGGTTTGTCGATCCGGTGGTGCTGAACTTCGAGCTGCTGCCCGCCTCCCCGGCGATCAACGCGGGCGATCCGCTCCATGCCCCTGATCCGGATGGCAGCCGGGCGGATATCGGTGCGCGCTATCAATACGCCGCGACCGATTATCCCTACACCATCGGCAATACCGTGGTGATCGAGGAAATTCTCGCCAATTCAGAAACCGCGAGCGACTGGATCGAGCTGCACAACCGGACCACCCGCCCGATCGACATCGGCGGTTGGTTCCTCAGCGACAGCGCCGCGGATCTGGCCAAGTACCGCATCCCGGCAGGCACCGTGATCCCGGGCGGCGGCCATCTGGTGTTTTACGAGGACCTTCATTTCGGGGCCGCCAGCGTCGATCCGGGGCGGGTGACGCCGTTTGCGATCAACGACGTAGGGGAATCACTCTACCTGACTTCGGCGGTCAACGACCAGCTAACCGACTATCAGAGCAGCGAGAGCTTCGGCCCCTCGATGCCGGGTGAGTCACTCGGTTTCTACTACAAACCCAGTAGTGACACTTGGAACTTCGTGCCGCTGGCCACACCCACTCCGGGCGCGCCCAACAGCCGGCCGCGGGTCGGTCCGATCGTGATTTCCGAAATCAACTATCAACCCGCCGACCACGCCGATGCCGAGTATTTGGAGCTTCTCAATGTCTCTGCCGCGCCGGTCACGCTCTACGATCCGGTGAAGGATGCCGCCTGGCGCATCAGCGACGGCGTGGAATACGAGTTCCCGGCCGGTGCCGGTGCCGTGGTGATGCAGCCCGGGGAGCGGCTCGTTCTAACCAAGAGCCTGGCGGTCTTCAACGCCGTATTCACGGTCCCATCCGGCACCCGGGTGAGCGAGTGGACGGCGGGCCGCCTGTCGAACAGCGGCGAACAACTGCAGCTAGTCCGACCTGCCGGCCTGGATAGCCTCAACGTCCGCCAGTTCGCCCGGGTGGACCGGGTGAACTATGACTCTGCTGCGCCGTGGCCCAGCAGCCCGGCCGGTGGCGGCACCGCCCTTACCAAGATCGTGGCGGCTGACTATGGCAATGATTTCGTCAACTGGATTGCCGCCACCGCCAATCCCGGCACGGGCACCCCGGGACCTTCCTTCGCTTCCTGGGCCAGCAGCCACGGTCTGACCGATGGCACCAGCGGCGACGGCGATGGCGATGGTGTCCCCAACCTCATCGAATACGCCCTCGGCACCGATCCCTCGCTGGCGAACACCGGCACTCCCGTCCGGGTCACCATGGCTGGGGGCTCCCTCACCATCTGTCACGACGTCAACCTGGATTCCCCGGAAGCCGCGCTTGGTTTGGAGGCTTCGTCCAATCTAATCGACTGGACCCCGGTGGAAACCACGCCTGTGGCCCTCGACGGCACCCGCCAGCTCCGCTGCGCGGTGGAAACCGGGGCCGGTCCGCGCCGGTTCTACCGGCTCGTCGTCGTCGGGCAACCGTGAGGGAGTTGCCAGATGGTTAGAGAGGAATGTGGCAGGCAGCCGGGTTCTTCGCAGGGCATGGCCGCCCACAATGGTTTCAACGTCATGCAAGGGCGGTGGAGCGGCGAGCGTGCGGTCACCAATAATGATGGACCAGCGGTTTGATCTGTTTGGCGTAGAGCGCGGCAATCTTCTTCATCGTCGCGGGTGATCTTGCCGGACAACAGGCCGGACGCCAACGGCACGCGGGCCAGGATGCCGACCTTGCGGCGTTGCGCCTCGGCGAACAACCGTTCAGCCGGCCGTTGCCGGAAGATGTTGAAGATGATTTGCACGGACTTCACGTTGGGAAACTCGATGGCCTTGTGTGCCTCCTCAACTTTTTCCACACTCACCCCGTAATGCCGGATTTCACCTTCCGTCACCAGGTCATCGAGGATGCCGAAAACCTCCGGCCGATAGTAAACCTCCGGATGTGGACAGTGCAGTTGCAACAGGTCGATCGCGTCGGTTTTGAGATTCCTGAGACTGCGGTCGACCCATTTCGTTAGATTCTTGCGGTGGTAGGCGTCGGGCGTCTGCGCTGGCAGGCGGCGACCGGCTTTGGTCGCGATGTGGAATTTCTCCCCGCGTTCCTTTTTCAGCTTGGCCAGCAGTCGCTCGCTGCGGCCATCGCCGTAAACATCGGCGGTGTCGAAGAAATTCACTCCGCCATCGAGCGCGGCGTGGAGCGTGGCGAGGGATTCGCGGTCGTTCACCGCACCCCAGGAGCCGCCGATGGCCCAGGCACCGAAACTAACCTCCGAAACTTTCCAACCGGTGCAATTTGTGAATCAAGACGCGGTAACGGAGAATGCCGATGGAGGGACCGGAATGGGTGCTTTGAGTGGCTGGTCACCGCCGGTTGATCGGTTCGCCGCAGGTTGGCCAGCCATCTTCAGCCCAAATGAGCGGCCGGATCAGGAAGAGCCTGCCGATGTGGGGCCGGCTACGGAGGAACGCGTGATGGACCATGAAATCGCCACGCTCGGTCTGCAGCACGCCATTATGGCCGGGACCGGCCCAGCGCTCGTCGCTCTCCAAAACGAGCGTGCCGCCGCCCGCGAGCATCGGCGCGCCCGACTTGTCGAGGTAGGGGCCAAGAGCTGACTTCGAGCGCCCAACCACCACCTTGTAATCGCTCTCGGCACCTCTGCAGCAGTGGTCCCATGAGACGAAAAGGTAATACCATCCGGCGTGCTTGATCACATAGGGTGCTTCGATCGGCCATTCGGGCACGTCTGCGGCGCGCTTGGCGATCGGGATGATTTCCGGGCTTTTCCCACCGGGTTTGCCGGTTTTCGGATCGAGTGAGATGGCTTTGATGCCGGACCAAAAGGATCCGAAAAACAGGGTCCAGCGCCCCCCGTCATCGACGAACAGTGCTGGATCGATCGTGTTGAAATCGGATTTCCCCGGATGGGACTCGACCACTAGGCCACGGTCGATCCAGCGGTTTTCGGGGTGGCCGGGCTCAAGCCGGCGATTCACGGCCAGGCCGATGACCGAACGCTGGCTGCCGAAGCTCGATACCGAGTAATAGAGATGATAGAGCCCATCGTGAAAGCTAATGTCAGGAGCCCAGATTTCCTTGCTCTTGGGGACCGCCTCCTTGGCCCATGGCGGAACATCCTCCTTAAATACCCGGCCTTCCAGCTTCCATGAAATCAGGTCCTCACTGTGGAGAATTTGGATTCCCCTGCCGGTGGCGACGGCGAACGTTCCGGAATCGCCGTTGTGGCCGGCTACCACGGTCGGGTCGGCGGCTCCACCCAGCACGCTTTGAGCGTGAACGGGAGGGCTGTAAAGGAGCGCGGTGAGGGTCGCGCAAGTCACAAAGAGCACCCGGTTGAAGATCCAGGGAAAGGGGTGAAAGTTTTCAATCATGTGTTTCACCGGACTTTTATCAAAAAACGGAGACCTGCGCAATACTCAAAATGGAGAACCCGCAAAAATGGGGTCAGGTGTCACATTCTTGTCGTGTAAAGAGAAATGCGTTTTTCTTTACATGTGTGTCGGCACGTGCTAAGAATCCCCCGCTTTCGTTGCCATTTCCGCTCTTCTCCCCAAAAGTAGTTGATTCCCCACGAACCGAGCAAACCGCCCATGTCCAAGTTAGAAACCATGACCTCCCGGGAGCGCGTCCTGACCGCGCTCAATCACGAAATTCCGGATCGCGTGCCGATTGATCTCGGTGGCAACCAGACCGGTATCCACAAAGACGCCTACCTCAAACTGGTCGAGCACCTCGGCATCAACGATGAGTTGCGCATCATGGATGCCGTGCAGCAACTCGCCGTGCCCTGTGAACAAGTGCTGGAGAGACTGCACGTGGACACGCGCTACATTCGCGCCGGAGCCGCCGCCACCTGGCAGGGCGGGATCGTCCAAGCCACGCGCGATGGGCGGGCTTGGCAGGACCTCACGGATGAATTCGGCATCCGCTGGTCGATGCCCGACGATGCGCCCTACTACATGGACATCACGCTCCATCCGTTAGCCACCGCGAGCCTCGACGAGATCAAGGATCATGCGTGGCCAAAAGGCGACGATCCGGGCCGCTTTGCCGGGTTGCGCGACCGGGCCTTGGCGTTGAAGAGGGACACGCCCTATGCCGTGGTCAGTGGCATCTCCGGCGTTGTCTATGAAATCTGTTGGTATCTGCGCGGTCTCGAACAATGGTTCTGCGACTTGCTGGGCGAGCCGGAGATTTGTGAGGCCATGCTCGACCAGACGCTCAAGTTTTGGATGGATTGGTTCCGCGTGTTCCTCGACGAAGTGGGTGACTTGGTGGACGTGATCATGATTGGCGACGACCTCGCCGGCCAGAACGGCCCCTTGTTCAGCCCGGACATCTACCGCCGTATCGTCAAACCGCGCCACAAGTGCCTGGTCCAATACATCCGGTCCCGCACGCAGGCCAAAATCTGGTATCACACCTGCGGGGCCTGCGTGGACTTCATTCCCGAACTCATTGACAACGGCGCACAGATCCTCAACCCGGTACAGCTCAGCGCACGCAACATGGACCCGGACGACCTCAAGCGCCGTTTCGGCAAACAACTCGCATTCTGGGGCGGCGGCGTCGATGCCCAGCACATCCTGCCGCGGGGCACGCCACAGGAAGTCGCCGCCGACGTCCGCCATAACGTGCAGGCGCTCATGCCCGGCGGCGGCTACATTTTCAACAATTGCCACAACATTCAAGGTGAAGTTCCGCCAGAGAATATTCTGGCGCTGTTCGACACCGCTTACGAATGCGGCTTCTACGCATGATTTCTATCAGCGTGCGGCGATGGCGTGCATGATGCGTTTGACCAGAAAACCATAACGGACTCCACAGCGGGGATCGAAGGACGGGAGAACTGGGGTTATGGTTATGGCTGCAAAACGAACAGTCCCTGCGACATGTCCCAGTAGTCCTCATCCGACACGATAAGGATCTTGTAGGCGTTGCCGTTGCCGCTGAGCGTGCTGGGGTCTGTTGTGTAGATTCCGCTGTTGGGCACATTCGTGGCAAACCGGAACCAGTTCTTGAGCTGCACGCTCGTTGGATCCGGATTCGTATCAGCCAGACCGGCGGGGGAGTCGTGGAGGACGTAGATTGAGACCGTGGAGCCCTGAAGGAGCGAATTATTCCAGACCACGCTCTCGGAAGTCCCGTATTGCCAGATGTTGCCGGCACCAGGTTGTGAGATCGCGTCCACCCAGGCGCTGTTAGCGACATCAAATAGCGATGGTGGTTCAGGCAAGGTCTTCAGGCGGACGTCAATCCGGTAGAAGCCGGAGGATTCCGCATTGTGGGTGGTGTCGGTGTAACTGTTCTGCGGATGTTCAATCCCGGTCTGAATGGTCTGGAAGGCGTGTGTCAGATCACTGGTCCAGCGGACGTCGTAGAGGCGACCGGGCACGGCCGCCCAGCTCACCGTGCAGCCGCCGGTCGTCCGCGAGATCGTCGCCCGGAATGCCGAAGCCGGCGCGTTCGGTTGCGTGCCGCAGATGTATTCATCGCGGTCGCTGGCACCGTCGCCGTCGCGGTCGCCGGTTCCATCGGACGTGACGGTGTCGCCAAAGTAGAGGATTTCCCAATCGTCCGGCAGGCCGTCGCCGTCGCCGTCCGGGCCGGCCGTGAACTCATGGCGCCTGCTGGCGAAGTCGCCGGACTCGTTGAAGATGTGGATCGATGCGGTGTAGGATTGGCCCGGCAGCAGGGTGCCGGTGGCGGTGCCGTCGGAGTTGAAGACGACAGAGGTTTGGCTGATCGGAATGTTGTAGAGCCGCCAATCGACGCCGTTGCCATCGACAATAAGCATGTAGTACCCGGCATTGGGGACGTCCGCGGTGATGTCGTTCCACGAAAAGGTGGTGATGTCGTTGACGATGGAGACGGTGAGTTCGGGGGCGGTGTCGATCCAGGCACCGATGGTGTCGGTGATGGTTTCGCGGGGGCCGTCGGAGTACACGATTTCAATGGTGTATTCCGTGCCCGGGGCGGGGCGCTGGCTGGGGGTGGCGTATCCCGAGACGCCGCCATAATAGTCGTCCGGGGTCAGGACGGTGGGATTGATATAGGGGCCACTGACGGTGGCGCTTTGGATTGGAAAAAGGCTTTCGACGGCGATCCGAAGGGAGGAATTCCCTAAAGATAGGTCGTTGGCGGCACAAACGGTGTACCATCCGACGCGCGACTGGTTGCCATGGACGCGCCACACGCCGTCTTCCCTTTTCAGCCAACCGAGGCCGATTCCTTCATCCCCTTGGTCAGGTTCCTGCCAGGTGAAGGTTTCGCCGTCGTCCATCGACCCGTCGACGGTGCCGGTGACCGTGGCGAATTCGCCTTGGATATGGATCGCCGAGATGGTGAAGTGGAAGGACGTTACCCTGGGGACGTTTTCTGTCAGATCTGCCGATAATGCGTCATAATCGTCACTGCCATGAATGAAGTCGGTGCTGTAGTAGGCCATGACCCCCGCCACATCATGGGCCGCGATCTTGGTATCGATGTCAGCGAGCATGGCGCGGATTGCGGATTCGTCATCGGCATAAAGGCCGGGTGTTACGAGCAGCAGCGCGGCAAGGGCGGGAATGCACCGCCTGAGTGGTTTGGGACCGGCGGGTAGCAGCCCAACCGATGAGCGAAAGATGAGCAAGCTCAGCGAAGGTTTCATGAGTCGCGCGAATAGGTGGGTGGTCATGGAGAGTCCTTTCGAGTTAGGTTAGATGGGGTGGATTCCTTGGGATGCTAGTGGGTGACCACCAGACGCAGGAAGCGATTTGGCGAGGCCCGATCCACCGTCGCGGTCCGGGTGTGGTCCGGACCGAGTTCGGACAAGGATACGCCGTCGGTCACCCAAGTTTGCAGATCGGCGCTGGTCTGCACCGTGTAGGTGATACCCGGTCTGGCCGCATGGAAGGTCAGGCTCATCGTGTCGGGTTCAAGCACCGCTGCGGGCATGCTGCGTTGCAGGTTGAGGTGGGGGTTCAGGTTGAGGGCGTAGGCCAGCAGAAGGCTCACTCCATCCTGGTTGGGATCCTCACTCAGGTCGGTATTGATCGGGAACCCGTAGCCCTTCAACCACGCTGCGATGAGACCCTCGGCGTCATCGAAAATCGCGGCTGGGTAGCCCCGCCACGTCGGTGATGAAAAGCCGGATTTTCCATCGAGATAGTACACGGTAAACCCGGGTGCAGCGCCGGGAAACAGATTCTGGCCGGGGGGCGGGGCGTCCCCGAGAAAGAGCGCGGTGGTGAGTCCGTCACAGGATTCAAAGGCGGCGTCGCCGAGGCTGGTGACGCTAGCCGGGATGACGATGTTTGTTAGTACGATGCAGCCGCCGAAGGCCATCCTGCCGATGGTGGTGACGCCTTCCGGAAGGGTGATTACGGTCAATCCGGTGCAATCCTCGAAGGCCCAGTCCCCGATCGAGGTGACTTTGGCAGGCAGGGTGATGCCGGTCAACTCGTAGCAGTCGGCGAAGGCGTCGTTGCCAATGGTGGTTAGGCTTTCGGGGAGCGTGATGGCGGTCAGGCCGGAGCAGTCGGCGAAGGTGCCGTCACTGAGGGTGGTGATGCCCTCCGGAATGGTGACGTTGGTCAGGGATCCACAGACCGCGAAGGCCCATTCCCCGATGGTTGTGACGCCGGGAGGAATCGTGACGGCGGTGAGTTCGGTACAGTAGGCGAACGCGACCGGTCCGATCGCGGTCACTTGGGCGGGGATCACGTAGGGTCCAGCCCGGCCCCCGGGGCACTGCATGAGCACGGTTTGATCCGGACTGAAGAGCACGCCCCCGACGCTCGCGAAGTTCGGGTTTCCAGCCTCCACCAGGAGATCGGTCAGTCCCTTGGCGCCGACGAAGGCTCCAAAGGCAATGTCGCTGACGCTGGACGGGATCGTGAAGGGGTCGGTCTTTCCGCAGGGGTATTGGATGATGGAGGTTTGATCGGTGCTGAAGAGCACTCCCCCGATGTCCAGATAGTTCGGGTTGGCCGGATCGACCGTGATGGAAGCCAGTTGCTGGCAGGCGAGAAACGGGATCGATCCGATGCTGGTGACCGTGGCGGGGATCGTGATGCTGGTGAGCGAATCGCAGGACGCGAACGCTTCATCGCCGATGGTGGTCACCCCGGGGGGGATCGTGAAACCGGTCAGTCTGCTGCAGCCGGAGAAGGTCGCCTCGCCGATGATGGTGACGTTCGGGGGAATCGTGATGCTGAGCAGCCCGGTGCAGCCTTCGAAGGTCCAGTCGCCGAGGTCGCCGACGCTTTCGGGGATGGTGATGCCCTCCAGCGCGGTGCAATCTTCGAAGGCTCCGTCGCCGATGCGGGTGACGCCTTCCAGAATCGTGACGTCGGTCAGTTCGCTGCAGTTATAGAACGCCCCCTCGCCGATGGTGGCAACCGTGGCCGGGATCGTGATTTCGGTCAGTCCACTGCAGTGCGCGAAGGTGTGAACGCCGATCCTTTCCAGGCCGTCCGGGAGCGTAATGCTGGTCAGCGCACTGCAAAATTCGAACGTTCCGTCGCCGAGGTCGGTGACGCTGGCAGGGATCGCGATGCTGGCCAGTGCGCTGCAGTTGACGAACAGGTTGTTGCTGATCGTGGTTAGGTTGGCGGGAAGCGTGACGCTGCTCAGCTTGCGGCAACCGGTGAAGGTGCTGTCACCGGTGTCGGTAACACTGTCCGGGATCACGATGCCGGTCAGCGCGCTACAGGCGGAGAATGCCGAGGGGCCAAGGGTGGTGAGGCCAGGGGGCAGGGTGACCTCGGCTAACGAGCTGCAGTTGAGGAAGGTCCAGTGATTGATCGTGGTGACTCCTTCGGGAATGGTGATGCTGGTCAAACCGCTGCAACCCATGAATGCGATCCACTCGATGGTGGTGAGGCTGGCAGGCAGGATGATGTCGGCCAGCACGCTGCAATCGCGGAATGCCGCGTGGCCGATGGTGGTGAGTCCTTCGGGGAGGGTGATGCTGGTGAGGCTGCCGCAACCATAGAAAGTTGAGTCTTGGATGCTGGTGACGCCGGGAGGGATTGTGATCGTGGTGAGAGAGTCGCAGGACGAGAACGCGGATTTTCCGAGGTAGCTGAGACTGGAGGGGAGCGTGATGCCGGCCAGCGCGCCGCAGCCGGAGAATGCCGAGCCTTCGATGGTGGCTAGACCAGATGGAATCACGATGCTGGTGAGTTTACTGCAACTGCTGAACGCCCCGCTACCGATGGTGGTGACGTTTGGGGGAATCACGATGCTGGTGAGTTCGACACAGTTGGAGAACGTCGAGCTTTCGATGGTGGTGAGGCCGGCGGGGAGGGTGATGCCGGTTAGTCTGCCGCAGTTGGAGAACGCATTCCAACCGATGCTGGTGACGCTTGCGGGGATGGTGATATTGATTAATCCGCTACAGTTGGAGAACGCCCGGTTGCCGATGGAGGTGACGCCTAAGGGGATGGTGAAGGAGGTCCCCACTTTTCCTTCAGGGTATTGCAAAAGCACGGTTGGGCTCTTGCTATAGAGGACATCGCCTATGCTCATGTATTGTGGGTTTCCAGCCTCCACTAGGATGGCGGTCAGACCGCCACAGTTGGCAAAGGCCGAATCGGCGATTCTGGTGACACCGGAGGGAATCGTGACGCTGGTCAGCGTGCTGCAATTGTAGAAGGTTCCATAGCCGATGCGGGTGACCGGGAGCCCGCCGATCTCGGCGGGAATGACCACGCTGCCCGATGCGTCTTCCGGATAGTCGGTGATCTCCACCGAGCCGCCGACCACCTCGTAGGTGAACAAGCCGAACTGGTCGGCTGGCAGGATTCCGATTGAAGCGCAGAGGAGGACGATGCACCCCAACATGGTGCGATATTTTTCGAGCATGGATGGTTTCATGACGGTTTGAGGTTGGCTAATGCTGCGAGTTGTTGTTTTCAGGTTGGTTGAATGGAAGCCGTTGGGGGCTTGGCGTTGCTCCGCCCGCCCAAGCAGAGGCGGTGGCGGGGGTCTGCTGCGCCATGCCCGCCCAAGCCGGACCGGAGGGCGGGAGGGGGAAAGAGGGTGAAACGGCGCAACCACGCCGCACCGGAGCCGACAAAGTCGTTGGTCCGGCGTTACCATGCAGGAAAATGGGGGGAGCATTGGAAGAATGGGAAACCTCTGCACCACCGGAAATAGCTGACTGGCCCGGCGTGCCAAGTAAATTCCGCGTTTTTTGCGATTCTTTCCAGCGGAAGCTCCAAAAACCAGAGGCATCAGTGTCCCGAATGCCCACAGCCCGGATCCCCCCGTTCTGACCGACGAAGGCGGTGGCGACTACTCCTCCAATAGCGATTCCGCAGTGATGGTCAGCAGGACCCGGTCGCCAATAAAGGCCCGGCCTTCCAGCATGGCCTTGCGGATTCGCGGCACCAACCCGACTATTTTGACCTCGATGCGAACATCATCCCCCGGACGCGCCGGGGCCTTGAAGCGCACGCTCAATGCCCGTGCCACTGCCCCCGGTCCGGGCAGTTGGGTCGCCAGCAATGCCGAGAAAAACCCCACCAGCAGCACCCCGTGGGCGATGATGCCGCCAAAGCGCGGCTCGGCATAGACCGGGTCGGTGTGCAATGGGTTGTGATCTCCGGTGACGTCAGCGAAGCCGGCCACCATTTCCGGGGTGATGTGAATGGTTTGGCTGGCCGTCTGGCCAAGGGCGAGTTCTGAGAATTTCATAAATTGGGGAAGATACGCCAAAACCAGGCAGTTGACAGCGCCAGGACCCGGCGCGTGCTGTTGGTATGGAACGAGGAGGAAGTCATGGGCGGGGCCGAAGAGGTAGTTGAAATTTAGGGAAAATCAAACCAATTACAATCAGGGTGTTACAAATGACTTACAAACGCACCGGTGCGAGGCAAACTACGGAATGGCTGGCAACCCAGGCAATCCGGACCCACTCGGTCGATCTCCGCTTCAATCCTCCGCGACGGACGGGAAACGATCCTGGTATTTCTTGAGCACTGCGGCGTTGTTGGCCTCGGTTCTCACCACCTTGCCGGCGATCCTGATTCTCACAATGCAACCAACGAGCTGATCGCGGCTGCGTAGGGTGCGGGTGGTGACGGTGCTCGTCGGGCAGGTGGGACAAGCACCGCCGGACGTGCTGCTGCTGCCCTTTTTTACCACACCCTGCATTTGGATGCCAGCGGTGGTGAAATGATCGTTCGACCCGGCGAAAATGGTGCTGATTTGGTGGCTGCCGGTGACGAATTGGTCATCTCCCATCCCTTCGAACGAGTCCTTGCGCCAGATCACGAGATCCTCGACTTCCACATCCTCCACGTTCACGGACGAATAGTTGCTCACCGCGACGCGGTAGCCGCCATGGTAAGTGGTGGTGGTGGTGTCGCCGATCCTATTCGACGCGGTTTCCTCCATGAACTTGTCAAACTTGAACCGGAACGAGCTGTTGGCAGCCAAGATCTGTGCCTGTTCCTTGACGTAGGCCTGGTCCGCCTCCTTGAGGCGGCTTAGAGCGACCGAAATGCGTTGGCCTCCCTTTTTCATAATCATCGTGGCACTGTCGCGCTTGGCGTCATAGGACACCACCCGGGCGGTGAAACTCTGGTTCCCATCGGCGTTCTCAAAGGATTTCCACTCATTCTCGCCCGCAGCCAAGGCCACTGTGCAACATGTGAAAAGGCCGACTTTCCAAATCAGGTTGGATATTTTCATGGCGGTTGGTTTGTGGTTTGGCGACGGACACAACGCCTATCGCCCCCCTAGGTTGGCGCAATCCGCTGGCAAAGCAAGAAAAAATGATAGGCCCCCGCTTCTGAATAACAGACACGAATTTCACGAATCCACACGAATTTCAGGGAATCGAATTCGTGAAAATTCGTGGAAATTGGTGAAATTTACTCAGGAGACCGGATTTCACCAGCGCCAGCGCGGCACGGTAGCGCTCTGCCTGCCTAGAGTCCTTGGAATCGTGAGCTTGCGGTTGTCAGGTCAAGGTTTCCAGTCTTGCGTCTTGCAGTCTTGGGTCTGAGGCGCAGCCTCGGCAGGTGCCGAAACAGGAGCGATGCCGGATGAACGTAGAATAGCCGTCCCCGGTAGCCTCTGAAATCCAAGAACCAAAATTCAAAATCCAGCATTCAAAATCTCCAATCGCCGCCAGCTCACCCAATTTCGACCTTCAAATCCCGGGCGGTCCAGAGTACTCCCGCCGCCCCTGCACCCGCGCCCCGCATCTTGCGCGCACCGCTCGTCCGCTTCTTACCGAACCGCTCCCGGCACGCCTTGAACACCCCGTCCACAAAACCACCGCTCCCAATCGCCACTCCATCCGAAAAATACCGCACCCGATAACGCAGCATCTGCCGCATCAGTAAATCACGCCGACGTTCCAACCGCTTCTTCTCTTCTTCCGCCACCTCCTTGCTCATGCCCTTTCTCACCACTTTCACCTGCAATTTCCCGTCCAAGTCCGCCGTCGGGGTAGAGTTCCGGTTGCAGCAGGCCGGCGAATCCGTCCCGGATCCCGACGACCTCCCAACCTGATTTGGCCGCTGCGGTGGCAGCCCCCTTGATGACGGCGTTGATGCCCGGGACGAAGCCGGCACCAACCATGATGGCGATGCGTCGTTTTGGGTTTTTGGTGTTCATAGTGTGGTTATCTCGGATTCGGTGGGGCTCTGAAAGAGCGCTAAAGTACGGGTTGGTCCCTCAGGTGGACCCGGGCGAGGGCCGCCTTGCCCACCCGCCGGATGGCGAGGACGAAGGCGGCGGTTCTCAGATCGATCTGGTGAGTATTCGCCACCTCGCGCACAGAGCGGTAGGCCCGGCTCATCTTCTTGTCCAATTCGGCATTGACCTTCTCTTCATCCCACTTGAACTGTTGGATGTTCTGGACCCATTCGAAATAGCTCACGGTCACACCGCCGGCGTTGGCGAGGATGTCGGGAACGATCAGCACGCCGCGTTCGTTGAGAATCGCATCCGCCTCGGGCGTGGTCGGCGCGTTGGCACCTTCGACGATGATGCGGGCTTTGACGTCGGCCGCGTTGTCCTTATGGATTGCCGCTTCAAGCGCGGCGGGGACGAGAACATCGGCTTTCCATGTGATGATGTCCGCCGAGTTGAACGCTTCCCCTCCCGCGAAGCCCTTGACTCCATCGTGTTCGGACACCCAGGTGGCGAGCGCGGATAGATCGAGGCCGGCATCACTCGCCACGCCACCCGTGTGATCGGCAACCGCCACGATTTTCGCGCCTTGTTCCGCGATCAGGCGGGCGGCATTCCTACCGACGTTTCCAAAACCCTGGATCGCGACAGTGGTGCCGTCGAAGGTCTTGGCCTGTTCCGCCAATGCTTCGCCGAGCACGTCCATGACGCCGCGCCCGGTCGCCGCGTCCCGGCCCTCGGAACCAAATAGATCGAGCGGTTTTCCGGTCACCACCGCCGGCGAAAAGCCATTGTATTTCGAATACTCGTGCATGATCCAGCCCATGACTTTGGCGTTGGTGTTGACGTCGGGTGCCGGGATGTCGATGGTCGGCCCGATCACTTCCTTCATCTGTTCGACGAAACTCACGGTGACCTGGTGCAGGTCCGCTTCCGTCATCTTCTTCGGATCGCAATTGATGCCGCCCTTGGCACCGCCGAATGGCACGTCGATCACCGCCGTCTTCCAGGTCATGAGGTTGGCCAGGGCGGAGGCATGATCCTCATCCATCGCCGGATGATAGCGCAGGCCGCCTTTCATCGGCCCGCGGGCCATGTTGTGTTGGACGCGGAAGCCCTCGTAGGACTGGAGGCTGATTGCTAGGAAATTGCTTTTCCAGGTTGGTGCGCATGAGGGGCTAAAGAGCGGTTCGGAGACCGGGAGAAAAGAAGGGTTGCGGGGAAAGGAGGGGAGGAAAACGCCTCTTGGGCACCCGAACGGCCGGTCGGAGGTGCGTTTTTCGGGTTCATCGGCGCGGAAATGGGTGGCATGGCGTGAAATCCTCAAGCGCGAGAATACGGTTTCCCCTTCCCGCGCCAAGGAAAATCGGTGCGGGAGCGAAAATTTCTCCGGAACGGGCTCGCCGGACTCAGTCGAAGCAGGGCAGCAGGATGCGGCCGTCGCCCAAGTCAACTTCGCTGAGTCTGGGATCGGGCCGGGATTGGTTCCAGTCGTTGGAGAACCCGGCGGTTTGATCCCAGAGTTCCGGCGGTT
>JAIPKB010000132.1 GCA_021733795.1 Akkermansiaceae bacterium | reverse complement strand
GAAGGTTTCGGGGGAGTGGACTGGGTCTCGGTTTGGGGGGACGTGGGGGGAGATCTGTGGGGGGAGCCGCCCCACAGACGGGCTGGGGCGAGCCGCCCCAGCCACGGCAAACGCCCCAGCCACCCGCCCCACGCATTTCACTCCGTCCTACGATCCGTTTAGCTACGAAAGGCGTAGTAGTGCGCCGCTCACTGTTATGGGACACGCCCTCGGCGGTGGCAGTCCGGTGCGTGTTTTCACCACCCAGGACCGCTGGAATTCACTCGCCCACAAGATATCCACCATGGGCGATTTCAAACCGGAGATCATCCTCGAGAAATCCGGGGTGGTGGCCATCGATCCACGGGATCCGGCCGCAGTCGAGGCGGTGAACGCGCTGCCGGAGCCCTGCCTGGTGACTGTCGCGGATCACACCGTCATGCCGGTCATTCCCGCCTTCCGGCTGCTTGCCGCCCGGTTGGACCCACGGCATCCGGTACTGCTCAAGGACCGCCTGGATGACGCCTGTGAGCCGCCCGCCGCTTCCCTAACCGCGCTACTGGCCGCCGCCACCCGGCTCGGCTCGCTGTTGTGCGACGGGATCGGCGACGCCATTCTGGTTAGAGGCGAACCCGGGCCGGCCGCCTCACTCCGGCTGGCCTACAACATCCTGCAGGCTGCGGGCACCCGCATTTTCAAAACCGACTATGTCGCCTGTCCGAGCTGTGGTCGCACCCTGTTCAACCTCCAGCACACCACGCAGAAGATCCGTGCCGCCACCGGCCATCTCAAGGGGGTCCGGATCGCCGTCATGGGCTGCATTGTGAATGGTCCCGGCGAGATGGCTGATGCGGATTTTGGCTACGTCGGCGGTGCTCCCGGCAAGATCAATCTCTACGTTGGCAAGACTCCGGTGCAGTTCAACATCCCTGAAGCAGCAGCCGTCACCCGGCTCATCGGTCTCATCCGCGAGCATGGCAAATGGCTGGAACCACCCGCCGGGAGCGAGGACAACACCTGAACTCCCACCCACTTCGATGAGCGATTCCGACACCCAGACCCTGACCCGCGAGAAAACCGCGCTCGATGTGCCGTGGAATGTGGTGGTGCACGACGATCCGGTGAACCTGATGGGCTACGTCACCTGGGTCTTGATGAAGGTATTCGGCTATCCCGAGCGAAAGGCCGCGCAGTTGATGATGCAGGTTCATACCCAAGGCCGCTCGATCGTTTGGTCCGGGCAGCGGGAAAAGGCCGAGTTTTATGCCCAGCAACTGCAGGCCCACCAACTCACCACCTCTCTGGAAAAATCCGAATGAACCTGACTTCCACCGCCGACGGAGGCATCGAACTCCACCTGGAACACCAGGCCGAATGGCTGATGGTCGCGTCGATTCTCCACGACGCCAACCGTCCGGGTTTCGATCTTGCGGCCGCAGTGGGCGCACGAATGGCGGACACCGAGGACTGGGAAGACTGGAGCGAATGGGTGCTGCCCGACCTGCGGGAGGGGTTCCAACAACATCTGCGGACCGTGGCCGCCGCGATCGAGGTCGGAGCGCAGCAGGGCTTCATCCAGCCTGGAACGGTGGTGATTCCGCGTGATGCGTTCTTCGACTGGTATGCCGCACTCAACCAGGCAAGGTTGGCATTGGAAAGCAAATATCAATTTGGCCAAAAGTCGCGGATCGAAACTGAGGACACGCCGACCAAACGTGGGGCCGCGCATTTCAGGTCCCAGTTTTACAATTTTCTGCAGGCGCACTTGTTGGATCGCGGGCTGGGTTGAAACCGCCCCGCCTCAGGTGCAATACACCTGCACCGGTCCCACACCGGAGCCCTGGACGCGCCGCAGCTTTTCCACCGCCCGCGAAACCATCACCGCTGCGGCAAACGCCTCGCCCATCGTGTTCATGGTGGAGAAACTGAACCGCAGGCTGCTGCGGGCACGGGTTTCCTCGATGCCCATCGCCACCTGCACATGCGACGGTCGTTGTCTGCCGCTCATGCAGGAGGATCCGGCGGAGCAGGCGATGCCTGCCTCATCCAGCAGAATCAACAGCCCCGCCGCCTCACAATCGTCGAACGACAGGTGGCTGGTGTTGGGCAGGCGGTGGCGGAGGTCGCCGTTCACCGCGACGCCCGGCAGCTCTTCCAACAACTTGTTTTCAAACGCATCGCGAAGGTTGGCGAGTTGGCCGTGGCCGCCGGTCTCCTGGAGCTTTTGCATCAATGAGGCGGCGGCTCCCATGGCCACGATGCCCGCGGTGTTTTCCGTACCGCTGCGTCGTCCTCCTTCCTGACTGCCGCCCCACAGCAGTGGGGTGAAAGCCGTGCCACAGCGCACATAGAGCGCGCCCACGCCCTTCGGGCCATGGAATTTGTGGGCGGAAAACGAGGCCAGGTCAACGCCCAGCCCGCGCACGTTGAAGGGCATCTTGCCCGCCGCCTGCACGGCATCGGTGTGGACCGGGACGCCGTGCGCTTTGGCCATCGCGCAGATTTCCGCAAGCGGCTGGATCACCCCGGTTTCGTTGTTGGCCGCCATCACCGAGACGAAGGCGGCACCGGGCAACCCTCTGGCAAGCAGGTCCAATTCCAGGCGGCCACCGGCGTTCACCGGCATCAGCATGACCTCCCGCTCCAGGGTTTCCGCGCAGCGCAACACCGCGCTGTGTTCGATCGCCGAGACCAAGCCGTGACCTGTTCCCGTGTTGCGGTCGAGCGAGCGCAGCGCGGTGTTGATGCTTTCCGTACCACCGCTGGTAAACACGATTTCCTCCGGCAACGCGCCGAGCCAACCGGCCACCTGGCTGCGGGCGTGTTCGATCGCCTGCCGTGCGCGTTTTGCCTCGCGATGGCTGCCGGAGGGATTGGCGTAGCCGTCCCGCAGCCACGGCAGCATCGCTTCCAATATCTCCGCCCGGATCGGTGTGCTCGCGTTCGCGTCCAAATGAATCATGGACGGATTGTCCCTCAGCGGATTCTGAATTTCAATCAAAAACCCGAAGACACGTCGATGGGGTCGAAAAGGGAGTGATGGCCAACGCCGCCATCGCCTAACACTGGGAGTCCCAACTCGAACACGCCTACATGATCTTCGAATACCGCCGGTTCACCGGCACCGACATCACGAAGTATCTTCCCTTCATCGAGAACGCCGTGGTCTTTTGCAACGAACATTACCGGCGGCGCGAGATGATGCGCTCCCCATGTGACCCATCCCAGCGCTCCCAGGCAGGGCTGGAAACCACAACCTGTTCACTCCATCGACAACCTGGTTTCTGACAGAATCCCCGTGCCGGGTCCGTTTCAAGGCACGGCAACCGGCAAGATTCCGTCGGTTTCAGGAACGCATCATGAACTCCACCCACCCTATTCCCTTGCTGCGGATGCATTGTGAAGGCCGTCCGGGACCACTGGTGGATGATGGTCTTGAGGCCGGCCTGCTTATCATCCGAGAGCCACACAACCATCCCTTCGACTCCAGAACCTGCCTAACAGAAAAACCCGCGACAGCCACTGTGAAAACCATCCAACGGATCCATCAACAAGGAGCGGCCATCACGGGATGCGCCCTCGGCATGACCGTGGCTGCGGCTGTCATGCTCAGTACCGCGCCCAATGCCGATGCCCTGCCCGCCAATGGAAATAGCGGCAAGACGGGTCGATCAGGGCTCGAGGGGCCCGCTGGCGGCTCCGCCAAAACGTGGTCCACCGTCAACATCACCGACGGGGGCCGGGCGGAGACTCCTGCCGGCGAGCAGAAGCTCCAAAAATCATTACCTCTTCCAGGAGAAGTCTTTGAGGTGGAGGGTCGAACCGCGTTTGTCATCCTGCCCTCCGCCGTGAACCTCCACAGGAACCGGCCCACTCCATGGGTATGGTATGCGCCCACGCTGCCCGGCCTCCCCGAAGCCCGCGAAAGCTGGATGTTCGAACGTTTTCTGGCGGCTGGCATCGCCGTGGCTGGCGTGGACGTGGGCGAATCCTATGGCAATCCGCAGGGACGCGCCGACTTCACGGCCTTGTACCGGGAACTGGTGGAACGGCGCGGGTTCAGCCGCAAGCCGTGCCTGCTGGCCCGCAGCCGCGGTGGGCTGATGCTCTACAACTGGGCGGCCGAGCATCCGGATGCCGTGGGTGGTATCGCCGGTATTTACCCGGTCTGCAACCTCCGCAGTTGGCCCGGTCTCAACGTCGCCAGTGGTGCTTATGGCCTGACCGCGGAACAACTCGGCGAACAGTTGGCCCAGCACAACCCGATTGACCACCTCGCCCCGCTCGCCAAGGCCGGCGTGCCGATCTTTCACATCCACGGCGACGCCGACAAAACGGTGCCGCTGGATGCGAATTCCGCTGCGGTTGCCAGCCGCTACCGGGAACTCGGCGGTTCGATGCGGTTGCGGATTCCGCCCGGCCAGGGCCACAACGTCTGGGACGGCTTTTTCCAATGCCAGGAACTCGTCGAGTTCGTCATCGCCCACGCCAGCCCCGCGGCGGAACGCGAACCTTCGTCGGCCCTTTTCCAAAACCCGCCCATGGCAGCGCGCCCCGGTGCGTTTTGGGACTGGATGAATGGCAACGTCGACCTCGACGAAATCACCCGCGAACTCGAGGAGATGAAGGCCAAGGGCATGTCCGGCGCGGAAATTTGGGACATCGGGGTGATCCGTCCGATCCCCGAAGAACCGATTCCGGCGGGTCCGGCCTTCCTCGGACCCGAATCGCTCAAAGCCATCAACCATGCCATCGATCAAGCCGATCGTCTGGGCCTGCACTTGGGAATTGTCGCTTCGAGCAGTTGGAACGCCGGTGGCAGTTGGATTCAGCCGCGCGATGCCATGACGGGCCTCTATCAAAGTGAAATCACGGTCACCGGCCCGACCCGGCTGGCGCAGGTGTTGCCGTTCCCGGCCAACCACGCGCCTACGGGTGCCGACGGGATGCCGCTCTACTACAAGGAGATTGCCGTGCTGGCTTTCCCGCAGTCGCCGGACAAGGTCATCCGCGATCCCGCGGCAGTCATCAACCTCAGCGGGAAAATGAACCGCGACGGACGGCTCACCTGGGACGTTCCGCCGGGGTCCTGGGTGATTGCCCGGTTCGTCACCAGCAACACCGGACAGAAACTGATGGTGCCCAGCCCCAACTCGAACGGCTTGCTCATCGATCACCTCGACGGCAACGCGGCCGAGACCCACTTCCGCTACATCATCGACCAAGTTCTGAAGGTGCGTCCGAGTCTGGACGCGCTGCGCTATATGGAAGTCGATAGCGTGGAGGTCGATGATCAGACGGACTGGACCGACTCGTTTGTGGCGGAATTCCGCCAGCGGCGTGGCTATGACCCGGTCCCTTATCTGCCCGCGCTCAAGGGCAAGAGCTTCGCCGACCCCCAGATCACCTCGCGCTTTCAGCACGACTATCACCAGACCGTCAGCGATTTGTGGATTGACGGCCACTACCGCAAGGGCAGCGAGTTTCTGAACACCTATCCTATTTCTCGCGTTGCTGCTATCTCCTGCAACAGGGCCTGCCCGTGGCCGACGTCTGCTTCTACTACGGTGACGACGCACCCAACCTGGTCGCCAGCCGCCGGATAGGTCCGGATTCCAAGCGACTGGACGGCGCCACCTGCGCCCATTGCGGGAGGCCCAATCCGGCTCCCGCCGACGCGCTCGGACTCGGCTACGACTATGATATCATCAACTCCGATGTGATCCAAAACGGCATGGAGTTCAAGGACGGCCGCCTGATGTTGCCCCATGGAGTGAGTTACGAGGCGATTGTCCTGCCCGAACGCACCGACATCCCGCTGCCCGTGCTGGCGAAACTGGAAACACTCGTGCGCGATGGTGCGACACTGCTCGGCCCCAGGCCTTCGCGTGACACCTCATTGGCGGATTACCCCCGCTGCGACGAACAGGTCAAATCCATCGCCGCGCGGATCTGGGGTCCCGCCAATGGCGGGGAGACGGCCGAGCGGTCTTGCGGCAAAGGCCGGGTGATTGCGGACCGCTACCGGGTCCGCGACATGCTGCAGCAACGCGGCATCGGCCCCGATTTCGCCTACCGCAGTTCGGGCAAGCCGGCCGACCTCGACTACATTCACCGCCGCACCCCGGACGCCGACATCTACTTTGTCAGCAACACGCAAATGGAAGAGGCCGAGGCCGATTGTACGTTCCGCGTCCCGCCGCACCTGCCGCAACTCTGGCATCCCGACACCGGCGCCATCGAGCCTTGCACCGATTACGCGCGGGTTCCCGGCGGGATGAAGCTGAAGCTGCGGTTGCCGCCCGCCGGTTCGGTGTTCGTCGTCTTTTCCGGCACCGCTCCAGCGGCCGCCCCGGCACCGGTGGCGGAGGACGAGGGCAAGCCGCCCGCACCGCTCGAGATCACCGGCCCCTGGGAAGTCCGTTTTCCCGCGAACCTGGGCGCCCCCCCCTCGCGCGTCTTCGACCAACTCGTTTCCTGGACCACGATTCCGGACGACGGTGTCAAGTATTTCTCCGGCACCGCGACTTACCTGAAGGAATTCGAGGTTCCGGCCTCCCTGGTCGCGGGTGATCGCCGGCTCGAGTTGTCGTTGGGACAACTCCGCAACGTCGCCGACGCCACGTTGAACGGCAAGCCGCTCGGGATTCTTTGGAAGCCGCCCTATACCTACGACGTGACCGGCCTGGTCCGGAGCGGCAGCAACGAATTGAAGATCGAAATCACCAACCTCTGGGCCAACCGCCTGGTCGGCGACGCGAAACTTCCCAGGGAACAGCGCGTGACACGCATTACCCAAAAAGTGCCGATCGACGGCCCCCACGATTCCGGCCTCTTCGGCCCGGTGCAGTTGCGCGAGGGAAAACGTTCGAACTAACACCATTAAAGTATCCCCCAATGCCGCCGACTGGGTGCCCCGGCACGTCCCGCACATCGAGATCGTCTCACCGGAGGACGGCGCGGCAGGCCAGACGGAAACGATCACGGTTCGTCACACCGCTCCGATTGGATGGAAAGTAGTTGTTAGGATCATGGCGAGGGTTCCGGGGTGGGCGGCGCGAGCGCCTGGCGGCGGAATTCACCGGGTGGCATGCCGCGGGCGAGGCGGAACGAGCGGTTGAAATTTGATAGATTTCCGAAGCCGACGTCAAAGGCGATCTCGCTGATGGTCCGCCCGGATTCCAGCAGTTGACGGCAGGCTTCGCTCAAGCGCATGTCAGTTAGATAGGCTTGAAAGGTCTTGCCCACGGCACGCCGGAAGAAGCGGCTGAATGCCGCCGGACTCAGCCGGGCCAGGCGGGCCGCCTCCGCATGCGAGACCCTGCCGGCGGCATTCTCGGCTAGATAGGCCAGCACTGCGCCGAGTCGGGAGTCCGCATTGGCACGCCTGCCGCGCGACCACGGCGCGAGCGTCAGCGTCCTGGCGTTGGGATCAGCGGCGAGTTCCTCGAGAATTTCCAACAAGGCCGTGAATTGAAGCAGCGGCGAGGGGCGGCTGAATAACTTGACCCGCATGCGCCCCGCTGCGGCACCACCAAAGCACAAGCCCCGGTCCGCGCGGTCGAACAGGTCGGCCATCCTGGCAAACTCCGGCAAATGCAGCAGCGTCGCCCCCCACCGGGCCGGATCAAACTGCACGACCCGGCTGCGCACCGTCGTGCCATTTTTCTCCGAGGACATCCAAGTATGCGGAAGGTTCGAGCCAAGAAGACAGAAATCCCCCGCGTGGAAGGGCTCCACACTGTCGCCGACGTAGCGCAAGCCGCTGCCTTTCAGGATCCAGGTCAGCTCGATTTCCGGGTGCTGGTGCCAAGGGTAGCGGAACGCCGGTGCCTCGAACTCCCGGATCGCCAACGAGGCCGGGCCAGACAACGGGATGCGCTCCAACAGCGGTTGGTGGGGGGATTTCATGGTGTTTGGTTGCCAATTCAGTGACAAAAAACATCCAAATACAACAACAATTCACCAGCAATCGTCAATCAGCAGGTTGCGTGATCCGGCTCCGGGTGCCTAGGGTTACGCATGTCGTGCATGTTGCCAAGAGACGTTGTCCGGGAGGCGATCGCCTTCCGCAGGCCGCCTTATGTGCCGTGGTCGTTCCGCTTCACCAAGGAGGCCCGCGAGAAACTCGAGCACCATTTCGGCACCACCGAGATCGACCCGTTCATCGGCAACCACCTGCTGGAGTTGGGCAGCGACATCGGATTCTTCACCGAGCTTGGCAACGACCGCTTCCGCGATGTGTTCGGGGTGGTCTGGGACCGCACCATCGACAAGGACATTGGCAATGTCGAAGGGCAGGTGTTGGCGGAGCCATCGCTGGCCGGATACCGTTTTCCCGATCCTCTTGACCCAAGGCTTTTCGACGACATTCCGGGGCGCATCGCGAAGTTCGGCGACCGCTATCGTTTGTTCTGCCTCGGTTTCTCCCTATTCGAGCGGGCCTGGACGCTGCGCGGACTCGAAGACCTCTACATGGACTTCATCGACCACCCGGATTTTGTCCATGAACTCTTCAACGCGATCACGGAATATAACATCACACAGGTGGAAAAGGCCCTCGAATATGACATCGACGCGGTCTACTTCGGCGATGATTGGGGGCAACAGAAAGGCTTGCTGATGGGTTATGAGTTGTGGAAGGAGTTCATCCACCCGCACCTCAAACGCATGTATCAAGTCGTTCAGGACGCGGGGAAAACCGTCTTCATTCATTCCTGCGGCGATGTGGACGAGTTGTTCGACGATCTCATTTCGATCGGCCTGCGGGTTTTCAATCCATTCCAGCCCGAGGTGATGGATGTGGCGGGGATCATGGAGCAATACCAGGGCCGGCTGGCATTCTGGGGCGGCATCTCGACCCAGCGCACCATGCCCTATGGCACCCCCGGGGAGGTGCGCCGGGAGGTCCGGAAAATGCGTGATCTGGGCCGTGATGGCGGCTACATCCTGTCCCCGTCACACGCCCTCGAAGGAGACGTCCCGCTCGAAAACCTGCTGGCCCTCATCGAAGAAGCCCGGACCGCAATCCAATAAACCGACTCGCAAACCCATGCGCGGCCCAATCCACAGCCAACCGGACCCGTTCGGCGAAGCCCGCCGCAAGGACGGCATCCTCGTCAATGAATTCCAAGGGAAACCGGTGCCCATGATCCTGCGCCATGAAGATGTCCGCCGCGCGGCGCGGGACTGGCAGACCTTCAGCTCGGACGCCCCCCTCCGCATCCCGATCCCCTCGGAGGAAACCGTGCGTACCGTGCGCCAGTTGCCACTCGAAATCGACCCGCCCGCGCATGGCGACTACCGCGCGGTGGCCGAGCCGTTCTTCAACCGCGCCAAGCTGCCCGAGGTCGTGGCCGAAGTCGAAGCGCTGGTCCGGAAACTGGTCTCCAAGGCGCTTGAGCGGGAGTCGGTCGAGATTGTCAGGGAATTTGCCATTCCGCTGCAATCGCGCGCCTTGGCCCGCCTGATCCACATGCCGGAATCCGAAGCGGAAATCTGGATTGGCTGGGGCACGCATGTCTTCCGCGAGGGCGACGGCAAGTCGAAGGGTGCGGCGCTCGAGACCTATCTGAACGGCCTTTTCGACCACGCCGAGGCCTCGCCAGGGGACGACTTTTTCAGTGCCCTGACTCAAGCGACCTTCCGCGGCCGCCGGCTCACCCGTGAAGAAATGCTCGGCTACGGCAGCATTATGTTCGCCGGCGGGCGGGACACGATCATCAACTCGATCTCGGGCGTGATCGGCCACCTTTCCGCCAACCCGCAGGACCTGGAGTATCTGCGCGAGGATCCCAAGCGGATCGTCAACGCCAGCGAGGAATTTTTCCGCGCGATTTCGCCGGTCACCCACATCGGCCGGGTCTGCCCGCAGCGGACTGAAATCCACGGCCTGGAGGTCGCTCCGGGTTCGCTGGTCTCACTTTGTTTTGCCTCAGCCAACCACGACGAGTCCGTATTTCCCTCGCCGGAGGAGGTCCGGCTGGACCGCAAACCGAACCCGCACGTCGCCTTCGGCTTCGGCCCCCACCTCTGCCTCGGGGCGGCACACGCCCGGTTGGTCGTCCGCAGCCTGCTGAAATGCCTTTGCGAACAAGTCGGCTCGATCGAAACCCTCGCTGCGGAGGAAAAAGTCGAGTGCGAGGAGCGCTATGACCGGCCCCTCGCGTATGACTCTCTCACCGTCCGGTTCGCCGCTCTCTAACCACCAAGTCCGCAGCCGGCAGCATCCTGCACGTCCCCACCGCATCTCTGGCCATGCCAACCCATTTGTCCGCCGAATGACGGTGTGAAAGGCGGGGAGCGCGGCCGCCCCCGGCGGCGGTTCGGCGCGCCCTCGCGCCGAACAGATGGGTGACGGCTCACACCATCCGGTGGTGGAAGGGTACGCGGAGATGTCAGCCGCGAGGGCGCGCCTGACGGCACCCGAGGGCGGGTGCGCTCCCCTCTCCCATTCGCTTCCTCCTGTTTCTCCCAGGCCACGAGGCCAGTCCTTCGCCAAACGCTACGGCGGACAGGTGCCGAGCCCTGCCCTTACAGGGAGTCCAACTTACTCGACATCTCGGCTCTTTTTCCGGCACCCGGTTACTTTGCCGGAAGCCGGTGGATTGTCTGATAGAATTTCTGTTCGAACAGTTGGCCATCGGCTCCCTTGATCTTCATGTGGACGCACAGCTGCTGGCAGGGAACGATTTCCGGCGACTCCAGTACGATCCGGCGCGGGTCCACCCGCACCGCGGCAACGCTGATCTTGTCGGTTCCCTTGGTGGCGGGGTTCCGCACCGAAAAGTGGGGGGATCCGTAATCGGCGCGCCATTGATAGTTCCACATCTCAAGTTGATAGTTGGCCGGATTGCCCGCGCTTTCGGGGTCCAGGTCGAAGTTGAATGTCACCTCGATGCCTTTGGCGGTGACCTGCACGTTGTCGATCAGACGGCATGGCTCGCCGCTGTAGCGCAACCGTTGCAAGCAGCCGTCCTTGCCTCCCGGCGGACCCTGCCAACCGGAAAGGCCCACGCCATACAACTGGCCGTCGGCCGGATTGGTCCTCAACCGCTGCACCCCGGCGTCCCACTGCTGCGGCAGCGTGACACAGGCCGCCTGGGTCACCCCGTCGATCTCCTGCAACATCAGGTAGTACACCCAGCCCTTGCCAAAACTGCTGTGCATCAATCGCCCGTTGCTGCCGGCCAGGGGACCGAACCGACGGTCATTCATCCAGAGCTGGCCACCCGAGGAATTGTCCTCGCTCATCGGCAACCACAGGATCGGCTGATCGAAAGTCGCGGGTGGAATCACCTTACTAGGATCGATTTTGCCGCCGTCCGGTGCCCAGCCCCCACCGGTATGGGTTTGCACATAGCCGTAAAATCCGTCCTTACGGCACAAACTGATCTTGGAGGCCGGCATCCAATTCCCCTGGTTATCCGAACAAAGCGGCCTGCCATCCGGCAGCATCCCCATGCCATTGGGGGTACGGAACCCCTTGCCGAAATACTCGAAGCTGCGGCCATCCGGCGCCACCTTCACCACCGCTCCCGGCTCCTTGAAGTCGGTGTATTGTCCTGCCTTCACATAGTAGAGAAACCCTTGGTCGTCCCGCTGCAGATCGAAACAGAACGCGTGGAAAAACACCGATACGTCAGGATCCGCGAAAAAGGTCTCGTAGTAGTCGGCATAGCCGTCGCCATTGAAATCGTGCAGACGCTTGATGCCGTCCCGGCAGGTCACGTAAACCAAACCGTCGATCACCTGCACCCCGAACGGTTCATACAGGCCGGAGGCAAACCGCTGCCAGGTCACGTGTTCCAGTCCGCTGTCAATTCCCGAGACGATCCAGATGTCACCGGTGTAGGTGCTCACGGCGCAACGGCCGTCGGCGAAGAATCCCAGCGCACTGGTCCGCGGCCAGGCCCGGTAGGGATTGTCAAACGGAACCGGGATGGTATCCAAAGCATAGCCATTGGCCGGCTCCCCAAGCTTGCCCACCAGGGTCAGCGGTTGCGGAAAGAGATTCTCCCCCGCTTTGGTAAACGGCTCCAGTTCGGATAAGCCCGCCATCCCGCCAGCGTCCTTGACCAACCGGCTGAAGCTCCGCCACGAATCCTCCCCCGTGCCGCTGTTGCGCAGGACCTCGATTGTCCGCCGTTGCGGGCTGGGCGCAATCCGCAGGACCAAACGGCGACCCTCCTCGATGTCCCACGTCATCCCTTCCGCCTCACCTAACACGGCACAGCCGACATGCAGGCTCCCGGCCGGGTCCTCCATCATCACCGCAATCGCCCCCCCGGCGGCTCCGCCCGCCTTGCCCGTCATTTCAAGCGCCCCCGCAGGCACGATTCCGGCTGACACCGCCTGGTCGAGCTCAGCCGCGCACAATTGCAGCGGCAGCCGTCCCGGCTCGATCTGCAGCGTGTGCCGGAACACCCACAGCCCGCCGGGTGCCTCCGCCGTCGGCATCTCAAGAATCCTCGTCCCCCCAATACTGTAGGACATCACCGCGTGTTCCCCATGGACGTAGTGCCCGAAGTAGCGCATGAATTTCTCGGGTGCCGGATCACGGGGAGCGAGCCCGCCGTAGTCGAAACTCCCGTCGTAGGCCCATTTCCATTGCTGCAAGCCCTTGACAGGAGACCCGGACGGCTTGACCGGAGACTCTCCCCGCTGTCGGTGAAACCGGGTGTCTTCCAACTCCAGATACCCTCCAGTCCACACTCCGGCCAATTGCATCCGGTGCAGATCATAGCTCACCGTGGCTCCCCCGGCAAGCCGATGACTCAATACCAGCGGAAATCCGCGGTCCAGGTTGCTGCACAGCACCGGTCCGAAGTCCGTTTCGCTCTTCCCAATCATCCGCTCCGGCACCTCCTCCGGCGGCTTGGGCAGCGTCTTCAAATAGGCTTCGTTGATCTGCTGATACTGGCTGGGATTCGAGGTTTTGAGAAATGATTCGCGGATATAGTGGATCACATCGTAGCGCTGCACAGGCGTCAGCCACTGCTGCTGCGGCATGGTCGAATATCCGTGTGTCAGCACCTTGAACATGGTGTAGGGATCCTTGCCATTGGCCAGACGATCAACCGCGAATGCCCGCGCCTTTTCCACCGTGACCTTCTTGCCATCCACCCCGTGGCAGGCAAAACACACCGAGCTGTAGATCTTCCGTCCGCGCTCGAACGCCGCGCCGTCCCAGCCGGCGATGATCCCGGCATGGTCGACATCGGTCACCTCGGGAAGCGGCTTGGGCGCCACCGCGGCCTGCTCGCCGGCAACCCGCAAGCTGCCCAACAATATCAACGCACCGCACAACCAGATTTCCGTAACAATCCGCTCAGCCGTTCGCAATAATGATAAATAGTTCATGATTCTCCGGACCTACGGGCCCATCATCTGGAACCTTTCACGGCCGAGGTCAAATCCCAGCGCAAGGACGGAAATCCCTCCATCGCGGAAACCCTCAACCCGGAGAAACCAACCGGCCGTCCTGAAATTTTGCCATGATGATGCAAGACTCGACCTGCCGGGGCCGTAATAATCACGCGCTCTGGGGACCTTCATTGGTGGGGAGAATATTTTAGCGCTTGAGAAGATTTTCCATGAACCTGATCGACCATTCCCGTTCCTCCGGCCTTTATTCCGCTGCTCCACATGGTTGCAAGCGGCGGGCCGCCTGTTACCACTTGTGCCATCATGTGGCCCGGCCGCTGCCGTTCGTGGCGCTTCTTTTCGCGGGCCTGGCCCTCGCTCTGGCGCGCGCGGAGGAGCCGCCATTCATCTATCCACAAAGCGATTCGTTCAAGGAGTGGCTCGCCACCGCCAAGCTCAAGGGGCTCACGCTGACTGACTGTCACATCCACATCCGCGGCGGCATGACCCTGGAAAAGGCCGCGCTGCGGCAGGAGCGGAGCGGCATCAAAAGCGCCGTGCTCGAGAACTTCGGGCGCGAATGGCCGCTGGCGGACAACGCCCAACTCAAGGTCTTCATCGACGCCCATTCAAAGCCGCTCCCCGGCGGCGGGCACCTGTCCGTCGGCATCCAGGTCAACGACCGCGACTGGTTCACCCGGATTGATCCGGCGCTTCACAAGCGACTCGATTTCGTGCTTGCCGACACCATGATCATGGGCACCACGGCCGAGGGCAAGCCGCGCCGGCTGTGGCTTCCCGACGTCACCATCGCGGATCCGGCGGCGTGGATGGTGGAATACCTCGCCCACAACCTGCGCATTCTCGACGAGCCGATCTCGATCCTGGCCAATCCCACCTACCTGCCGCCCTGCCTCGCCGACCGCTACGATCAACTCTGGACCGAGGACCGCATGCGGCAGGTCATCGCCAAGGCCGTGGCCAAGGGAGTCGCGCTCGAAATCCAGGCGGGCTCGGACTACCCCAAACCCGCGTTTCTCAAGCTGGCCAAACAAATGGGCGCAAAGTTCTCGTTCGGCTCCAACAACTTCGACGACAAGACCAAGGACCTTTCACGCTGGTTCCAAGCCATCGACCTGCTCGATCTCACCCCGGCCGACCTGTGGTCGCCCAAGTAGGGGCTCAATGGAACCTTCGGTCCGGCCTTGGTCTTGATAGGCAAAACAGGCGGCTCCCTGATTGCCGCCCCGGAAACCTCGGTGCAGGTGACGGAGCGCTGGCCGCCGGCGAGTAAAATGGGGGCAAGTTAGCCGTTTTTTCGCCCAGGCCCGAAGCGCCAACGGTACGCCTCAAACACCCCATTGACAAAATTCCGACTCCCCAACACCGCCCCATCCCGTATCCATCCCGGCACGGGAGGCTCCCTGAGTAGTAACTTTTCAGCCGCGAATCATTGCGCGGTCGCCGCCGTGACTGCCAGCAAGACCGGTACGCCGCGGTCCCTGTCCTTGCCATAGACCAGATCCACCGACTTGATCGCGGTGTCGGGGCGCGGGTTGTTCCATTGCTTGGCGTAGACCACGGCGTGTTCGTCGGAGTCGTCGAACTTCGCGGTCCAGGCGATCTGCGCGCCGGGGATCGGCTGCGGGTCGCGCTGGCAGAAGTCGTCGATGTCCACCTCGGCAATCACCGGAACCTCGGCGGTCTGGCCGTCGGCGTAGTGGATGATGTACTTGCAGAGTTCGAAGCGCTTTTTCTCCTGGCGCTCGCGGTCGTCCATGCGGCGGTCGAGACGCGCGGTGTGGAGGAAGAACAGGGCGTCGGCCTTCGCGTTGACCGGGATGTCCGTGATTGCTTCGGGCAGGTTGCCCGGCACGCCGTTGCCTCCGAGCATCAGCACCTGGGGCACCGGGGAAGTGGGCATCTCATAGACGTGGTAGTTCACTCCGCCGAAGACATGCCCGCCCGCCGGCAGGGCTTTCAGGGTCCGCTGCTTGTCACCAAACCAACCGCGCTCGTCCTTGTAGGTGGTGGCCTTGGTGTGGATGTCGATCGGCATGCAGGCGAGGTTCGCGCCGGCGATGACCGTCCTGCCGCCAGAGAACGGCGCCTTGAGGTTGCGCAGCACCGTGGCCAGGATGGTGCGTTTCTTGGTCTTGTTGGCGGGCACCGTCTCGGTTTCCTGGAAATTGAGGTTGCAGAGCACCACTCCGCCGTTGCCCTTCACGTAGCGGACCATCCCGCCGCTGTTGAGCATCGGTTTGACGGTGGCCCGCCACTCCGGCGAGCGCAGCACCTTCAGTTGGATGTTATCAATGCCGAGGATGGGCTGCTTGGCCGGGTCGGAAAGCCAGCCGACGATCTGCAGCGTGACGCGGCGGGCCTTGCGCGGCGGATCCACGGCGAAGGTCTGCGCGTCGCCATTGGGCGCGAGCTCGTACTCGACGCGGTCCTTGCCGTCGAAGAGCAGCGCGATCCTGGTGGTCGCGTTGTAGTTCACCGATGGATCATGGATGTATTCGACGATCGTTTCCTCCTGCGGCAGATCGAGGTTGATCTCGTAGGGCTTGCCATCCTTCGGGTAGGGGAAGTCGATGATCAGCGGCCAGCCGTCGGAGCCGACGAAACCGTTGACGATGTTGTCGTAATTCCCAAAACCGCTCTTGGCGAACGGCGCCAGGTCGTCGAGGTCCACCACCTGGCTGAAGACGTCCTGGGCGACATACTCGTCGGCGGTCCAACCGAAGATGCGCTGGCCGGAAAGCATCACGATGTCGCCGGTGGTGAGGCCGGCGGTGAGCGGGTCGCGCACGGCGGGGAACGTGACGCGCTCGCGCTTGAAGGGGCGCAGGACGTGATCGACGCCGACGATGCGGTTGTAGTCAGCAAGGCCGTCGGGGGTGAGGCCGCAGAGCACCAGCGTGCCGCCGCGCTGCCAGAACGACTCGAGCGCGGCGAGGTTGCCAGCCAGTCGCTTCAGGTTGGCCGGCGTGGCGGAGACGAGGGCGATCTTCTTGTCCGTATCCTTGATGGCCGCCAGGGCGTCGGTGGCCTTGTCATACCGGAGACCGATGGCCTCCGCCGCCTTGTCTAACTGCTGGTCATCGATCACCGCGGCGACGTTGGCGAACTCCAGCTTGTAGGCCGCCCCGCAGCGGATCAGGTTGAGCAGCAGGCTCTGCGCCACCGGGTTCACGGCGAGCTTGCCGCCGAGGTCGAGCTGCGCGAGATACATCACCCCGTCGCCCACCGGCACCTCGACCAGCGCCGAGTACTGCAGCCGCGGGCCGCACTGGACGAGGCTCTTGCCGCCGCGCGTCGGCTTCAGGTAGGCGTTGCGGAACACCAGGTGGTCCGGTCCCCAGGTGAAGAAGTCCTTGTCCTTCAATCCGCGCAACGCCGGGTGCGAGGTGTCCTCGATGAACGCGGAGCGGCCCTCGGCAGTGGGGATCTCGGTGCCGAAATCGTTCTTCGTGAGGCGCGGCGCCAACTCCATCTCGGCGGGGATCGCCTGGTACTTTAGCGGGTTGGCCTGGTCGAGCACCACCACGGCGCGGCCTTCGGAGGCCAGCACCGCCAGGCGGGTCGAGGTGCGGTCCTCCGCCGCGATGGCATCGCGCCCGACCACCAGCACCTTGGCGGCGGCGGGGATGGCGTCCAGCGACGGGACCGCCGTGAACGCCTGGCCCGCGCCCTTCAGGAACGACGCCGCCTCGCCCGCCGGGTCGAAGACCGCGACCGCGCC
>JAIPKB010000131.1 GCA_021733795.1 Akkermansiaceae bacterium | reverse complement strand
AGATGGCGCGCGCCCGTGCTGAATGCCTTTTCGACTTCGCCTGTTCTGCTGCCGCTGGCGTTCGCCAGCGCGGAGAGCACGACGCTGCAATCCCGCATGAGCGGTTTGAGCGTATCGTATTGGATGGAGGACGGGCGGGTTTCACCCGCCTGCGCCGCGAGGTGGCGGCGGACGATTTTCTGAAGGACGAACTCAAAGATTTCAATCTGCCCATCGCTCTCAATGAGCCATTGCAACGCCTGACTGAATTGGTCGAACTCATCGGGGCGAAGCTGGCGCAGCGCGGGCAAGGGGAGGTTTACGGGCCGCAACCGGGCGGGCGAGACCATGGGCGCGACTTCCGGCCAGAGCGCGGCAGTGGTTTCGTCAACTCCCGGCGCGGCTCGCTTACCAAGTTCCGTGAGTTGTTCTGCACGCAAGGTTTCGTCCCGGCTGAGAAGCATCGCGCAAACGAGCGCGGTGGCGTCGAGGGGTTCGCGGGCGGCGGACTGGACCTTTGCCGGAAGAGAATTCCGCAACTCCTCGGCGTAGCGCAAATGCAGCGGCGATGGCTTGCCGAGGTGAGGCAGCACGGCTCCCAACAGGACAGCGTTGGTGGCGAATCCGCCGGCTCCAGCCCGCGCGCCGGGAATCCCGGGAATCGTCGGAATCGGAGATGGTGATGACGTGGGTTTCGCCGCCTCGCGTGAAGATTCCGCTTCATCTGCTTTGGCACCGGCCTGCTTGAATTTTCCGTCCCAGCCGGGATCAATGGCATTGATGCGCTGGCCGAGCGGCGGGTGGGTGGCCAGCGCACCGAGCAACGGATTGCCCATGCCGTTGCCGAAAAACATGTGGCTGACTTCCCCGGCATGTGCGGACTCAACCTTCGAGCTGGCAGCGCCGATTTTTTGCAGCGCACCGGATAGCCCCGCCGGATTGCGGGTGAATTGCACCGCGGAGGCATCGGCCAGAAATTCCCGTTGCCGACTGAGCGCGGCCTGGATCAGCCGGCCAAAGAATGCGCCGATCGCGCCGATGACGATCAGGGCCAGCCCCAGGACCATCAGCGGATTCCGGTCCCGGCCGCCGCGCGAGAAGATCAGCACGCGGCCAATCACCGCGAGGCATAGGATGCCGAAGATGATACCCATGATACGCAGATTCAGGCGCATGTCGCCATTGAGGATGTGGCTGAACTCGTGGCCGATGACGCCCTGCAATTCATCGCGGCTGAGCAAGGTCATGCAACCGCGCGTGACGCCGATGGCGGCGTCCCCCGGCGCGTGGCCAGCCGCAAACGCGTTGATGCCCTTTTCGTCGTCGAGCACATAAATCTTGGGGACGGGTACGCCGGCGGCGATCGCCATTTCCTCGATCACGTTGCGCAGCTTGCGCTCGTCGGGATGGGTCGTGTTGGAATTGACGGGCCGTCCGCCGAGCGCTTCGGCGACGGCACTGCCGCCCTTGGCCAGGGCGGCGGTTTTGTAGAGGCTGCCAATGAGGACGACGCCGAGCGTGCCAAGCAGGACGTAGAGGAAAAGCTGGGGATCCCACAGGACGAGTTCGGGCGGCGGAACGCCAGGCGGCTGTTTGGCGTTGGCACCGAAAAATACCAGCAGACTGGCGATGTAAACCGACGCGATGATGCACAGGACGGCGATCCCGAAGTAAATCACCAGCACCTTCGTTTGCTTCCTCGCCTTGTCCTGATGTTCGAAGAAATCCATAGCCTATTTCTTCAAGCAAACGACACTTTCGTCGCCTCCCGCTGCTCCGGCTTCTCGATGGCGAACAGTTCGGCGGCGGTGAAGTGGAACGTGCCGGAGATTACGTTGCTGGGGAAAATCTCCCGCTGTGTGTTGTAGGCCATCACCGAGTCGTTATAGGCCTGCCGGGAGAAGGAGACCTTGTTTTCCGTCGAGGTCAGTTCCTCCATCAGACTCAACATGGTCGTGTTCGCCTTGAGGTCGGGATAGGCCTCGGAGAGCGCGAACAGGCGGCCGAGCGAACCGCTGAGCGTGCCTTCGGCGCTGGCTAGTTGCTTCATGGCGGTGGGGTCGCCGGGATTGGCGGCGGCACCGGTGTTGGCGGACGCCGCAGCATTGCGCGCGGCGATGACCGCTTCGAGCGTGCCGCGTTCGTGTTTGAGGTAGCCCTTCGCGGTCTCGACCAGATTCGGAATCAGGTCGTAACGCCGCTTGAGTTGCACGTCAATCTGCGCGAAGGCGTTTTTGAACCGGTTGCGCAACCCGACGAGTTTGTTGTAGATGCCGACAACGACCATGGCGGCAACCAATACGAGCGCGGCCAGCACGATGAGGATGATTAGGGTTGGACCCATTATTGGACTCATAATTCAATTGCTTTCTTGTTTAGTGTTGGGCATGGGAACTTCTGCTGGTTTACTTCGACGCACCCCGGTTGCCCTTTTCCTTGCTGGTGGCGACCGCCTCATCGACCCAATATCCCTGGCGATTGTAGTGGCCATGCAGCCCGGTCTCGTAATCCCGGGTGAGCAGAGCCTCCTCTGTGTATTCCGGGGACTGCTTGATGGTCTCGCGGGAAAGATTGACGAAGACCTTCGACTCGTCCCAACTGACACGCTCGATCCATAGCGGGGAAACCAGGACCTTCTTGCCCGGCCACCAGTTCCGCGTTGCGACCACTAGGTAACGAATCGCCCACGTCTTGTCATCAATGATAAAATCCTCGACGTGGCCGATCTCGCCGTCTGTGGCTTGGATGAAAGAACCACACACCGCGTCGGTGCTTCGCAAATGGTGATCCCACTCCTTCTCATCCTGGGTGGGTTGCTTCCATTGTTCACGGTCACGCATCGGGTAGGGATCATAACCCCAACCGAAGGGGCCACCCCAATACCTCGGCCATCCATAATACCCGTAGTAGGACTCCTCGAATTGGCGGGAGACGGGCTTGTCACTGCTCAGTGAGGGACTCTCCTCAATTTGTTTCTTGCTCAAGTCAACGGCGATGTGCTGCTCGGCTTTGATCGCGGCGACCAGCGCATACGGGGAAATCAGCACCTGCCGGCCCGTGAGCCAGTTTCCCGTGTCTGCGACCAGATAGCGAATGGTCCAGTGCCGGTCATCGAAGTAGAATTCCTTGACCATTCCGATTTCACCGTCGAGGCTGTCGAGTTTGTAACCTGCTAGTGTTTTTGCTTTGTGTAACATAATGGTTCTTTCGTCGTTGTGTTTCGTTGTTGGCGTGCTGCTGACAGCACACTTGAGGAATCGGTTGTCCCAAGATCAGCGCGGACGCAATATTCGAAAGGCTACGTCGGCGGAGGCTGCTTCGCTATGGGGTAAAACCCCCATACCATGGATTGCCCGTAAATCATTCGATCCGCATAGCTCCAGTTGGGACTCTGGTGATTCTGAGTTCATGTTATTTTCTTTGTTGTATTGCGTGGTTTCTGGCCGTGGTCATTCAAAACTGCCAGCGCAGGCCGCCGCCCCAGCCGAACTGGGAATGCCATTGGCCGATCAGGGAAACGTCCCTGGTTAGCAGGTAGCTGGTGCCCGCGCGGATTTCCCAGTGTTCCTCGGTGTCATATTCGGCCTCCGAAAACACCGCGAATCGCGGCGTGAGTTCGAGGTGCTTGCCGACGGCGAATTGGAATTCACCGGCCGTGTCCACCCACACGCGGGACGTGATGTTTAGCGGCAGCAGATAGCGCACACCGAAGATGCCCTCGTGCTTGTCGAAGCGATCGCCCGCGCCGTCGAGGTCAGCCCCAGCGAAGACACTGGTGAAGCGATTCAGGTAGTAGTCGTAGGTGGGCGTAACCTCCCACTCCACGTCGTCCACGCACTGCCATCCGGCCTGCCACTCGGCAGAGAAGACATGCCGCGAATTGGCGTAAATCAGAGCTCCCTGCGTCATCTGCGAAAGCGCATCCACCCCACCATACAGGTAGAACGGGTCATCGTAGAGCTGCGGGCGGACGGCGGCCGTGGCCGGGTCGGGTGCGAATTCCTGATAATGCACCACCCGCGCCATGCCGCTCATCATGTGATAGAGGAGGTGGCAGTGGAAAAACCAGTCGCCGAACTCTTCGGCCGCAAATTCGATCACGGTGGTCGTCATCGGGGCGGCATCCACGGTGTGCTTGAGCGGTGAGAACTCCCCCTGCCCATTGAGCACCCGGAAGAAATGCCCGTGCAGATGCATTGGGTGGTGCATCATGGTGCGGTTGATCATGATGAACCGCACGACCTCACCGCGTTTGATTTCAATGGAATCGGATTCGGATAGTGGCTTGTTGTTCAGAAACCAGACGTAACGCTCCATGTCGCCGTCGAGGGTGAGTCGGATTTCGCGGACCGGTTTTGAGGAATCGAACGCGGTGGGTTGCAGGGCGCGCAGCTTGTCGTAGGCCGGTCCGGGACGTTCCCCGCTCATGCCGTCGGCGGCCAGGGGGGCTTGCGAACTCAGGTCCTCGGCGAGCAGCCCGAGCCAGGTGCTCTTACCACTGGCAGGTTTCTCATGCATGACCATCGACGGCTCAGCAGGCGGACTGGTGGCCGCATCCATTCGCATGTTCTCGTGCCGCATGTCGCCCATGTTGTGGCCCGCTGGTTCTGGCGCGGTTCCGGTCATCCCGGAATGATCCATTTGCTTCATCCCGCCCATGCCGTTCATGCCCGGTTGGTCGAACTTGCCGGCGCGCACGGCGTGACCGGGCATACCCATCGAACCGCCGGGGGTCAGCGCGAACACCCGCTTGAGCGAAAGTCCGCCCATGTTGACGTAGAGATTTGGGAACGGGACGTCTGGCGCGGCATGCTGCGTTCCGTTGCCAATCCACAACGACGCGTGCCCGGAGCCATCATGGGCCGTGGCGCGAAATTCGTAGCTGCCCTCCGGCGGCACCGTGACGACCACGTCATACGTTTCAGCCACGCCTATCAGCAAGCGCTCTTCCTTGAAGGGTTGCACCATCTGCCCGTCCGCCGCGATGACCTGCATCGGACCGCCACCAAACTGCAAATAGAAGAACGTGGAGGCCGAACCATCGATGACCCGGAGCCGAATCTTTTCGCCCGGCTTGGCGGCGAGGGACTGTTGCGGAGCGCCGTTGAGCAGAAAGCGATCATAATAGACATCGGAAAGATCCATGGGCGGCATACGCTGCAACTCCCTTGAGAAATACGGGCCCAACAGACCCAGTCGCGCCGCGCCCAATACGCTTTGTCCGCTGCCTTTCCGAATTGCATACCACTCACTGCCGCGTTTGAGGGTGTGGAGCACCGAACTCGCGTCCTCGTCCGTCCAGTCGGACAACACCACGACCTTGTCGCGAAGTCCGTCAAATTTGCCGGCGGACTTCGGCGCGATGACAATTGATCCAAACAGTCCCCGCTGTTCCTGGAGCATCGTATGACTGTGATACCAGTAAGTGCCGGATTGCCGGAGATCGAACTTGTAGGTGAACGTCTCGCCCGCCGCGATGGGTGGATACGTCACGTGAGGCACGCCGTCCATCGCGTTGGGCAGCAGCAGCCCGTGCCAATGAACCGACGTCTCCACATCCATCCGGTTGTGAACGCGGATCACGGCGTGGTCGCCCTCGGTGAAACGCAGGGTCGGCCCCGGCAGTTCACCATTGATCGTCATCGCCTCGACGGGATCGCCGGTGAAGTTCCTCGCCTGCCGCGCAATGGTGAGGTCATATTCCACGGTCGCCGCCCAGAGCGACGCCGGCACCAACAGTGCCAGGCCGCCCAACAACGCCGCCACCGATTTCATGAGTTTTGCGTACGCCCGGCGATGGGCTTTTTGAGAGCAGTCACGAGGATTCATTGCTTGGTTCAATCAGTCTGCCGCCGCCTCCTGCATGATTTTTGCAATGGTGTCTTCCACTTCCTGCGCCACGTCTTTGAGTTGCGGCGTGTCAAACATCGCCAGCAGGGTGGTGGGCTTCAAGGTCGCCAGGATGGTTTTGCCACCCTCCTCGTATATGGAGATCCGGCAGGGCAGGGCGGTGGAGACGCTCATGTTTTCCTCGAGTACCTTCTTCGCTTGTTGCGGCTGACAAACCTCGAAGACGAGACATTCATGGGCGAACTCCACGCCCTTCTTCGTCATCGTCTCTTTGAGGTTGTGAACCTGCATGACGCCAAAGTGGTTGGCCTGAACGGCGGTCTGCAGGGCCGCCGCCGTTTGGCTCACTGTTTTGTCCGTGGATGATTTGATCAGCATAAAGTTCCTTTCGTTTTGTTGTCGGCTGCTGGCGTCGGGCTGATTGCGTGTTTGTGAAAAACGGTTTCACCTCGCTTGGCAAGGACGCCAGCGACCAAAACTACACCGGCGGGGGCGGCGGCGGTATGGGGTAAAACCCTACCCGGGATTTTCAGGCGGGCCCTTTTTCTTCACCTCGCCGATCGCACCGATCATGTAGAGTGAACTCTCCGGGTGGTCCTTGAATTCATCGTTCAGGATGCGCTCGCAGCCGTCCAGCGAGTCAGCGAGCCCGACGAGCTTTCCTTTCAATCCGGTGAACTGCTCGGTGGTGAAGAACGGCTGCGTGAGAAACCGCTCGAGCCGCCGGGCGCGGGCGACCACGTTGCGATCCTCCGGCGAAAGTTGCTCCAAGCCGAGCATCGCGATGATGTCCTTGAGTTCCGCGTATTGCGCGAGCGTCCGCCGGATTTCCTGCGCCAAGGCGTAATGCCGGTCGCCGACGATCCCCGGCGTGGCCATCTTCGAGCTGGATTGCAACGGATCGATCGCCGGGAACAGCCCTTCGCTCGCCCGCTTGCGCGACAGCACAATGGAGGCGGATAGATGCGAGAAAGTGTGCACTGCCGCCGGGTCGGTGAAATCGTCGGCGGGCACATACACCGCCTGGATCGAGGTGATCGCGCCGGTGTCGGTGTTGGCGATGCGCTCTTCCAAGCCCGCCAGCTCCGTGCCCATCGTCGGTTGATAGCCGAGGCGCGACGGCATCTGCCCCATCAAGCCGGACACCTCCATGCCGGCCTGGATGAAGCGGAAAATGTTATCGACCAGCAGCAGCACGTCGCGGTGCTCGTCGTCGCGGAAATACTCGGCCATGGTGAGTGCGGCGTGGCCGACGCGGAACCGGCTGCCCGGAGGCTCGTTCATCTGGCCGAAGATCATTACCATGTTGGGTAAGACGCCGGCCGCCTTCATTTCGCGGTAAAGCTCCTCGCCCTCGCGACACCTTTCGCCGATGCCACAGAAGATGCTGACGCCTTCCTGATGGCCGATCATGTTGTGGATCATTTCGGTTAGCAACACCGTCTTGCCGACGCCCGCGCCGCCGAACAGACCCGCCTTGCCGCCGCGCTCCAGCGGCACGAGCACGTCAATGGCCTTGATGCCGGTCTCGAAGATCTCCGACTTGGTGGAGCGCCGCGCCAGCGGTGGTGGTGCCCGATGCACCGAGCGCCATTGGACATCATCCAACGCCGCGCCGCGGTCAATGGGGTTGCCGAACACATCGAACATCCGCGAGAGAATCCCTTTGCCGACCGGTGCTTTCAACGGTCCGCCGGTATCCTCCACCGCCATGCCGCGCGCCAGACCTTGGGTGGGCGTCAAGGCAATCCCGCGCACATGCCGCGCATCGCGCTGCGCCAGCACCTCGATGACGATCTCATGTTCCGCTCCCGCGCGCAGCACCGAGTAAATCGGCGGCAAACGGCCGTCGAAGCGAACATCCACGACACTGCCGCGCACGAAAACCACGGTGCCTTGGATTGCTTCAGTCATGGCAAATCAGTTCATGGGCGATGGGCGGCCCTCTCAGGCGGGCGGCTTCACCGTTGCGCGTTCGCCCGCCTGTTGGTCGAGCAGGAAGAGGCCGTTGGCATTGTCTCCCGCGAGCGTCAATTTAGCGATCATGTCATTGACGGTCTTTTTCATCCACGCGGCAAATCCGTTCAGCGATTTGTGTTCAAACCATCCGGCCATTGCCAGATAAGCATAGGCCGAGATGAATTCGTGATTGATTTGTTTGTTGATGGCTTTCTCGATGTCAGGATGCAGTTTCATAGTTTTTTGGGGTTGGTTTTGTCGTCAGTGAATGGGAAGCGCCTTGGTGGTCGATCGCGGCATTGACCATGATCATCTCGCTGATGTTTTCGAGGGTCAGCAGACCGACCATCCGCCCGCCCGCCACGACCGGCATCGTGGCGTATTGCCGCTCGCGCATGGATTCGACGGCGCTTTTCAGCGAGCTTGCTTCGTCCACCGTCTCGCAATCGCGGGACATCCCCGCAGTCACGGCGTCATCGCGGCGCCCCTCCGAAAGCGCCTTGACCAGATCGTTGCGGCGGAGAACGCCGATCGGCTGATCGTTTTCGAGCACCGGGAAATCCTGTTGGGAACCAGCGAGCAATTCTTCCACCGCCTTGGCCAGCGTGTCCTGCGCCGCGAGAGTGCGGAAGCGCGTCATCATTGCGTCGCGCACGCGCAAACCTGCCAGCGCGGACTGCATCTCGACCATGCCCGCCTCGGCTTGCGCACCCAGAAAGACGAAGATGCCGATGAAAATGAGGAACGGGTTGTAGAAGAACCCGACGACACCGAAGAGGATGGCCATGGCCTGACCCACATTGGCGGCGATGGCCGTAGCACGACGCCGGCCCAGCCGCATGGCCAACAGCGCGCGCAGGACGCGGCCGCCATCCATCGGGAAGGCTGGGAGGAGGTTGAAGGCGACCAGGATCAGGTTCAACACGAACAACCGTTGCCAGAAGGAGCCGCCGGTCGCGCCGAGGTCCTCGACGGGCGTGAAACCGCCGGTGGCCGCCAGTCCGACCAACAGGAGGAGCGCGATGACCATGTTCACCGCCGGTCCGGCCAGCGCGACCCAGAATTCCTGCATCGGTTTCTCCGGCATTTTTTCCAGGCGCGCGATTCCGCCGATGGGCAGCAGCGTGATGTCGCGCGTCTGGATGCCGTAGCGACGCGCCATCAAGGCGTGCCCGAGTTCATGCAGTACCACGCAGCCAAACAAGGCGACGATGAACACGACACCCCGCAGTGCGGCGTCAATATCATGAGTGGCGCGCCAGAAATAGAACCCCAGAAAGGCGAGCAGCAGCAGAAACGTGAAGTGGAGATAAACGTCAATGCCGAACAGTTTGCCGAGCTTGAGAGACCATTTCATTGAGGAACCATTTGCCTTGAGGGCTTATTGGAGTTCAGGGGACAGCCATTGCCGCGCTGCCGCGGCGTCGGCGTGATCGTAGTATAGGATCGTCGCTTTCGTGAACGGCTTGCAGAACGTTGCCATGCCTGCCTGCCATTTCTTCTCGCCGACCACCGCCAGGCGGTCGATGTCGCGGAAGTGGTGCATCGCAAACTTCGTGTCTTCCCACAAGGCGCCGACCGTCCAGCCATGGAAATCGGTCATGTCGAACAGGATCCGCAGTTTTCCGTGCTGCCGGACGAGGCGCTCGAACTCGGGCACAAAGTGCTCGTAATCGGCTTTTTCCAGCTTTCCGCTGACGTGGACGGCAAGCAGCCTGCCTTCGTATTCTTCTTTAAGTTGAATTGGCATGTTGAACTTCTTTCTTTAGTTTTGGATTCTCTTACTGCGTGAAGAACGCTCCGTTTCGTTCCATCCGGCTACTGTAGGTGTTGAGAATCGGCTGTGCTATGGGGTGTAGTACTACCGAACCATTCACCTAGCGCAGGGCGGGAAGAGGGAGGATGGCGTGTTCGCCGAATTTGGTTGACCTCCATCATCCGAACCTACATCCGCCCGAATGCCGCGCAACTTATTTTTCTGTAAATGTTCTCAGGGTGGATCTGGAGGCGGGTTTCAAACGGTTGTTATTGAGCCGGAGTCACGGTCTTGCGGAATCGCAGCAGGGCCAAGCCGAAGAACGCCGCGCCGATGCCGGCCACGGCGGCGAAGTCCGGCCACACGACATTGAATCCCGCACCCCGGTAGAGTATCGCCTGCGCGAACCGGGTGAAGTGCGTCGAGGGGAAGACCTCCATGAACCGCTGCAATCCCTGGGGCATTGAGGTCAAGTCGCAGAACTTCATCGACAGCGGTCGATCCTACCTGCGAATGCGATTGGTGCCATGGGGTATTCACCTACCGGACGTCGGGGCGGTCCCGCCGAACCTGGCTTCATCTTTGCACTGTGCCCCCAGAAAACGGGGCGGCGGTGTGTCTTTGGGTCTCCCCGCTCCCAACGCAATGCCGGTTGTGGTTGAGAATTCTTAATAGAACGATATTGCGCAATCCGGCCGCCACGGAACGGCTCAAAATCCTGCTGCGGCAGGTGGAAACGGCGCTGCGGAGGGATCGCAGCCGTTAGTCAGATGGAAATTTTCGGAAAGATTTCATTCGCCGGGAACGAATTAGATGGGCCAATGACTTGGTGCTCTGATTCCCGAAACCGCCCCACCGAAGCCTCATGAACCCCTACATTTCACCCAAAACGACCTTTTTCCTACTCGCAATCGCGGTCGGTGCACCCCTGCTTACTGTTCAGGCGAGCCGGGGGCAGGATACCGCAAAGAATACCGCCAAGAATACCGCCGTGGATACCGCCGTGGATACCGCCGTGGATACCGCCAAGAATACCGCCGTGGATACCGCCGTGGATACCGCCGTGGATACCGCCAAGGATGCCGCCGTGGATACCGGCCTGGAGCAGTATTTCATCGCCAACGGTGCCTACAACCGCAAGCTCTATCCGGTTGCCATCACCCAATACGAAGGGTTTCTTGAAAAACACGGTGAGCACCCGAAGGCGGATCTCGCACGGCAGGGACTGGCGCTGAGCCTCTACGCGCTCAAGCAATACGACAAGGCCATGCCGCAACTGGCGACCCTGCTCGCGAAGGAGAAGCTAGATCCATCGATCAGTCGTGAGCGGCTGATCATGCTGCAGGGCCAGTGTTTGCAGCTCACCGGGAAGAAGGACGAGGCGCGGGCGCTGTTTGTCGCGGAGATCGGGAACTTGAAAACCGCCGCGTACGTGGCGGGTGCCTTGGCCGCGATTTGTGATGTCTGTTTTGGCAAGTCGGAATGGCAGGAGGTGCTGACCTGGAGTGAAAAACTGCTGACGGCGAAACCCGGCCCGGAGCAAGCGGCCCGTGGGTGTTACCAGCAGGGATACGCGCAGTATCAACTGCAACAGGTCGAGGCGGCGATCGCGGTGCTGGGCAAAATTGCCAGCCTCAAGGCCGACGCACTGTGGCAAACGCGGGCCGACTACCTGCTTGGCGAGTGCTACAACCGGCAGCAGCAATACGATAAAGCGGAAGCCGCCCTCGTCGCCGCGCTGCCCGGACTGGTGGGCAAGGATGCCGCCAAATGCCGCTACCGGCTAGGCCTGACGCGGTTTGTGTTGAAAAAGCACAAGGAGGCTGCCGCTGATCTCGCAGCCTACCTCGCCGAGGTGAAGGACGGCCCGCAGGCAACCGAGGCCCGGCTTTACATCGCCCGCTCCCAGTTTGAGTTGGGCGAGTTCGACAAGGCCGGGCCCGCACTCACCCAGGTGGCCGCTGGCGACGGTGACCTGGCCGCCCAGGCGAGCCTGTGGCTGGCTCGCGTCCACATCCGCAAGGACAATAACTACGCCCAGGCGGCCGAAATCCTCGCCGCCGCAGTCGCGCGCTTCAAGGAACCACCGTTGGCCGAGAGCCTCCAATTCGATTACGCCAACGCGCTGATGGCACTCCCGAAACCGGATTGGACGGCCGCTCTCGCGTTGCTCCAGAGCATCGAGTCGAAGGCGAAATTCCCCCAACTGGCCGAGGTGCTGAGCCAGCGGGCGGTCTGTCAGCACAAGTCGGGCGACTACACGAACAGCCTGGCTGGCAACGACGCGTTTCTCGCGAAATATGCGGATCATGCGCTCGCGGTGGACGTCCGGTTCATGCGGGCGGAGAATCTGTTTTTGCTCAATCGCCTGGACGAGGCGGCCAAGGCTTACGCGGAGTTCGTTGCCAACCATAAGGAGCACCCGAATGTCCTGGCCGCGAATTTCCGGCTCGCACAAATCCATCACGATCAGGGTCGTTGGGCCGAGTGTCTGACCAGCGCCGCGCCGATGCTCGCCAGCAAGCCCGAGGGCCGCTTGTTCGCACAGTTGCCCTTCATCGTCGGTGACTGCCTGTTCCGGCTGGAGAAATGGCCGGAGGCGATCGCGGAGTTGGAAACCTTTCTCGCGACGCGGGTGAAGACGGAGGTTGGCAAGAGCCCGGTCGTCACGGCCGAACCGAACGTCGATACCGCCCTGATGCAGATCGCGGTCGCGCAGGATCGCCTGGATCAGCAGGAAAAGGCGCTCAAGTATCTCACCATGCTGGTGAGTCATTACCCCGCAGCGACACCACAACTTGCCCTGGCACTCGCCGAACAGGGGCGTCTGGCCTTTGAGATGGGCGACCTCAAACTCGCCCGCAAGGCACTGGAGCGCTTCGTCGCCGAGGACAAGAAAGATGCCGAACCGTTCAAGAAGGGGGCGCCGGCCCAGCGGGCGAGGGTGATGTACTACCTCGGTTGGGTGGAAGCCACCGAAGCGCACCACGATGCCGCCGCGCAGTGTTTCGGCGAGGTGCGGAAACTCGACCCGAAGCACGCGCTGGCACCGGACGCCGCTTTGCAACAGGGTATCGCCTGGGTGAACCGCGGAAATTTCGAGGCGGCGGCCAAGCATTTCCAGGAGATGCTGGGCAGCTATCCGAATCACGAGAAACTCCCGCGCCTCGTGTATTACGCCGGACTTTCACTTGCCCGGCAGAAGCAATGGGACCAGGCCAAGCTGCATTTCAATCGGATCATCGATGCGTTCGCCAAGTCCGAATTCGCCGACCAGGCGCTGTATGAATGGGCCTGGTGCGAACGCCGCTCGGAGCACAACGCCGAAGCGGTCAAACTTTACGAACAACTGCTCACGTCCCACGCCGCGAGCCCGCTGGCGGTGAAGGTGCAGAGCGAACTGGCGGAGCTCAACCTCGAAAGCGGCGAGCAGGACAAGGTCATTGTCCGGCTCACCGAGACGATGACCAAGGTGAAGGATCCGGCGCTGCGCGAGGACATCAGCTACCAGCTCGCCAGCGCCTATTTCAAAAAAGGCGACCACGCCACCGCCGCCAAACAATTCGAGAAGCTGCTGGCAACTTACCCGGCATCGAAATTGTTGGCCTCGATGCTCTTCCAGGCGGGCGAGTCGCGGTTGAAACTAGGCGAAACCGTGGCGGCCCGCGACCACTTCGTCAAAGCCGCGCTGGTGCCCGACAGCCCGGAGAGTCTCGCCGAGTCGGTCACCATGCGCCTGGCCGAAACCCAAGCCCTGACCAATGAGCACGCTGCGGCCGCCAAGACCTATGCGACCTTCCTGAAGAAGTTCCCGAAGAGCCGCTGGACACGCAATGCGTGCTTCGGGCTGGGCTTCGCGATGGAGAGCGGCGGCGACTCCGCCGAGGCCATCCCGGAATACCGCAAGCTCCTCACCGACCAAACCGTGGACCTTTGGACCGTGCGCGGTCGCTTCCAGATCGGCGAGTGTTACTTCAACCTGCAGCAATACGATGAGGCGATCGCCGAATTCGTGAACGTCGAAATCAACTACGGAAAATATCCGGGTTGGCAGGCCAAAGCCATCCTCGAAACCGCGCGGGTCCTCATCGCGCAGGACAAGAAGGCGCAGGCCGTCGTGCGACTCAAGGACGTCATCGGACGCTTCCCGAAAGAAAATGCCGCGACCGTCGCCCAACAATACCTCGACGAACTCCGCACCAAATAGGCGATCCCCATGCACCACCACAGACCGATTTTCCCAACCCCGATCTTCCCGTCCGCGCACCGCTGGCGGCAGACGCTCTGTCGCGGCCTCTGCTGCTTGTTTGTCACCACTGCGGTGGCGATGGCGGCCGAGGTCAAGGATGACGCAGGGGCACCGCAGGAGACCATGTTTTCGCTGATCAAGAAGGGCGGCTTGGTGATGATCCCGCTCGGCATCGCCTCGATCCTGGCCCTCGCCCTGGCCACCGAGCGCTTCATTTCCCTGCGCCGTGAGAAAGTGTTGCCGAAAGGCTTCCTCGATGGCTTGGGCCAAACCTGGCATGCCGACCCCACCGGTCAGCTCGCCGAGGACTACTGCAACCAATCGGGTGGCGCAGTGGGCCATGTGTTCAAGGCCGGTATCCAGTGGCGCGACTTTGGCTACCAGGCGGTCAGCCAGGCGATCGAAGACGCCGGTTCCCGCGAGGCCGATCGCATGAAGCGCAGCCTGCGTCCGCTCTCGGCGATCGCCGCGGTGGCTCCGCTGCTGGGTCTGCTAGGCACGGTGTACGGGATGATCGAGGCCTTCCAGCGCACCTCCGCGAGTGGCGGCGCGGCCAAGACCGCGGACCTCGCATCCGGCATTTACGAGGCCCTCGTGTCCACCGCCGCCGGCCTAACCCTCGCCATTCCGGTGTTGCTGGTGTTCCAATATCTATCAGCACGGGTGGACGGCCTGATCGATATGATCGATGAGGTGGGCACTGGCTTCATCGTCAAACACGCGCGGCTGGAAACCCCGCCGACAGGGGAAATCGCGGAGGTCGTTTACCCCGGATCCGAGTCGGTCGAAGCCTAGCCCACGATCATGCGCTTTAAATCGAGCTCCAGTGACGGCAGTGAGGTGATCAACATCTCGAGCATGATCGACGTCATGTTCATCCTGATCATCTTCTTTCTGGTCACCACGACTTTCAAAGAGGAGGAGGTCGATCAACTGGTCAAGCTGCCGACGGACAAGCGCAACCAGTCGCTGACCCAATCGACCGGCAGTCTGATCAAGATCAACATCCGCGAAAACGGGGCCTACCTGGTGATGGGCACCCAGATGACGGAGGAGCAACTGAACACCTGGATGGAAGGCGAGATCAAACGCAAGCCCGAGCTGAAGGTGTTGATCCGCTGCGACAAGGAATCGAAACACCTGCATCTGGCGAACGTGATGTCGATCTGCATCCACGTCGGTGTTCCCCAAGCCAACATCGCGGTGCGGACCGCAACCTGACCTGCGGGTCGCCCCCCGGAAATCATGAGTGCCGCCAGCCACCACAGTTCCCGCAAGGGATCGCCGCAGAAGCGACCGGTCCTCGGACTGACGCGCGGGCGGCGCTTGAAGATCTACCTCTGGACGGCGGTCGCACTGGGGCTCGGATTCATGATCTGGGTCTGGTTCTATCTGCAGCCAAGCCGTTGGTACACCTATACCGACTACGTTGCCTTCGAGCGGGTGGCGCGGGAGGTGAAACTCGGCCACGTGGTTTGGGATCCCGCCGCGACCGAGGGTGGCGGGATCGGGGCAAAGGAACGCATCGGGCAACCCGCGATCTCATCCGATGGGACCCGCATGGTGTACGCAACCGGCAAGATGGGCGGCAATTCCGATCTTTTCGTACGCCGCTGGGACGGTACCCGGTGGCTGGCACCGCAGCCGCTGCGGGCACTCAACAGCGCGTTCCATGAGGAATCCCCGGCGCTGAGTGGCGATGGCAAATACCTGTTTTTTGCCAGCGACCGACCTGGTGGCCGCGGCGGTGACGACATCTGGGTAGCCAGGTGGGACGGGCTCGAATACGCGTGGCCGTTGCCGCTGACCGGCCGTATCAACACCGCCTTCGATGAGACCGACCCCGCACCATCGCCCGACGGTTCAAGGCTCTATCTGGCCTCCAACCGGCCCTACGTTAGCGAGGAGCAGGTCCTCAGGGCTGGTGACACGCCGTTGCCTGCGAGCAGCCGCTTGAAGGGCGACTTCAATCTTTACTCCGCCGAGGTCGCGGGCGAGACGCCCTTTGACCTGGTCATTGAGCGTCAGTTGAGCATGCTCTACTCGTTGCGTGAAGGAGCGCTTGCCAACCCGGAGGTCATGGCCAAGCTGGGCGGATCGCGCGAGACTGAATCGGCGGTTGACCGCGGGCTCGCCTATCTGGCGAAAACCCAAGAGGCGGACGGGCGCTGGGATATCGGCAAGGGCGGTGGTCAGGGCGGGCACGACGTCGGGGCCACCGCCTTTGGCCTGCTTTCGTTCTACGGCCGCGGCGAGCGCCATGACCAGGAGTGCAAATACCAGGACCAGGTCGCACGCGGCTTGAAGTGGTTGCTCTCCCAACAAGACCGGGCCTCGGGAGACATGCGCGGACCGCGGCCGCAACAGAATGCCATGTACGACCACGGCATCGCATCCCTCGCTTTGATCGAGGCCTACGGCGTCACCAAGGACCCCGATCTTCGCCCCCGCGCGATCGCCGCAATCGAGTTCATGGGGGGGGCGCAACACCCGGAAGGCGGCTGGCGCTATCAACCCGGCGAGCGTGGTGATCTCTCGGCCACCGGTTGGTATATCATGGCCCTGGGCAGCGCCAAAATGTCCGGGATTCCCGTGCCCGATGCGATCTTCAACGGGGCGACGAAGTTTCTTGATTCGGTTCGCGGTGGTGAATCCGGTGGCTCCTACGGCTACACCGATTCGCCCGGCAAGCGGGTCTCCGATCGGCCCGGGATGAATGCGGCCGGCTTCTTCTGCTCGCAACTGCTAGGGGCGTCGCCGAACGACGCGCGGGCGCATGAATCAGCCCGCATCATTGGTGGCTCGGGACTCAAGATTCCGGACCTTTACTATGTCTATTATGGCACGCTGGCCGCCTATCAACACCAGGGGTCATTGTGGGATGAGTGGCGGAAGACGATGCAGGACGGGTTTCTGAAAGCTCAGGCACAGGACGGCTCGTGGCAGCCCGGTGGCAGCCACGGGGGCGCGATGGGGAGAATCATCGGCACCGCCCTGACGATCTTGTGTCTCGAGGCCCACTACCGCTACACCCCCCTCTACGGGCTGGGTTACGAACCCGCTCCGGAGGAGCCGGTGATCGATGCGCTCGACCAGTCGCAACTTTCGGAGGTTCCGTTGTTCCGCCACGCCAAATACCTCGACGAGTTCAATTCGGCGGCCGATGACACCGCGCCGGTTGTCACCGAGCACGGCGATTTTCTCTACTTCGCCTCGCAGCGCGCCGGCGGCTTTGGCGGCCCCGATATCTACCGTACCCGCATCGGCGGCCCGGTCGCCGGGGCGGTGGTGAATCTGGGAGAAG